>DATHXF010000255.1:0-27416 GCA_035459785.1 Rariglobus sp. | reverse complement strand
GCGGCGAGCACGCCGATGATGGCGATCACGGTGAGCAGCTCGATCAGGGTGAAGGCGCGGGTCTGTCCACGCGCACGGAGACGGCGCGGCAAAGCGAGGGGTGATTTCGAGGGGTGCATTTCCGGAGGGGTAAGGGGTATTTCGAATGCAGGGGAGCAACCGAAGCGGATCTCGGACAGCGGTGAAAATCGGTTAAGTTATAATACTATGCAAGCACTTTATTTATAAGCGGATTTAGTTTACGTTTTGAGCTCATTATTATTTTTAAAGTAAGTATAAATATTTGTTTATTAAATAATTAAGTAATTATTTCAGGGTCGGATTTTTAAATATAGCAAAGTGCTTTATTTTTGTTGCTAGGGTTGTGGTTCCCCCTCAGGCTGAGGGCAGTTAAGAATCGTGGATTCCCCTGTTCTGCCCTCGTGAAGCCCCCTCAATTTAAGCATAAGCAAGTCGAAGCCGAGATCCGCCAATTGGCGCAAACGCTGCCTGTAGGCGCGCGTTTGCCTGCCGAGCGAAGCATGGCGGCTTCATATGGTTGTAATTTCCTTACCGTGCGCCGCGCGCTCAAGGAGCTGGTGGACGACGGCATCGTGGTGCGGCGCGTCGGCAGCGGCACGTTTGTGGCGCGGCATCCCGTGGAGGCGCGTGTGTTGAAGTCGACGGCCGCGCGGGTCGGCGTGCTCGTGTGCCAGGCGGGCAACGCGTATGCCTACCGGGTGTTGCAGGCCATCGCGCATGCGGGGTTGGAGCAGAAGGTGGAGTTGCGCTCCAGCTGGGTGCGCGACTTTGCCGAGGCGGGGTTGGTCCAGGCAAAGCTGCTGGAACAGGAGGGCTGCGTGGCGATCACGCTGCCGTGGTTTCCGCATGACCGTATCGACGATGTGCGGACGTTTGTGCGTAACTCGCCCCTGCCGGTGAGTCTGCCGATGGTGATTCCGGGACTGGAGAAAAACAGTTTTGAGCGGCAGGAAGTTTTCGGTGGTAGCCTGCAGACGGCGTCGGAGGCGATGTGCGGCTATTTCCATGCGCTGGGCCACCGGCGCATCGCGTTGCTCGGTCCGGACTCGGCGGGCGACGTGGTGCTGCAAAAAGTATTGAGCGCATATGCCTGTTATACGTCGCGCGAGAATCTGCCGAATTTCTGCGGTCTCGTCCGTCCCGGCGCGCTGGCGATGGATCAACTCGCGGAGCGTTGGAAAGCGTATCGCGGTGACCTGGCCGTGATCAGTTACGACGACGAGCACGCGCTGCGTTTCATGACGGCGATGCACAAGCTCGGGCTGAGCGCGCCGGAGGATTTTCAGATCGTCGGCTACAACGACACCGAGGCCAGCGCCTACAGCGATCCGCCCTTGAGCACCATCCGGCAGAACTTCGATTACGTGGGCCATTGGCTGATCAAGAGCGCGTTGGGTCTGGCGCGCGGCGAACCGGATCAATCCACGCGTCTGCCCCGTCCTCAGATGCTGGTGCGCGCCACCTGCGGAGGTGTCGGAAAAATCGACGACGATTTCCGCGCGCGTTTGCAGAATCTGGATATCGTTGTCGATGAGGAGACCGAGGAGGCGGATGTGCTCGCCGCCGCGTTTCCAGCCTGAGTGTTTCGACTTTTCGCAGTTTTGCTTTCACGCCGGCGGAATTCCCCGCCGGTGCCCCCCCCCCTAAACCCCATGAAACCCACCCCGACTCCTTTCCGTGTCCGTCTGCCGGCCTTATGGCTGGCCGCGGGCGCACTTTGTTTTTCCTTCGTTTCGTCTGCGACCGCCCAGGCTCCCGCGGACGTCAACCTGGTTGCGAACGGCAATCTTGAAACGCCCAATGCAACCGGGGATTGGGCGGCCAAATGGTCGAAACCCAAGGCGGGCGTCAGCTCGTGGCGTGAAGAGGGCGGCGATCACTTCATTCGTCTGGAGGCCGCGGAGCCGGGCAAGATGACGATGCTTCATCACCTGGTTCCGTTGCAGGGTGCGGCCGCCGTGGAGGTTTCCATTCGTGCGCGGGTTTCGGATTTGAAAAGGGGGCCGCAAAACTGGTTCGACGCACGCGTGATCATTAATTTCTGCGACTCCGCAGGGAAGGAGATCAAGAGCACGGCCAAACCGATTGCCTTCGGAAAAAACACCGAGGGGTGGGTCGAGCGCAAGGTGCAGGCCGTCGTGCCCTTGGGCGCGACGTTCATCGCGATCATGCCGTCGTTGTTCAACGTGGAGACAGGCGTGTTGGATATCTCGGATGTGTCGGTGAAGGCGATTGATCCGGCACCGCTGGCTCCGCCTGCGAACTAAGGAGCTGCTTTGTCCGTCCGTTTTTTCGAGATGAAGAGGCGAGGGATGGCGGAGCCGTTGATTTGGCTCCGTCGTCTGTGCGCCTGCGCGTGCAGCTTGGTCGCCTGCGTCGCGGTGATGCCGGCCTTCGCGCAGGAGCCGGGCGCTTTCGGTCGCAGCGAGCGCGGCACGGCGGCGCTGGTGGGGATCTTTTATGATTTGAAGCAGACGCAGCAACGGGAGCCGATTCCGGGCAACGGACGTGATTACGCGAAGTTCATCGACGAGTTCATTGTGTCGGGTTTCGACGAGGCGTTGTTCAACCGTTTTTTTCGCGCGGGCCTGCCGCTTTACACGACGCAGGTGGCGACGGGGCGCATGAACGCCGAGGCCGCGCCCAAGGCCTTCGGCGTCGAGGAGGTCGTGAAGCCGCGGGCGTGGGTCGTGCACTACAAGGGGCAGGTCGCTCCGCCGGTTGACGGGACCTACCGTTTCGTCGGCGCCGCCGACGACATGCTGGTCGTGGCGATCAACCGCCGCGTCGTCCTGGTGGGCAACCTGCCGAGCACTCAATTTCCATTGTTGGGATGGAAACCACCGGCCGACCCCGGTCCTAAAGTTGCGGCCAATTCAGGTGCAAAATACGGCGACTGGATCGATCTGAAAGCGGATAAGCCCGTCGATATCGACATCCTGATCGGCGAGCGACCGGGCGGAATTTTTCACGCGGTGGTGCTCTACGAAAAGAAAGGCGAAACCTATCCGCGCACCGCGAAGGGTGAGATTATCCTGCCGCTGTTTCAGGTGGCCGCGCTCCCGATGAACGAGGCGCATTTTCTGACGGACCGTCCGCCGTGGAGGTGCTTCGAGTGAGCGGCTGCACCGGCGAACGCCTTGCCCCCGGGCGCGCGCTTTGCACATAACAACCCATGGCCCGTCCCGACACACAGACCCGCATCGCGGTGGAGATGATTCGCAAACGTCTCCAGCATGGCGACCACGCGCTGGGCGGCCTGCCGGGCGAGCGCCAGCTCGCCGCCGAGTTGGGCCTGAGCCGGCCGACCGTGCGCAAGGCCCTCGGCCAGCTCACCACCGAGGGGTTGCTCTCGCGCGGGGCGACGGGACGCGTGCAGGTGGTGGCGGATGCCGACGGTTCCGCGCGGCGTCCGCTGATCGCGTTTCTTCACACGGGAAACATTCGCGGTGAAAACGCGTTGTGGCGCGACGGCGTGTATGCCGCCGCCGAGAAACGCGGGGCCGTCGTCCGCTCCTTCGGTTACGAGCACTACGGCGATGCGGTTTTCAGCAAGGCGCTCGACGGATTCGACGGTGTTTTTCTCCTCCAGTTTACGGACGAAAAAATCTCCCCGACGCTCCTGAAGCGCATTCAGTCGGCCCGCGCCCGCCTGGTGGTGCTCGACCAGGATGAGACGGCTCTCGGGCTGCGCTCGGTCATCGTGTTCCCCTTCAGCGCAGGCGACAAGTTGCTCGGGCATCTGCACTCCTTGGGCCATCGGCGCATCGACTGCCTCAACATTCATCCGCACAACCCGGTCATCGAGGCGCGTATCGCGGGCTGGCGCGGTTTCATCAAGAGCCACGGACTCACCGGCGAACTCATGAGCACGCCGGTGGATGGTTCGCTGCAGGCTGCCTACAAGTTGATGTCCGCGCGGCTGAAGGCGGGAAAACCGGTCGCGCCCGCCGTGTATGGCGTCACCGTGCACGCGGCTATCGGCGCGATGCGCGCCTTGCACGAGCACGGTCTGCGCATCGGCCGCGACGTGTCGGTGTGCGCGGTCAACGACGAGGGACTCGGACCGTATCTCGTGCCCTCGCTTACCTCGCTGCAGACGCCTCCGCGCGACCGTTATCTGCTCAAAGCCGTCGATTGGATGACCGGCCGCGGCGAATGGAAAACCCCGTCTCTCGTGCAACCCAAGGATGCGCCGCTGTTTGTCGGCGAGTCCACCGGACCCGCGCCGAAATAATCTTGAGCCCCTTCGTTAAATTACCAAAAATGGTAATTTAATTATCCCCCTTTAAATCCCATGCTTCCCCGCACGTTTCTCACCCAACTCATTCCGGCCCGCGTCGCTGAGGCCATGCGCCGCGCGCAGGGGCGCATCTGGCGTCCGCTGCCCGGTGAATGCCGTGTCGAGCAGACAACGCCGTCGCCCGTCTTCAAGACGGTGAAGGAGGTCGCCGCCGCCGATTTCAAGCCGGTGCCTGCCGCGCCGTTCAACTGGGGGCCGAAGTATGCGCAGAGCTGGTTTCGCGTGACGTTGCCCGAGCCGGTCGGTCCGGAGACGCGCTACTTCCGCTGGGAAGATCAGGCCGAGGCGACCGCCTACATCGACGGCGTGCCGTATTCGGGCCTCGATATCGCCCATCAGCAGATCCCGCTGCCGGCCGGCGTGAGCGAGATTCTGATCGAATCGGTGTGCATCCGTTCCGGTATCTGGCTGAGCGGTGAAATCGCGCGTCTCGAAGAAGGCGGCAGTCTCTATGCGCCGCCGAAATTCGTGACGCGCGACGACACGGCGTGGGCCGTTTATCACGATCTGAAGGTGCTCCTGGAATTGCTCGATGCCGAGTATCGCGACGGCCAGCCGGTGCAACCCGGCCCGTCCAAGGGCCTGACTGATCCGGTGCGCTACAGCCCGCAGGCGTTCCGCGTGAGTCCGCTCTTCCGCCGCCTGTGCGACCGTCTCGACAAGGCCATCGATCTTTTCGACCGCGACGGCCTCGAGCCTTTCGCCAAGGAACTCAAAAAAATCTACGCCGATTTCCCTGCCGATCCGGCCGCGATCAAGGCCGTGCTCACGGGTCATGCCCATATCGACTTGGTGTGGCTCTGGTCTGAGCGCATCGGCGAGTTCAAAGCCCTGCATTCGTGGTCCACGCAGACGCGTCTGCTGAAGGAATATCCCGAGTTCAAGTTCGGTTATTCGCAGCCCGCCAGCTACGAGGCCGTGGGCAAACATTCGCCCGAGTTGCTGAAAACCGTGCAGGGCCTCATCGCCGATAAAAAATGGGACGCCATCGGCGCGGCCTACGTCGAGGGCGACACGCAGATTCCCTGCGGCGAGGCGATCCTGCGCTGCCTGCGCATCGGTCAGGAAGAGTTCAAGGCGTTGCGCGGTTCGCCGAGCGACGTCTTCTGGTTGCCCGACGTGTTCGGTTACAGCGGGTGCATGCCGCAATTGCTCGCCGGCGTGGGCGTGAAGGGTTTTTTCACGAGCAAACTCTCGTGGAGCACGGTGAACCGGTTTCCGCATTCCAGCTTCCGTTGGCAGGGACCGGACGGCGCGGAGATCAACGCGCACGTCGTGCTTATCCACGACTACAACGAAAACGTGGACGTGAGGCGCATCCGCGAAGACGTGCTGCATCATCAGCAATCGGCCGTGCACCCCGAGTTCCTCCAACCGACCGGCTACGGTGACGGCGGCGGCGGACCGACCGAGGAAATGCTGGAGCGCGCCCGCCGCGTTTCGAATCTCGCCGGCATGCCGAAGGTGGAGTGGGGCAATATCGAGCCTTTCTTTGATCGTCTCGCAAAAGTGCGCGACGAACTTCCCGTCGTGACCGGCGAACTCATGCTCGAACTGCATCGCGGCGTGTTCACCACGCACGGCGTGCTGAAGTCGGCGTTCCGCGCCCTCGAGCGCGCGTTGCAGGTGCTCGAGGCGGCGCATGTCGTGCGCGGACTCGGCCCGATCGACCGTCACTACTGGAAGCGCGCGAGCTTTTCGCATTTCCACGACTACATTCCCGGCAGCTCCATCTGGGAGGTTTACGCCGAGGCGATTCCCGAGTTGCAGACGCTCGCCGCGAAGGCGCTGGCCGAGGCCGACGCCGTGCTGGGCGCCGGAAAAAACAAAGGCTGGTTCAATCCGCTGCCGCTCCCGCGCACGTGGATCGACGGCAAGGTGTGCTATCAGCTCGCTCCGTTGAGCGGCGGACCGGCCACGGTGCTTGCGATCAAGAACGTGATCGCCCCGAAAGCCACGGAGACCTCGCTTGAAAGCGAGCGCGTGCGCGCTGCGTTCGCCGCCGACGGTTCGCTGAAGGCGCTCGTGATCGACGGCAAGGAAGTTGCCGTGACCGGCCACACGCTCTGCGCATATCCTGACCAACCCGCGACCTTCGAAGCGTGGGACGTTGATCGCACCAGCCTGGTGAGCGGTCACGCGGCGCGTCTCGTTGGCAAGCCGGCGGTGATCAACGACGGCCTGGTCGCATCGGTGGCGTTCGACTACGAGATCGCGCACAAGAGCCGCGTGACCGTGATCTACTCGCTGCGCGCGGGGGAGAATGCGTTGCGCGTGCGCTACGAGATCGACTGGCAGGATCCGCTGCACTGGTTGAAGGGTATTTTCTCCAGCGAATATCGCGGCCGCGAGGCGCGTTACGGCGCGCCGTTCGGCAGCGTGTTGCGCGGACAATGGTCGGGCTACGCCCGCGAAGAAGCGCAGTGGGAAGTGCCGGGCAGCCGCTGGATGGCGGTGTGCGACGACGCGCAGAGCGACGGTTTGGCGATCATCAGCGAGGCGAAGTATGGCTTCACCACGCGCGACGGCACGGTGGGCGTGAGCTTGCTGCGCAGCGCGCTCGTCACCGAAGCCAACGATCATCCGAAGATTCGCCCGACACCGAACCGTCCGGTGCATTCGGACCTCGGCCGCCACACGATCGATCTGGCGCTCACGCGTTATGCGTCGGACCTGCCGGTGCACGAACAGCCGGCGGCACTGGCCGATACGCTGTTCACGCCCTGTGTTCCGTATGCGGGTGAGATGGTGTCCTCGGGCTTCGAGCGCGTCGAAGGCGTGTCGTCGGCGGTGCCGGCGTGGGCCGAACCAGTCGAAGGCGGCTGGGTGCTGCGTTTGCACGAAACGCTCGGCCGTCGCGGTGCGTTGAACGTGGGTCTGGCTTCGGGCGTGAAAGGCACGCCGGTCGATCTGCTAGGACAACCGATGGCCGGTGCGAAGACGACGGGCGGCGAGGTTGCGCTGCCAGTCACACCGTATCAGGTGCGTTCGGTGAAATTCACGCGCTGAGTCGCGACGGCCTCGGTTTGTCTTGGCGGTTCGTCCGGTTGCTGCTCTAGCTTCCGGCGAGCCCCATGAGCAACCGCGTAACCATCCGTGACATCGCCGCGAAGGCGGGAGTTCACTTCACCACGGTGGCGCTGGCCCTGCGCAACAGTCCGCGGTTGAGCGAGGACACCCGGAAAAGCATTCAGAAGTTGGCGACGAAAATGGGCTACGCGCCCGATCCGATGCTCTCGGCGCTCAACGCTTACCGGCAGACGCGGCGGCGGCCGATTTACCAGGCGACCATCGCATGGATCAACAACTGGCCCGACCGAAAATTTCTGCGCACGAACGACGACTTTCGCGACTACTACGACGGCATCAAGGCGCGTGCGACCGAACTGGGTTACGGGGTCGAGGAGTTTTGGATGCGAGGGAAGGACCTGTCGTTTGCGAAGCTCGGGAGGATTTTGAAGGCTCGGAATATCCAGGGCATGATTCTCGCGCCACAGCCCGAGCCGCACACCGAGATTGATTTTGATTTCAGCGAGTTCTCCGCGGTTTCGCTGAGTTACAGCTTGAAGCGACCGACGCTGCACGTGGTGACGAACCACCACTTCCGCTCGATGCTGCTGATGATGCAGAACCTCGACCGCCTGGGATACCGCAAGGTCGGGCTCGCGGTGCACCCCAGTTGGAGTGAAAAAGTCGGTCACGGTTGGTTCGGCGGCGTGCTGACGGCGAAAGAGCTTATCACTTCGGGTATGGAGATCCTGCCGGTGAAATTGTTCGAGCGCGACGACGTGAAGGCGTGGATGAAAAAGGAGCGACCCGACGTGATCGTCTCGCACAAACAGTTTTACGAGCAGTTGCTGGAAATGGGCGTGCGGATGCCGCAGGACGTCGGTTTCGCCAACCTGAGCGTGCCGAGTGGTTCGCCGGAGATTTCGGGTGTCGGCCAAAACAGTCCGCACATCGGTCGCAAGGCGGTCGATGTGCTTGTCGATATGCTGCATCGCGGCGAACGCGGCGTGCCTGATCTGCCGCTGCACCTGCTGGTGGACGGCGCCTGGGTGCCCGGAACGACGCTGCGTCCGCAAAAGACCGCGACCGCAGGCTGATGCGCTACAGGTAGTATTCCGGTCGCGTTGCCGGGCCGCGTGAACCGGACAAAGGTGGCGGCATGAAACCCCGCCCCAGGGTAATGTCCGTAGCCCGCGCCGCCCGTTCATCCCGTGGCTTTTCACTGGTCGAACTCCTTGCCGTGGTCGCGATCATCGGAGTGCTGGCCGCCTTGGTTCTGGCCACGCTCGGGCCGATGAGGGCCAATGCGCGGCAGGCGAAGTGCTCGGCCAATCTGCGGTTGATCGGAACCGCGTTCGAGCAGTTTGCGGCGGACTATCGCGGCTATTATCCGGCGGTCACCTATAACACCGCGCATCTCGAGGGTCGGGTGAATCCCAACAAATCCCACTGGTGGGTGGAATTGAAGCCCTACATCGGGGTGGACATCAAAACCATCGGCGGGATCGAGGGAAATCCGTTCGCAATTTGTCCGGACGGACTGACCGGCATGAACGGGAAGATGGATTATTATTTTCAGACGCCGCGTGTGACCATCGGGCGTCCGGCCAAGACCATCATGGCGGGTGATTCCAAGTCGCACGTCCTTTCCGTATGGACGGGTGATCCGACGGGAGAGCAGTTCCAAAGTTCGGACCCGCAGCGTCACCGGACGCGCGCGAATTACCTGTTCGTGGATGGACACATTGAAACCTTGGCTCTGGCCGACGCCTACCGGTTGTTTAACCGCGATCCCTACGCGCAATGATCCCGCGTGGGTGCGCCCGGCGGATTCAAGTGATTCTACAGGTAGGATCAAAGTGTCATTCTCGTAGATTTACCGAGTCGGGTGGCTCGCGCTAACGTTCCATCATGCCCCCCGCTATTGTGCGTTCCGTCCGGATTTTCTTGGTTGCCGCTGTGCTTGCCGCCTCGGCTGGCGGCCTGCGGGCCGAGCCGTGGCGGTCTTCGCTTTATCCGGATAATTGGAGCGCGGGTTACGCCGACAAAGCAGGACGATTCCTGCATGATTTTTCGCATGCGGGTTATCATCGCGGTGAGGCGCCGATTCCGGACCGTGTGAATAACGTGATCGACGTCACGCATGCGCCCTACGCGGCCGATGCCTTCGGGAAGCTTGATGCGACGGCGGCGATCCAACGGGCGCTGGATGCGGTGGCGGACGCGGGCGGTGGCGTGGTGTTCATGCCGGCCGGAACCTATCGCGTGGCCCCGCCGGAAGGCGCGAAGTCGGCACTCGTCGTGCACGGCGACGGCGTGGTGTTGCGCGGGGCGGGGGCCGGCCGGACGTTTCTGTTCAACGATGCGACGGCGATGGCCGATAAACGCGTGATCGAACTCAAACCGCGCGGCGCGGTGTCGTGGAACGCCGACGGCAAGGCGGCCGTGGGCGTGAAGCTCCGCGAAGACCTGTCCAAGCCGACCTCGCGCATCCCACTCGATGACGTGGCGGAGTTCTCCGTCGGTGACCTGATCGTAGTGCGTAACGACCTCACGCAGCATTTCATCGATCTGGTCGGCATGAACGGAAAGTGGACGCCCGGCCAGTCACAGAACCGCACGCTCACGTATTGCCGCCGAATCACCGCGATCGATGCGATCGACAACGTCATCACGGTGGACATCCCGTTGCGCGGCTTTCTCTACACGGCTGACAACGCGCAAGTGGTGAAGGTGTCCGGCCGCATGATCAGTGAGGCGGGCTTGGAGGATTTTTCCATCGGCATGAAGCAGCATCCCGGTGCGGGCACCGAGGAGGAGGATTGGTCTAAGCCGGGCACGGTGGGCCATGACGTGCACGGGTCGGCGGCCATCGCGCTGTCGTTTGCGGAAAATTGCTGGGTGCGCCGCGTGCACACCTACGCTCCCGAGGGCAATGATCCGAAGATCCACATGCTCTCCAACGTGCTCAAACTCTGGCGAACACGGCTCGTTAGCGTGGCGGACTGCGATTTCAAGTTTCCCCAATACCGCGGTGGCGGCGGCAACGGCTACGGCTTCGCGGTCAACGGTCAGGATAATCTCATCCGCGACTGCCGCGTCGAAGGCGCGCGGCACAACTACGACTTCGGCACGATGTCGGCCAGTGGCAACGTGATCGTGGACTGCCTCGCGAAGAACGGAAAGCTCGGCTCGGACTTCCACATGTTTCTCTCGTTGGCCAACCTCCTCGACAACATCACGTGCGAGGGCGACTTCCTCGAGGCGCGCGCGTTGCGTCCGTGGGGAGGAAATCCGATGCACGGCGTCACGACCACGCAGTCGGTGTTTTGGAATACGAAAGGCCTGCGCTACTCGCTGGAGCGGCCGGTGCTGGTGTATTCGCACCAGTTCGGCGACGGCTACGTGATCGGCACGGGCGGCCCGGCGGCGAAGGTGGACTCCAGCGACTTCGTCGAGGGCGAGGGCAGGGGCGAAGACCTCGTGCCGCGCTCGTTGTATTTCGACCAACTCAAACGGCGTCTCGCCGCCCGGCCATGAAACCGATCGCCGAAACCTGTTCGCCCGTCGTGGCGACGGAACGCATTCTTTTCGCCTTCACGCCGAAGGAGGAGGCGCTCTTTCTTCCCTCGCTGCGGATGGATGAATTCGCGGAGCACGCGTATGCGTATGTCGACACGGACGCCGCCGGCCCCGAAGGCTGGGCAACCATGCTGCGAGAATGGCGTCCGACGATCATCGTGACGGCGTGGAGTGCGAAACGCCTGCCTGCCGACTGGGTGGCCTCGCCGGAGTTTTCTCTGAAATACGTCTGCCACGTCACCGGTTCGTTGAAATCGCTCCTGACGCGCGAACCATTTCTGCGCGGAGTGCACGCGACGAACTGGGGCGCGTCGATCAACCACACCATCGCCGAGCATGCGATGTTGCTGACGCTGGCGCTGCTGCGCGGAGCGGGCGCCTGGCCGGACGCGATGGAGCGGGGCGGCTGGACAGTGGATCAGGTGCGGCGTCTGCGCACGCGCGCGCTGCGGGGACGCCGCGTGGGCCTGCACGGCTTCGGGGCGATCGCGCGCGAGATCACGACAATGCTTGCGCCGTTCAAACCGGCGTGCATCCGCGCGTATTCACGCGGGGTGCCACCTGCCTTCATGGCGAACCACGGCGTGGAACCGTGCGGCAGCCTTGAGGATCTCTATGGCTCGAGCGAAGTGCTGATCTGCTGCGAAAGTCTCACGGCGGAAAACCGAGGCTCGGTGGATGCGCGCATTCTCGGCCGGCTGGCGGACGACTCCGTTTTTGTGAACGTCGGCCGCGGACAGATCGTGGATGAGCCTGCGTTACTCGCCGAAGCGGCGACGGGACGGCTGCGCATCGGGCTCGACGTGTTTCACCGCGAACCGCTGCCGGCGGATTATCCGCTGCGCACGGCGCCGGGCGTGATGTTGTCGCCGCACATCGCGGGGCCGACGCTCGAGACCTATCCGGCGTGTGGAGATCACGCGTTGGAAAACCTGCGCCGTTATCTCGCGGGTGAACCGCTGAGCGGCGAAGTGACGCTGGAGGCGTTTGATCGCATGACGTGAAGCGCGGGAGCGCACGAATGCGCTACAGGTAGTATGCCGGTGGTTTTGGCAGGGGGGCGGCGAGGTGCAAGGGTGTGCCTGTCTCGTTACGCCCACCCCATCCACCCCATGAGAATTTCATTGTTACGCACAGTTGCCGCAGCCGCTCTGCTGGCGGTTTTTTCGTCGGTCCGCCTCGGCGCAACCCTGTTGTATTGGGACTCTGACGGCGTGACGGCCGGGGCGGGGGCGACACCTACAGGAACGTGGGGCACGGACAGTTTTTGGAACAGCGACGCCACGGGCGCGGGCGGCGGTTCGTTCACGGCGGCGACCACGTCGGCAGACTCGCTTTATTTTTCCGCCGGTCCGAATACCGGCACGGGTGCCTATGCGGTGACGGTAAGCGGCACGCGGGCGGCGCTGGGGATTACATTCCAGAACAAGGGTGCGATTACGGTGAGCGGAGGAACCCTTGAGGTGGGTTCAGGCGGCATCACCACCGTGCGCACCGTAACCACGACCAATGACCGGGCGGCGGTCACGATCAGTTCCAATATTTCCCTGCAAGCCAGCCAGACTTGGACGGCCGACACGACGCTCAGCGGAGCGTTTTTTTTGGTGAGTGGCAACGTGACAGGAACCGGCAATCTGACGCTGACCCAAAATGGAAACCGTGCCTTCACGATATCGGGCAATTTGAATCACACGGGCACACTGACATCGGCCGGCTTCAACGCGGCGGGAATGACGGTTTCAGGCAATATCGGATCCAATGTAACCGATGTGCGGGCAACCAGCGCCGCGGTGCTTACGTTGAGCGGAACGAATACGTATTCGGGCAACACACTGATTGGCGCCAGCAATGTCGCCGCCGTCGTGCGTGCGGGCAGTAATAGCGCGCTGTCTTCAGCCACCACGGTAATCCTCTCGGCGGGAGGAACGACCGGCACCGCTTCACTCGATTTGGGAAATGGCGCCAACAGTTACAGCGTGACGGCGGCGGGGTTGTCCACGTCGGGCACCCGGCTGGCTTTCAACACGGTGACCAATGGCAGCACCGGGACGGGCACAGCGACGTTGACGATCAATTCCGATGGCGCAACGGCGCCGGCCGATTCTGTTTTCGGAGGCATTATCCAGGACGGAGCGACCGCAAAGGTGGCGCTGACCAAGGCGGGCGGTCAGACCCTCACGCTCAACGGCACCAACACTTACACGGGCGCGACGCGGGTTACGGGTGGAACGCTGGCGCTCGGGGCGGCCGGTTCGATCAGCGCCAATTCCGCGCTCACGGTGGATGCGGGTGCGACCTTCGACGCGCAGGCGTTGGTCTCGTATGCTTTCAGCACCGCGGCCACGACGACTCTTGGGGTCGGCGCGACCTCCGCCGGCCAGATCAAGGCGGCCGAGGCGGTCTTCAGTAGCGCGAATCTCGCCTTCGATTTCGGGTCCGCCTCCACGTTGTTGTCCAGTTACACGGTGTTGGTCAGCACCACCGAGACGGGGCACTTTGCCGGTGTCACGGCGACGGGAACCAGTATCAGCGGCGCATTTGTCGACGCGGGTTCGGGCAACTGGACGCTGACTGCGGGTGGTTACTCGATAACCTTCAGCGAGAGTGCCGGCACACTTACGTCGGTCGTCTCTGCCGTGCCCGAGCCTTCCATGTATGCCTTACTCGCAGGTGCGGCGGGGCTGGTGCTCGCGTTGGGTGCACGCCGCCGCAAGTGAGACGGGCGTGAGATTCTACATGTAGCGCAACGGCGGGCTGGCCAGTGTGGGCCGTGAGGGGACACTCGCAGCATGCCCCTCTTCATGCGTTTGTTTCGCAGCGTTGCTTTGTTGTGCGCGACAGTTGCCGCCGCCTTTGCCGCCCCGGGTTTGCCGAACGGTGGTTTTGAAGAAGGACTCGCCGGTTGGGTGACGAAGGACGCGATGTCGCAGGCCTCGGCCGAGGCCGCGCACGCTGGCAAGGCGGGCTTGCGCGTGACGGACGCCGACACGGTCAAAGGCTCCGATTTCATGAGCGCGAAGCTGCCGGTCACGTCGGGTCAGGCACTCACGCTGACGTTCTC
Source organism: Rariglobus sp. (assembly GCA_035459785.1). Lineage (GTDB taxonomy): Bacteria > Verrucomicrobiota > Verrucomicrobiia > Opitutales > Opitutaceae > Rariglobus. The sequence continues at coordinate 13,440 of DATHXF010000255.1, read as the reverse complement.
TGCGAAGTCACAGGAAGATTTTTTGGGCGTATATCTCTGGTTTTCGGATGCGACGGGCCGGCCGGTGAAGGACGAGGCGAAGAAATACTCGGGCGGCATGCCGTCGCTCGGTGTAAAAAAAGGGGTGGGCGAGTGGACGTCCTACGCGTTGAAGGCTGTTGTGCCCGAGGGCGCGGTGACCGTGTCGGTGTGGGTGCATTCCTGGGGCTCGGCCACGGGCACGGCGGATTTCGATGATTTTGAACTCACCGGAGTCGCGGCCGACGCGCAGCCGATTATCGGCGTGCAACCGGCGGTCGTGGCGCCTGTCGCGGCGACGATACCCGAGTTGCCCGCGCGCAAGGCTCCGCCGGTGATTATTCTCAAGCTCGACGACCTCCGGCAAATCGACGGGAAGGTGCATGCGTCCTGGATCAAGATCGCGGATTACCTCAAGGGGCGGAACATCAAGGTCGGTTTCGGAGTCATCGCGCAGACACTCGAGGAGGCCACGCCTGCCTATGCGCAGTGGATTAAAGATCGGCAGGCGTCGGGCGGGATCGAGTTTTGGTTTCACGGTTTTGATCACGCGGTGTGGACCAACGAGGCTGGCAAGAAACTGAGCGAGTTCGGCGGGCGCGGTGTCGAGGAGCAGTGGTCGCGTTTTGAGCGCTCGCAGAAACTCGCGCAGGAAAAGCTCGGCTTCACCTTTGCCGCCTTCGGCCCCGGCGGCGGCGGCTCTCTACATCAGGACGCGGATACGACGGCGGTCATGGCCAAGGATCCCTCGATGAAAGTCTGGCTGTATCCGTCGCCCATCGACGCGACCGGTCGGAAGCTCGCCGCCGAGGGCAAGGTCACGGTGCTTGACCGCGTGTGGGCGGTGAACCTGGAGGTGGCCGTGGGCAATCCGAACTTCCAGCGCTTTGTGGAAGGCTACGCGAAGAACCCCGACCGCGAGTATTTCGTGCTGCAAGGCCACCCCACGCATTGGGCCGGCGCGCGGTTCGACGAGTTCGTGAAGATCATCGATTTCCTCGTCGCGCAAAAAGCCGTGTTCATGACGCCGTCCGAATATGCGGCGAGCCTAGGCGGGAAACCTGCACAACAAGTCGGTTCGGAGAAGTAAGCGCCGGTGCTACAAATAAGGGAGCCAGCCAGTGCCTAGTCGTTGAACGTCATGCGCGAGTTGTCTTGGAGGTAGGACGAGATTTCGCGGGCGAAGGTCTCGCTGAACTCGGCGCGTTTTTTTGCGCCCATGCCGAAGATGTTGGCCATCGACTCGTCGGACTGGGGGTATTCGCGGGACATCTGGCGGAGCGTGGCGTCGCCGAAGATGACGTAGGCGGGAACCTTGCGCTCGTCGGCGAGTTTTTTGCGGAGCTCGCGCAGGCGGCTGAAGAGAATCTCGTCGCACTCGATGTCGCCCTCGCGGCGGACGACTTTGCGGACTTTCGGCGTATCCATCGGCTTGGTGAGCGTGATGGTGCGGCGCTCTTTTAAGAATGCCATGCCCTCGGCAGAGAGTTGGAGCGTGGGGAATTCGCCCTCGTGTTGCGCGAGGAGTCCGAGGCGGAGCAACTCGCGGGCGACGCCGGCCCAGGCGGGGCGGGGGAGTTCCTTGCCGATGCCGTAGGTGGAGAGGCGGTCGTGTTCCCAGCGGCGGATTTTTTCGGTGTCGGCGCCGGTAAGGACTTCGCAGACGTGGTTGATGCCGACGCCGAAGCGGGAGGCGGCGTTGATGCGGTAAACGCAGGAGAGGAATTTCTGTGCCTGAAGCGTGCCGTCGTAGGTGTCGCGGGGTTCGTTGCAGTTGTCGCAAGCGGCGCAGTTATCGAGCGGGAATTGTTCGCCGAAGTAGGCGAGGAGTTCGCCGCGACGGCAGCCGGCTCCCTCGGCGTAGCGCATGATCTGGCGGAGCTGGTTGCGGGCGACCTGCGCCTCCTGCTCGTTGGTCATCTCGTCGATGAAGTGCGTCTGCTTGGCGGCGTCGCCGGCGGAGAAAAGCAGCAGGCAATCGCCGGGCAGACCGTCGCGACCGGCGCGGCCGGTTTCCTGGTAGTAGCCCTCGATGTTTTTGGGGAGGTCGTAGTGGATGACCCAGCGGACGTTGGGCTTGTTGATGCCCATGCCGAAGGCGATCGTGGCGCACATGATGCGGACCTCGTCGCGGAGGAAGAGCTCCTGATTGCGCGCGCGTTCGTTGGCGTCGAGCCCGGCGTGGTAGGCGCGGGCGGAGTAGCCTTTGCCGGCGAGGGCTTCGGCGACGCGCTCGGTGGCCGCGCGGCTGGCGCAGTAAACGATGCCGGATTCGTCTTCACGCTTCTTGACCCAAGCGATGATCTGGTCGGTGGGTTTTTCCTTGGGCGTGACCTTGTAGGTGAGGTTGGGGCGATTGAAGGAGGCGACGAACGTGGCTGGATTGCGGAGCTTGAGGTGCTTGATGATGTCCACGCGCACGCGCTCGGTGGCGGTGGCGGTAAGCGCCATCACGGGCACGTCAGGGAGGAGCTCGCGGAGTTTGGAAATCTGTCGGTATTCGGGGCGGAAATCGTGGCCCCATTCGGAGACGCAGTGGGCCTCGTCGATGGCGATGGCAGCGACGTTCCATGCTTTTAAGTTTTCCTGCCAGTTATCGAGCATGAGGCGCTCGGGGGCGACGTAGAGGAGGCGCCATTCGTTGCGGTGGAGGCCGGCGAGACGCGAACGGGCTTCGGCGGAGGAAAGAGTGGAGTTGAGAAACGTGGCGGCGACGCCGGCGGCTTGAAGCTGGTCGACCTGGTCCTTCATCAGCGCGATGAGCGGCGAGACGACGATGGTCAGGCCGGGGCGGTGAAGGGCGGGGATTTGGAAGCAGAGGGATTTGCCGCCGCCGGTGGGAAGGAGCGCGAAGACATCGCGGCCGGCGAGGGAGGTTTCGATGATGTCACGCTGGAGCGGGCGGAACTCGGGATAACCGAAGGTGGTGTGGAGCGTGTGGAGGAGTTCGGGCACGGGCGGAAGAGCGCAGCAATTTGGAGGCCGAGATTGCGGGCGGGGCGGGGCGGCTCAAGGTTGGATCGCATGGTGAGCACAGTTTGTCGCATCGGCTGTCCGGTCTGGGCGCACGCTCCGTGGGTGGGGCGGTTTTTCACGACGGAAGCGCGGCGCGAAGAGTTCCTTCCGCAATATGCGAGCGTGTTTGCGACGGCGGAAGGGAATGCGACGTTTTACGGACTGCCGGCGGCGGAGACGGTGAAGCGGTGGGCGGAGGAGGCGCCGGAGAGTTTCCGGTTCTGTTTAAAGTTTCCGCGGACAATCTCGCATGACGCGCAGCTTGCCGGTGCGGGAGCGGGCGACGGGGATGAGACGCGGAGGTTTTTTGAGCGGGTGGAGCCGTTGGCGCAGAGCGGAAAGCTCGGGCCGTTTTTTCTGCAACTGCATCAGAGTTTTGATGCGCGGAGGTTGGGCGTGTTGCGGGAGTTTTTGGATACGTTGCCGAAGGATTTCTCGTATGCGGTGGAGGTGCGGCATGCGGATTTTTACGACGGGGTGGTGAAAGAGCGGGCGTTTGACGAGGTGTTGGGCGAGCGCGGAGTGGATCGAGTGATCTTCGATACGCGAGGGCTGTTTGCGTCGAAGGCGACGGATGAAGCGACGCTGGATGCGAAGCGGAGGAAACCGCAGTCGCCAGTGCGATTGACGGCGACGGGGCAGAGGCCGTTTGTGCGTTTCGTGGGCGATCCGGATGTGGCGAAGAACGATGCGGCGTTGGAGACGTGGGCCGGAGTGGTGGCGAGGTGGATCGCGGAGGGACGCGAGCCGTATTTCTTCACGCATCATCCGGACGAGGTGTTTGCGCCGGAGTTGGGGCGGCGGTTTCAGCGAATGTTGCACGCGTGTGTGCCGGAGAAAGTGTCGGCACCGCCCGTGTGGCCATGCGAGCGGGAGCCGAAGAAGCCGGTGCAGATGGGGTTTTTTTAGAAAACGTAAAAACTTAGACGGGAAAGTGAAAGGCAGGTTTGTCACTTATTAAGTGACAAATTGGGTTTGAGGGGGAGGTGTTTTTTTGTGGGCGTGGATGGGGAGGTGCGGGTGGGAGGGTTTGGGAGAAAGCGGGAGAGTGTGGCGTTTCTTGGCGAAGGCTGCGCATGGGTTGGCAAGGCTTTGACTCTCACGGGGTGCGGGTGTCGGTTGCGCGCATGGACTCTACCTCATGGCTGCACCCCCGCGACGAACTCGTTGCGACCATGGACCGCATCTATCGCTACCACATGACGACGACGTCAGGTGGCAATCTGTCCATCCTCGATCCGGACGGGAGTATTTGGATCACGCCGTCGCGCGTCGATAAGGGTTCGCTGCGGCCGGACGATATCGTGCGCATGAAGGCGGACGGTTCGCGCGAAGGGCTGCATCCGCCGTCTTCGGAGTTTCCTTTCCATCGCGAGATCTACCGGCGCCGGCCGGATATCAAGGCGATTGTGCATGCGCATCCGGGTGCGTTGGTGGCGTTCAGCATCGTGCGGCGATTGCCGGAGACGCGTGTGCAGACGCATGCCCATGCGTTGTGTGGAAAAGTCGCTTACGCGGCGTATGCGTGTCCGGGGTCGCAGGAACTGGGCGATAAGATCGCGCAGACTTTCTCGGAAGGTGCGGATTGCGTGATGTTGGAAAATCACGGCGTCGTGATCGGCGGGCGTGATTTGGCTGAGGCGTTTCAGCGGTTTGAGACGCTGGAGTTTGTCGCGCAGACGGTGATCCGGGCGTCGGCGCTCGGAGAACTGAAGACGTTGCCTGCGGATTCGCTGGCGGGACAGGCGGTGCCGGATTTCGCGGAGTTACCCGTGGTGGCGCCGGCGAATCGCGAGAAGGAGTTGCGGGCGCAGGTGTCGGCATTTGCGCAGCGGGCGTATCGTCAGCGTTTGATGATCAGCACGGCGGGTTCGATTTCGGCGCGGCTGGATGATGAGAAGTTTGTGATCACGCCGCGGCGGAGGGACCGGTTGGATTTGAAGCCGGCGAGTCTGGTGCGGGCGACGTTGGATGCGTCCGAGGCCGGAAAGCGCGCGAGTCGCACGAGCCGGTTGCACGGACTCATCTACGCGGCGAATCCCGAGGTGGGCGCGATCATCAATGCGCAGCCGATGTGCGCGAGCGCGTTCTGCATGACGGACGCGGAGTTTTCGACGCGGACGATTCCTGAGAGTTATCTCGTGCTGAGCGACGCGCCGAAGGTGCCGTTTGCGTGCGTGGTGAACGACGCGGAGGCGCTGGCGGCGAAGATGTCGCAGAAAAAATGTCCGGTGCTGCTGATCGAAAACGAAGGCGCGCTGATCGTGGGACGCACGTTGCTGGAGGCGTTTGACCGCCTCGAAGTGTTGGAGGCGACGGCGGAGGCGTTGCAGCTGAGCCGTCCGCTCGGACCGTTGGTGCCGATGCCGGAAAGCGCGCTCACGGAGCTGCGAAAAGCATTCGGGCTCGAGTGAGCCACAATCAATTGGGGCTGTCAGCCGGTGGGGTTTGACGGTCCCTGTGTGAAAAACAACCCGGCCGGAGCAGGGGTGCTCCGGCCGGGCCTACACACACTATACACGGTAACACGGAACGATCTGGTGTTATCCAAATCGCACCAAGGGGTTTTTGCTCAGGCGCAGGCGATGGCGTGGCGACCGGGAGTGATGCGGGTGGCCTCGAAGAAGTCGGAGGGTTCCGACTCGGGGCCGAACTCGGGAGCGCACTCGGCGAGGAGCTTGCGGAGATTTTCGCGGGCGCGGGCGATGCGGCTCTTCACGGTGCCGACGTTGATGCGGAGAGCGCGGGAGATGTCTTCGTAGGGGAGATCAAGGACGTTGCGCATGGTGAGGATTTCACGGTGCGAGGGCTCGAGTTTGTCCATGCACTCGGAGATGAGGGAGATGAACTCGTTGGTGGTGGTCTCGTGGGCGGGATCGGCTTCGGTCGCGGCGATGAGATTGGAGAACGTGGCGTCGGAGTCCTCGGAGAGAGGACGTTCGAGCGAGAGCGAATCCTGGCGGCGGCGGCGGAAGAAATACCAGTAGCGGTTGCGCGAGAGATTGAGCGCGATGCGGTAGAGCCACGTGGCGAGCGAGGAGTCGCCGCGGAAGCGGGCGAGGCCGCGGTGGGCTCGGATGAAGGCGTCCTGGACAATCTCCTCGGCGTCGGCGGCGTTGCGGAGAAGGTTGTGTGCGAGACTGAAAAGGCGGGCGTGGTAGCGCTGCATGATTTCGACGAAGGCGGATTCGTCGCCGGCGTTGAAACGGTTGACGAGTTGCGAGTCGTAGGCGGACTCGGCGGCGGATTCGGGCTTGGCCTGGGTGTAAACGCGGGCGGAGCTGGTGGTCGCTTGAGTAGTCATAAGAGGAGTCGTTTGAAGTTGGGTTGAATCGAACGACTTCCCTATTACTTGGCGCGTGCCAGCCGGAGCCTTCGTGATTTAAGTCACTATAATCTCGAAGGATAAAGTTCGGTAGGGGGCGATCACCCCACTTGCGAAGCTTGCGAAATGCATGACGGCTTTTGGGCCCTTCATGCACGTTGCATGGCAAATCAGAGGCCTTTGCGGGCGCACGCGCGATTAAGCGCCGAGGTAGGCCACCCAGCCGCCGTGCGCGGTGATATCAGTCGCGCCGGTGAGCGCGTGGGGCTCGCAGAGAAAGCTTTTGACCCACGTTCCGTCGTTTAGTTCGGCATTGCCGATGACCATGGGGGCGGGGATGGCGGCGGTGAAGCGTCCAAAGGCCTCGGGGGTGAGCGCGTAGGTCTCGACGGCGATGGATGCGCCGGTTTCGCCGGAGGGGACGCGGGCGAGGCCGGGTTTGGGCGGCGTGGTGTTGGCGAGCGCGTAGAGGCGGTAGCGCGGCGACGTGGTCGTTGAGGCGAGGAAACGTGCGCCGAGTGCGGGTAGTTGGTGATGGAGCGGTTGTCCGCGCAGATGAGCGCCACAGACGGCGAGGTTGACGGAGTCGACGGCGGGTGTCTGAGAGGGCGCAGATTCGCCGAGGTAGCGGGCGGCGAGAGTGAGGAGACGGGCGTCGTGCCAAGCGGGGGCGATGAAGGTGATACCGAAACCGGGGCCGAAGCTGTAACGACCGGCGGGGACGGTGAGTCCGCACAGGTCGAGGAGGTTCATGAAATTGTTGTAGCGGCCGAGATTCGAATTGAGGCGGATCGGGTCGGCTTCGATTTCGGAGACTTTGTAGATCGTGCCGGCGGTGGGCGCGACGAGGGCGTCCACGGTGGCAAGGATGGTGTCGGCGGTGCGGCGCAACTCGGTGAGACGGTAAGTGGCGCGGAAACAATCGACGGCGGAGGGGGATTTTCCGCCTAAAATAATTTTGGCGACGGTGGGATCGATCCCGGCGGCGCGGGCGGACTCGGGAGTGGTGGAGTGTTTTTCGATGAATTCGCCGACGGCGGCGTAGCGTTCGGCGGTCCACGGGCCCTCGTAGAGGAGGCGGGCGGCGTCGAGGAATGCTGAGAAATCGACTTCAACGATGTCGATGTCGAGAGCGCGCAGGCGGTCGAGCGCGGCGACGAAGAGGACGGGGGATTCGGTATTGCCGAACCATTCCAGCTGATCGGCGCGAGGGACGCCGAGGCGGGTTTTCCCGGAGGAATTGTCACCTAATAGGTGACAATTTGGTTTGGGGCGGGAGAACGGGTCGGCAGGATCGAAGCCTTCGGCGGCGGCGAGCACGCGGGTCGTGGTGGTGATGTCGCGGGCGAAAATCGAGACGCAGTCGAGGCTGCGGCAGGCGGGAACGACGCCGCGCGTGGAGAGGAGGCCTTTGGTGGGTTTGAGGCCGATGATCTGGTTGAAGGCGGCGGGGACGCGGCCGGAGCCGGCGGTGTCGGTGCCTAGGGAGAAATCAACCTCGCGCGTCGCGACGGCGACGGCGGAACCGCTGGAGGAGCCGCCGGAGATGTAGTCGGAGTTGAATACGTTGCGCGGAGCGCCCGAGGGCGAGCGGGTGCCGACGAGCCCGGTGGCGAACTGGTCGAGATTGGTTTTTCCGGAGGGAGCGGCGCCGGCGGCGATCAGGCGGTCGACGACATGCGCGGATTCGGCGGGCGTGTAGGCGAAGCCGGGGCAGGCGGCGGTGGTGGGTGCGCCGGCGAGGTCGATGTTGTCTTTGATCGCGAACGTGAGGCCGGCGAGCGGTGCGTTGGCGGGCGCGCGGTCGGCGTGGGCGCGGAGTTCGGAGGACGAGAGACGGTGGAGCCAGACGGCGGGGTCGTTCGACATAGCAGCGGGTAAGCAACGCGGGTGCCAAGCCCGCCGCACGGTGTTCGACGGGTTACAGCGAATCGAGATCCACGAGAATCTCGCGCGGGCTGGAGCCGTTTTCGGGGCCGACGACGCCTTTTTGCTCCATGAGATCCATGATGCGGGCGGCGCGGTTGTAGCCGATGCGGAGGCGGCGCTGGATCATCGACGTGCTGGCGCGCTTGGTGGATTTGATGACGTCGAGCGCTTGGTTGTAGAGCTCTTCATCGTCCCCAAGGTCGTCGTCACCGCCAGCTTCGTCGTCGTCATCGTCGGCGGAAGCATCGCGGTCGATCTGTTGCTGGACGGAGGAGGCGTATTGGGGCGGGCCGTTTTTCTTGAGGAACTCGACGAACTCGTGGACTTCTTCGTCGGATACGAAGGCGCCCTGCGCGCGGACGAGGCGCGAACTGCCGGGAGGCGAGAATAACATGTCACCGCGGCCGATGAGGGTGTCGGCGCCCTTGCCGTCGAGGATCGTGCGGGAGTCCACCTGGGAGGCGACCTGAAAGGCGATACGCGAGGGGAGGTTGGCTTTGATCACGCCGGTGATGACGTTCACCGACGGACGCTGGGTGGCGATGATGAGGTGAATGCCGGCGGCGCGGGCGAGTTGGGCGAGGCGGGCGATGGACGTCTCGATCTCGGCGGGGGCGACCATCATGAGGTCGGCCAACTCGTCGATGATGGCGACGATGTAGGGAAGCTTGTCGGGGACCTCGAGACCGTCGTCGGCGGCAAGCGGATCGACGCCCTCGAGGGAGTGCTGGGCGTCGGGTGGAAGATCGGTGCCGGATTTCTTGCGGGTGTTGAAGCCGGCGATGTTGCGCACGCCGACCTTGGCGAAAATCTGGTAGCGTTGCTCCATCTCGCCGAGCAGCCACTTGAGGGCGGCGGGGACTTTTTTCGGCTCGGTCACCACCGGGATGAGCATGTGGGGAAGGCTGTTGAAGATTTTAAGTTCAACGACTTTCGGGTCCACCATGATGAGGCGGAGGTCCCGCGGGCTCTTGCGATAGACGATGGAGGCGATGATGGAATTGATGCACACCGATTTGCCCGAGCCGGTGGCGCCGGCGATCAGGAGGTGGGGCATCTTGGTGAGGTCCGAGATGAGGGGCTTGCCGGAGACATCCTTGCCGAGGGCGACGGGGATCTCGGCTTTGGCGGACACCCAGTCTTCGGATTCGAGGATTTCGCGCATGCCGACGGGGGTCGGAGTGCGGTTGGGGATTTCGACACCAACGGCGGCTTTACCGGGAATCGGGGCAAGGATGCGCACCGACTGGGCGCGCATGCCGAGGGCGATGTTTTTATCGAGGCCGGCGATTTTCTCGACGCGCACGCCGGGGGCGGGAGCGACCTCGTAGCAGGTGATGACGGGGCCGACGTGGATCTCGCCGGGGGTGACGGTGACGCCGAACTCGCTGAGGATGCGGACGAGATCGGCCATGTTTTTGGCGTATTCGTCGTCGGAGCCGTCGGCGGAAGCGGGGGCTTGTTCTTTCAGCAGCGAGAGAGGCGGGAACTGGTAGTTTTCGTCGTTGAGCGGAACGGCGGGAGATTTGGCCTTCTTGGTTTCTTCGGCTTTGACGATGGAGACGGGGCCAAGACCGCCGGGCAACGGTTCAAGCGTGGGCTCGGTCTTGGCGGGACCGCGATTGATCTTGGGAAGCGCGGGTTCGACAGGCGCGGTTGGAGGGGGGGCGAAGGTTGGCTTCGGATCTTCGTCGGGCTTGGGGGCGAACGGCGTGGCGGTGTTGCCGGTGCGGGGAAGCGTGAGCTTTTTGTTGGGCGGGGGCGCGGAGACGGCGGCGGGCTTGGCGGCTTCGACTTTGCGTTTCTCCTCGGCGACCTTGACTTGGGATTGGAGTTCGACGGCGACGGCCTTGGCGGCGACGCGATGTTCGCGCCAGGCGTGGAAACCGTGGATCAGTTTTTCGAACTCGGCGTTGATATCGCGGACCAGAATGAAAATGAAGCTGAGGATGTAAGTCGTGCCGAGGAGGAGAACGGTGCCGAAGACACCGAGTGTATCCTTGAACACATCCTGATAAACCGCGTTGCCGAGCAAGCCGCCCAATCCCTCGGTGAAATATTGGCTTTTCGCGAAACTCTCGATCATCGCGGCGAGCGACGACGCGCTGACCACGCACACAACCATCGCCAGCACGCGAGTGGCGGCGAACTGCTTGGCATTGCGCAGGCCAAGATAGGTCATCCAAAACAAAAACGGAGGGAGCAGCCAGATGCTGACGCCGATGACGTGAAGCGACCACCAGGAGAACTCAGCGCCGACGCTGCCGACGAGGTTGGGCTCGGCCAAGCGGTAGTTGGTGCCGGTCTGGCGGCTTTGCTCGGGGGCAAAATCCAGAAACGCCACGGTCAACAGCAGGCCGATCAGGAAACACGCGCTCGCGGCAACCCAGCGGGGCCGCTGGCGCGGAGGCTGGAAGGACGGCGTGGTGTTTAGGTTTGAACTCGCGGGCTTGGGCATGTGTTTTTCGGCCTTGAGTGACCGGTCGGATTTCACGGCAACGTTACTCTCGGTCAAACGCAATATCCCCCTGTAGTCATTTCGCGCTAAACGCAAATTTTACCATGTCCTCATTTATCCGCTTAAAGCCTCTCTACCAAGACCGTGTCTGGGGCGGTCGCGCGCTCGAAAGCGCGCTCGACCGCACGCTGCCGCCCGCCCGTCCGATCGGCGAAAGCTGGGAGATTGTGGATCGCCCCGAGGCCCAGTCCGTCGTCAGTGGTGGCAAGTTTGACGGCAAATCCCTGCGCGAGGTGATTGCCGCCCATTCGGCCGACATCATGGGGCCGTCCTGGCCGGCGGACCGTCCGTTCCCGATTTTGGTCAAATGGCTCGATTGCAAAGAGCGCCTCAGCCTGCAGGTCCATCCGCCGGCCGCGGTGGCGCCCGAGTTGAAGGGAGAGCCGAAGACGGAGAACTGGTATATCGCGGCGTGCGCGCCCGGTTCGCACCTCATCGTCGGCCTGAAGCGCGGCGTGACGCGTCCGCAGTTTGAAAAGGCTCTGGCCGATCTCACACTTGAGGAATGCGTGCACCGTTTTCCGGTGAAAGCGGGCGATTCGATTCTCGTGCACAGCGGGCAAATTCACGCGATCGACGGCGGCAACCTCATCCTGGAAATCCAGCAAAACTCCGACACCACCTATCGCGTTTACGACTGGGGCCGGGTGGGTCTCGACGGAAAACCCCGTGCGATGCATGTCGAGCAGTCGCTCAAATCCATCAAGTGGGATGATTTCGAGCCGGCGCCCGTGCGCGGCGTGCGCGAGCCCGCGACCATCGCCAACGCCCGTGAATTCCGTATTCGCCGGGTGCCGCTGGCCAAGGGCGCCGAGCTCGCATTTGCCGCGGGAGAAGAGCCGCGCATCCTGAGCGTGGTCGAAGGCAAACTCACCACGTCCGAGGGAGATGTGCTTACGAAGGGCGATAATGTCATTATTCCCTACTCGGTAAAAAATTCATTTATCGCGCAAAATGACACTCTTGCGCTAGTCACGGAGCGTTTTTGCTGACACGTTATGTGTCGTGAAGGCCATGCGTCTAAAACATTCTCGCTCCAGCCAAGGAGGAGGTGCGCTCACCCAGATCGTGATGTTTCTGGTGTGTGCGTTCGCTATGGCTGCGTTCGGGTGGATGCTGCTTTTGCCCGGTTTGTTTACGAGCGTGATTGAAAACCGCACTGGCTTTCCGGCCACGGTGGATTCCTTTTATGCGAATCCTTTCACCGGTGAGGTTCGCATGCGCGGACTCGTTGTGGTGAATCCGGCGGGTTTTGCCGAAACCAAGTTCATCGACCTTCAGCAGTTTTCCGCCAAGGCGGATCTTTTCTCTCTTTTCAGCAAGAGCCCGGTGCTCGACATGACGACGCTTGATCTGGCTCGTGTCACGGTGGTCACGAACTCCCAGGGAGCCAACAACCTTGATCTTGTTTACCGCCGTCTGGCTCCTGCCAGTGAGAAAAAGGCCGGCACCGCTGGAAAGTCGTCATCCCCGCTGCAATTTCTCGTCAAAAACCTGGATGTTCGCGTCAACGAGGTGGTCGTCAAGGACGAGCGCCCCGGAAAAACGACCGAAAACGTCCACCAGCTCGCCTTTCAGCGCAGCTACCGTGACGTGACTCCGGCCACTGATTTTAGCGAAAACCTCCCGGCGTCGGTCGCCGCCGCCGGCAAAGATGTGAGCGATGTGGTCACGGGTGATCTGAAACAGATCGTGACCAAGGCCACGCAGCCGATCGACCGCAAGACCTACGCCTGGGGCGATAAGAAGGGCACTGCTCCGGCTCCCGGCATCAGCCGCTAAGGGTTTTGGGTAAGGCAAGCGGGCATTAGTCGCCCGACTGAGCGTTAGAAATTGCAGCCTAGGAAACTTGAAGAATTGGCGAAGGCTTGTTTTGGTGAGCGATTCATGAACGAGACTGACTCCGCCAACACCGATCCCCAGACCACGAATCCTGTCGAAAACACCGCAGCTTCGACGGCTCCTGCTCCCGAGGCTCCCGCTGCCGCCGCTGCTCCCGACTTGGGCGTGCAACTGGCCGCTGCGAAGAAAGAGGCCGCCGACAACTATGACCGTTATGTCCGTTCGGTCGCCGACCTCGACAACCACCGCCGCCGCACCGTCCGCGAGAAAGACGAACTTCGCCAGTTCGCCGCGTCGCGTGTCCTCGAAGATCTTTTGCCCGTGATCGACAACCTCGGTCTCGGTCTCGCCGCCGCCAAGGCGCCCAATGCCGATTTGAAGACGCTTGTCGGCGGCATTTCGATGGTTGCCGAGCAGCTTAAGTCCTCGCTTGCCAACCACGGTCTCAAGGAAGTCAACCCGGCCGGTCTGCCCTTTGATCCGAATCTCCACGAGGCCATCTCACAGCAGCCGAGCGCTGACATCGCCGAAGGTTCCGTGATCACCGTCGTGCGCACGGGTTTCACGCTCAATGGCCGTCTGTTGCGTCCTGCGTCTGTGATCGTTTCCACCGGCCCCGCCACCGAGCAGTCCCAAGCCTGAACCGTATGGCCACCCAAGAAGATTATTACGAGCTGCTCAGTGTTGCCAAAGGTGCGACCGACGAGGAACTGAAGAAGGCCTATCGCAAGAAGGCCGTGCAGTTCCACCCGGACAAAAACCCCGGCAACAAAGAAGCCGAGGAGATGTTCAA
>DATHXF010000254.1:0-31476 GCA_035459785.1 Rariglobus sp. | reverse complement strand
AGCATCACGAGCGGGGCGAGGGCGGAGAGGGCGAGGCCCCAGTGGAGGTTGCTGCGGTCGGCGATCAGGCCGACGAGCCAAGGCATGAAGATGCCACCTGCGTTGCCGAGCGCGGCGAGAGCGCCAAACATGCTCGCGCCGCCTTGCGAATAACGGTCGGCGGAGACGGCGAGCATCGTGGGCCAGAGACAACTGCCGGTGAAGCCGGCGAGGATGCACGCGGTGAGCGCGAGCGACGGAACGGGCAGAAAACTGCCGAGGATGAAGAGCACGACGGTGGTGCCGCAGCTCCAGGCCATCAGTCGGAAGGGATCGATGCGCGCGCCGGTGAAGCCGATGACCATGCGGCCGAGGGCCATCGCGACGGAGAAGAGCAGGAGAGAGCCGCTGCTGATCCACGGAGGGAAACCGAGGGAGATTTCGGCGTAGGCGGGGAGCCATTGGGCCATGCCGAGTTCGGTGGCGCCACCGAGGAAAATGCCGATGGCGGCGAATTGGAACCAGCGTTGGGCGAAGAGCGAGCGAACGGTGGTGCGGACGCTTTCGTGCGGGAGATCGGGGAAGCGCAGCGGGGCGAAGGCGACGAGCAGGCCGAGGGGAAGCGGGAGGAGAACCAGACACGAGCCGCGCCAGCCGAAACCGGCGGCGAGAGCGAGGGATCCGGCGAGCACGGTGACGGCGGCACCGACGCAGTAGAAGGAGTGAAGCCAGTTGAGGGCGACGGCGCGTTTGTGCGGGTTGAGCGCGGAGACGATGGGACTGAGCACCATGTCGAGGATGCCGGAGCCGAGGCCGAGGACGAAGACGGCGGCGAGGAGCAGATTGTAGCTCGGGGCGATGGCCATCGCGCCGAGGCTGACGGAGATGAGGGCGAGACCGAGTTGCGCGTAGGGCTTGGTGCCGTGGCGGTCGGCGAGAGGTCCGGTGATGAGGATGCCGACGACGAGTCCGGCGAAGGCGGAGGCGCCGAGGCGGCCGAGTTGTTCGCCGGTGAGGCCGGCGGCGCCGCCGTAGGTCGTGCTGAGGGTGGTCAGAAAAACCGGGAGCAGGTTGATACCGATGGCAAGGCTCATCATCGCGCCGTAGCAAAGCAGCGTGAGCAGGCGGGCGCGGGGATGATCGGTGGCGGACATGGAGGGCCTAACGAGCACGGCCTGCTCAAGTTGGCAACTGTGCGGGCTGGATGTCCGGACGAGTTTGTTTAAGCACGAGGGATGAGTTTTACGATTTGGTGTAATGCGGCGTTGAATGAGCGGGCGGAGCAGTTGCTGGTCGAGGGACTCGACGGGCACCGGGTGATTTTTGCGCAGGAGCGGCTGGCTTCGGTGCTCAAGGCGGGAAAGAGCGATGCGGGGCTCGCGGAAGCGGATGTGGTCTTCGGTCAGCCCGAGGCGGCGGAGTGTTTGCGGCAGAAGAAAATCAAGTGGGTGGCGGTGACGAGCGCGGGTTATGGGCGCTATGACACGCCGGAGTTTCTGGAGAGTTTCAAGACGCGGGGATCGGTGTTCTCGTCGAGTTCGTCGGTGTTTGCGGAGCCGTGCGCGCAACATGTCATGGCGATGATGCTGGCGTTGGGGCGTCAGTTGCTGGAGTCGCACGCGGAGCAACTCGGCGACCGGCAGTGGAAGTTTTTTGAGCGGAGGTCGGCGTCGGTGTTGATGAACGGGCAGACGGTGCTGCTGCTCGGTTACGGAAACATCGCGCGGCGGCTGACGGAGTTATTGGCTCCGTTTGGGATGAAGATTTATGCGGTGCGGCGGAAGGCGCACAGCGAACGCGGAGTGTTTGTGATTTCGGAGGAGCGCGTGACGTCGGTGCTCGGCGAGGCCGACCATGTCGTGAATTTGCTGCCGGACAACGAGGCGACGCGGAACTACGTGAACGCGCGGCGGCTGGGCGCGTGCAAGCCGGGTGCGCGGTTTTATAACATCGGGCGCGGGACGACGGTGGATGAGTGCGCGTTGGTGCAGGCGCTGGAGAGCGGGCGGTTGGGCGCCGCTTATCTCGACGTGTTTGCCGAGGAGCCGCTGCCGTCGTCGAGCGCGCTGTGGACGACGCGGAATTGTTTTATCACTCCACACACGGCGGGCGGGCGGAGTGATCAGGACGTGGCGCTGGTGCGGCACTTTTTGGCGAACTTTGAGAAGTTTGCCGAGGGGAAGGGAGAGGCGATGGGGGATCGGGTGGTGTGAAAACAAAAAGACCCGACGGGGATGTCGGGTCTTTGGGATGCGGTGAGAAGCCCGACCAACGGTCGGGCCTACATTACGGAGCGGGAGGAGGCGCGGGGGCCGCGGGGGCTTCGACGGCGGGTTTGGCGGGTGTTGCGGGGACGGGTTGCCAGAAGTAGCGGCCGTTTTGGTTGTGGTCCCAGCGGATGTAGATCGCGGCGGCGAGGGCGACCACCACGAGGATCGTGATGAGCTTCTGGCGGCGGGCGGCTTCTTTGTCGGCGTAGGGGTCGGTGAGGTCGCGTTTGGCGCCGGCGGGGATGATCGCGCGGTCGGTGAGCTTGGTGCCGAAGGGGATGTTGATCATCACGCGACCGTTGATGGCCCAGCCGTTGACTTCGAGAAGCGGGCCGATGTTGCGTTGGCGGAGCTTGAGCCAGGCGATGAGCATCGAGGGGCCGGAGATGACGGCGATGAGGCCGATGAAGACGAGAGGGAGCTGCCAGATGGTGAGCTTGGCGAGTCCGGTGGCGATGGCGCCGAGCGCACCGCCGATCGCGCCGACGGCGACGCCCATCGCGGCAACGGTGCCGATGTCCATTTTCTTGGCTTCGGGTTTGGCGGCGGCGGCTTTTTTGTCGGCGTTGGCGGTGGACTCGGCGGCGGCGGCGAGCTTGGCGTTGCTCTCCGCATCGGCTGCTGCGGCGCGTTTGGCGACCTGCTCCTCGATCATGCGGACAAATTTTTTATACGGGGAGAGGAACGCCTGGCGGATGCTGATGGGGTTGTCGGCGACGCTGGAAATCGTGGCGTCCCAGTCGCGGCCCTTGCGGTCGTAGAAGACGCCGTTGCGGCCGACGAAGAGGTAGTCGCTGTCGCCCTGAGTGAAGCAGGCGGCGATCTTGATGGGGGCTTCGCCGGCGCGTTTGCAGTCCACGTAGGCGATGTAGGCCTTGCTCATCGCGGCGAGCGGATTGGGCGCGGCGACTTGCACGCAGAGTTCGGCGCTGCGGCTGTCGAGGTAGAGTGTGCCGGCCTGGAAGATCGCGAGTTTCTCGGGCGAGTAGAAATCGTAGAAGTTGACGAAATTGTTGAGGAGCGGGCGGAGGTCGCGGGAGTAGCGGAGGAGCGTCTCGACGGAGGTGATGGCGACGAACTCGGGGTCGAGGGCTTTGTCTTGCGCGATGAGGGCGAGGAGCGAGGCCTTCTGGTCGGAGGCGATGAGGGCTTTGATGCGGTCGAGGCCGAGCTTCTCGACGGAGGCGCCGGCTTTGGCACCGGCCCAGGCTTCGAAGGCGGCGACCTTGGCTTTGAGGGCGGTCCAGTCGGCTTCGGTGAGCGACGTCTTGGTGGCGCCGAAGACCGGGGTGACGGCGGCGGCGTGGAGCGTGACGAGGGCGGCGGACCAGGCGGGGTTGGTGGCGGCGAGGAGGGGGAGCGGCTGGTCGGCGGCGATGCGCGCGAGGGGGAAGCCGGCGACTTCGTCGGCGGTGATCGAGAGGTCTTTGGCGGCGAGGGCGAGGTAGTCGGACTCGGAGCGATTGAGGGCGGCGAGGGCGCGGCTGTCGAAGGCGGCGAGGCGCGTGCGGGAGAAGTAGTCGTCGATCTTGGCGCGCACGACCTGGATGGCGGCGAGGGCGGCGGCGGTGTCGGTGCCGAGCGCGAGGACATCGGCGGCGGCGCCTTTGTCGGACCAGGCGGCGAAGGCGGTGAGATCGGCGTAGAACGTGGCAATGCGGGCTTCATCGATGCCGGAAGCGCCGGAGCGGTCGGGGGTGCCGCCGATGGTGCCGAGGATGTCGGCGATAAGAAGCTTGAGGACGTCGTCGGGGGCGGAGTCGGGGGTGATCACGCCGTCGCCGTTGAACTTGGTGGCGGCGAAGAGACGCGCGGTGTCGGAGGCGTCGGCGAGGGAGATCTCGGAGGCGTCGGTTTTGCCGAGGGAGGCGAGGATGCGTTTCGCGGACGTGAGCGCGGCTTTGCCCTCGGCGGTGGCGGTCTTGAAGGCGGAGAGGGCGAGGGTGTCACGGCTGTTGAGGAGGACGCCGACGTCTTCGAGGTGGCGGTCGGCCCAGTCGATGGCGGCAAGGAGTTCGGGGACACGGATGCGGCCGTCTTTATCGGTGTCGATGAGGGCGAGGGTTTTCTCGTCGAGTTCGAGTCCCTTGACGGGGCAACTCAAGGCGACCCACAATTTCTGGTCCAGGTCTTTGAGGGCGAGGAGGTCCGCGCCGGACTCGATAGCAACTTGGTCAAGACCGCCGATGCGGAAGAATTTCCAGACGTGATGGGTGGCCATGTGGTGAAGGTGGAGATGTGGCCCGAGTATTGCGGGGCGAGGGGGTAGCGCAACTGGTTTGGCTGATTTATGGGCGGAGGGTGCGGCTATTTTTGGCGGTGGACGCGGTGGAGTTGCCAGGAGTTCCAGAGGTTGTGCCAGAGGATGTAGCAGGTGGGGCCGAGGGCGGCGAGGGGGCTGGCGTAGGCGAGGGCGAGCCAGAGGGTGAAGCTGGTGTTTTTTTGTCCGAGAGACTGGCTGGCTTCTGCGGCGTGCGCGCGGCCCCCGATGAGGCGGCCGAGGGCGAAGTTGGCGGCGCAGATGACGAGGCTTACGCCGGCGATTTCAACCA
This sequence comes from Rariglobus sp., assembly GCA_035459785.1. Lineage (GTDB taxonomy): Bacteria > Verrucomicrobiota > Verrucomicrobiia > Opitutales > Opitutaceae > Rariglobus. The sequence goes on along the minus strand of DATHXF010000254.1, from coordinate 26,675 downwards.
GCACGAGCCGGGAGAGATCGGGCTGGGAGCGCAGGAAGTGCGAGGCGTTGGCCATGACGAGAAAGAGATTGGCCACCCAGGCGGCGAAGGAAACGTCGCGCAGGCGCGCGGGCCAGGCGGCGGCGGGTGGATGCAGCCTGCGGACGGCGAGCGCCAGTCCGAGCGGCAGGAAAATGAGGAGGGCGACGGTGCCGGCGATGCGGCCGAAGAGCGCGGCGTCCACGTCGCCGAGCACCCACGGAAGGAGAAACGGCAGGAGGGCGGCGATGGCGGTGTTGGTGAGGATGAAGGCGGCGGTCACGTAGGCGACATCCCGGCGCATGAAACTGATGATTACGGGTGCGGCCGCGGCGGTGGGGGCGGCGCCGGCGAAGAACCCCGCGAGGGCCACGTCGCGTCCGCCGACGAGATGGCCGAGTGCGAGGCCGACGAAGGCCATGAGAAGATTGGCTGCGAGCAGGAGAGCGTGGCTCGGGCGCAGTCCGTGATTCGTCCACGATGTGCCCAAAAACACGACGAACAGCATGCCCATGATGATCCAGCGGATCGCGCCCGCGGCGACGTGGGCCTGCGGAATGAGCGCGCCGAGAATAAAGGCGATGATGATGGCGGCGGTGCGCCCTAGGCCGGTGAACATGGGCCGCCAGTGTTAGCAGCCGGAGTTTTTAACGCAAAGACGCAAAGACGCTAAGGCTGCAAAGAAGAAGAGGCCTGATTAGCGGCCGGAAAGATCGATGCGGCTGGCGCGGGTGTTGTTGGCGGGGAGGGCGTCGGTGACGCCTTCGGGGTTGTCGAGGCGGGTGCGCAACGTGATCGGGGCGGCGGCGGTGGCGGCGTCGAGAGGAATGGGAATGGCGAGGCTCTGGCCGGGGGCGAGCGCGGGAATCGCGATGGAGGAGGCACGGTCGTTGAGCTCGATGGCGAGCGTGAGGTTGGCGGCGGGGCGGGCGCTGCGGTTCTGAACAACCACTTCAAGCGAGGCGGTGTCGGCGTCGTAGTGGTGACTGGAGATCGCGGTGTCGGTTCGCGTGGTGTCGGCGCGGGAGAGTGCCCAGCCGAGATCGACGGTGCCGCTGCCGTAATTCGGGTCGGTGCCGGCGACGCCGCCGTCGTCGGAGTAGGTTTGGAGGAGGGCGACGGCCTGGGTGGCGGTGAGTCCGGGAGTCTGCGAGAGGAGCGCGGCAATGGCGCCGGTGACGACGGGAGTGGCGGCGGAGGTGCCGCTGAAGGCGGCGCGCTGGTTGGCGAGGGCTGCGGCCTGGATGCCGATGCCGGGGGCGGTGAGCTGGAGTTGCGGGCCGGAGTTGGAGAACGAGGCCTGACGGCCGGTGGCGTCGGTGGCGCCGACGGAGACGACGCGCGGATCGGCGGCGGGCCAGACGAGGCGGTTGATGCCGTCGTTGCCGGCGGCGGCGATGATGACGACACCGTGGTCGGCGGCGTAGGTGATGGCGCGGGTGAGCACGTCGGATGTGGAGTAGCCGCCGAGGCTGAGGTTGATGAGCTGCACGCCGGCATCGACGGCGGCTACGATTCCTTGGGTGACTGTGAAGACGTCGGCTTTGTCGTCGGTATCGATCACGCGGATACTCAGGACGGTGGCGGCGGGCGCGAGGCCTGGGGCGTCGGCGGCGGAGCCGGCGACGATGGACGCGACGGACGTGCCGTGGAGTCCGGAGGCACCGGTGCCGGCGTAGCCGAGGCCGATGTCGAGGTAGCGGAGGCGGGCGCCGAGGGTGGGGTCGGGCACGGCGCCGCCGTCGAGGACGGCGATGGTGACACCGCGGCCCCAGGTGGAGGTGTCGGTGCCGGCGGGGACGCCGAGGGTGGCGAGGAGGTTGTTGCCGACGCCGACCTGGCGAGTGACGAGGCGCTCGGCTGGCGGGGGCGGCATCGACACGAAGGTGTTGGCGCTGATGCCGCCGTAGTCGGCGGCACGGGCGACGAGGTCGGCGGCGAAGGTGTCGTAGGCGCGGACGCGCACGCGGACGACATTGAGGGCGTCGATCTGGCCGGCGACGATCACGCCGACCTGGGCGGCGCGGGCGAGGAAGCGGCGGTAGCCGTCGGCGTTTTTGAAGAGAAGGACGGCTTCATGGGCGCGGGTGTCGGGGCGCGTGAGCCGGGTGGAGAGTTTTTGGGAGAGCTCGGCGGTGGTGGCGTTGAGGGCGAGGTCGGAGTCGGTCGGAGAGGCGGGAGCGGGAGAGTTGTCGGCGGGTGACGCGGCGGCAGGCGAGTTGGCGGGGGAGTCAGCGGACGCGGTGGGGGCGGACGGGTCGGGTTGGGGCGCGGAGGGCCGGTGGGTAAGGAAAAACAGGCCGACGAGGATGAGCAGCAGCACGCCGGAGATCAGCAGGAGGGAATCGGAGCGGGAGCGGCTCATGGGTGAGGGCGGCGGAGGCCGGTGGGGGCAAGGGTGTGCAAGAACGGCGGAAGTTCAATGGCTAGACGCGGACGGAGGCGGTTGGGTTTCCGAAAAGGCGGGGTTGCGCAGGAGGGACGGGGTTTGGCAGCGTGCGGCCATGAAAAAACTTTTCGCGTGCGTGGTGGTGCTGGGCGTATGGGCGTCGGCGGTCGTGGCGGCGGAGCGGGGGACGCTCACGCAGTGGTCCACCATCGACGCGCTGCTCAAGGGGCATTTTCAGGCGTCGGCCACGCTAGCCGAGGTCAAGAAGCACGGCGACTTCGGGCTGGGGACGTTCGAGGGGCTCGACGGCGAACTGGTGCTGCTGGATGGCAAGGTGTATCGTATCGACGGATACGGAAAGGTGAGCGAGCCGGCCGACACGGTGAAGTCGCCGTTCGTGGCGGTGGTGGAGTTCAAGGCGGACATCGAGCTGGAGGTGCCGGCGGGTCTGACGCTGGCCGACCTGCAGGCAAGGGTGGACGCGGTGCTGCCGTCGAAGAACGTGTTTTATGCGATCAAGGTGACGGGGAAATTCGCGGAGGTGCGCACGCGCAGCGTGGCGGGACAGAAGGAGCCGTATCCGACGCTGGCGGAGGTGGTGAAGACGCAGTCGTTGTTCACGCTCAAGGACACGGAGGGCACGCTGGTGGGGATGTGGTGTCCGGCGTATGTGAAGACGCTGAACGTGCCGGGGTATCACTTTCACTTTCTGACGGCCGACCGCTCGGGTGGCGGTCATGTGCTCGGGCTGGTGACGGGCGACGGTGTGAAGGTGCAGGTCGCGGTGCTGCGGAATTTTACGGTGCGGTTGCCGGAGCTGGCGACGTTTGATGCGCTGGATCTGACGGGCGACAACGCGAAGGTGTTGCACGCGGTTGAGTCGGAGCGGAAGTGAGCGCGGACGAGGACGGATGGCATTTCGATCCTCGGAATTTTAACCACTAATGAAACCCGCCAATGGGCGGGTTTTTGATATGCGGCCTCTCGCAAGGCTCCGGCCTGTTGAGCGGAGGGGCGGCTGATGCCGCCGGGCTCAGAGGGTCCAGTCGATGGGTGGGCGGTTGCGGGAAGCGAGGAGTTCGTTGGCTTTGGCGAAGTGGCCGTTGGCGGCGAATTTCTGGTCGGGCGGGAGGCGGTTTTGCGCGAGGGGCGACGGGTGTTGGTCGGCCAGGATCATGTGGCGCGAGGTGTCGATGTGCGGACGCGCGGAGGTCTCGGCTTTTCCGCCCCAGAGCATGAAGACGACGAAGGTCGACTCGGCCTGGATGGTGCGGAGGATGGCCTGGGTGAACGCCTGCCAGCCGAGTTTGGCGTGGCTCATGGGTTCGCCGGAACGGACGGTGAGAATGGTGTTGAGGAGAAGGACGCCTTGAAGGGCCCAGGGTTCGAGGTGTCCGTGGGCGGGGGCTTTCCAATCGGGAAAGCTGCGGGCGAGGGAGGCGTAGATGGCCTTGAGCGACGCGGGGATTTTGGCGGAGGGCGGAACGGAGAACGAGAGACCGTGGGCGTTGCCGGGCGTGGGGTAGGGATCTTGTCCGAGGATGACGACCTTCACATCGGCGGGAGCGACAAGGGCGAGGGCGCGGAAGAGATTGTCGCGGGAAGGAAAGACGTCGGAGGCCGCGTAGGCTTCGTCGATGGCGATGGAGAGAGCGGCGAATTGTTCACGGGTGTAGCCGTGGTCGAAGATGGAGTGCCAGGCGGGGGGGATTGCTAGGGAAGTGGACATGTCAGCGGCCTTGAGGGGATGTCGCTCTTGATTGTTTTGCCCACTCTAATTGTTCAGCGGGAGTCGGAACGTATTCGCCGATGCGGCAGCCAGGAGGCAGTGCTTCAAGAATGTTGGCGGTTTTGCCTTTGCCGTCGAAACGGACTAATTCGCCGCCGTCTGATGTAAGGTTTTTGTAGAACCCCACGTTTCCACCTATGAAGACTACATAGCCGCCATTAGCGCCATAAGGGCTGTGTTTGGCCCACGTTCCATTGGGTTGAAGTCCGCGAGTCCACGCAATCGGTGTAGTCGCGGGCATGTTGATGGTCAGTTTCCCAAGGGGGACAGCGATACAGAGTTTGAGCTGGCGGAATCCTGGGTCGAGTCGTCTGGGCTGGGCGTCTCCGGGAACTAAAATATTACGTGGCACATCGACGGAATTACTGAAGGCGGGATCTTCTTTCGATTGCCATATCGATGAGACATCCAGGCCGCCTGATTCCGCTATTTGACGGGCGAAATCCCAAATATGCTTTGCCTCTGGAAATCGATTATTATTCGACATCGCGTAAATCAGACTGGCTTGGCCGATTTGCCGTATATTTGAGTAATCTGAACTCCTTGGGACACTCCTGGCACGACCCAATGTCGGGATGATGATACCAACCAGTAAGACGAGTAGCACTACTGCCACTAGAATAGTTGGGAGGTGGTTTTTAGAGGCGTCGGGTTTCATGTGGCGTGATGATTCAGCAGGTCGGGACGATAATCGCCCACAGGACTGAAATGATCAGTGGCCAGAGGAGGATGCTGACTCCTCCGGGACGCCCACTCGTCAGGCGGTTTATGCTGATGGAGAGGAACGGCAGCCATAGCAGTAAAATCCAGATTAAGGCTGAGTGATCTTCCACTGTTTCGCTTAGCTTTCTTTTCCAATTGGACCACGACGCCTGTTCTTCTGCGGTGGGGATGTATTCGCCGATGCGGGTGCCGGGCGGGAGCGCTTCTAGGATGTTGTTCGTCGGGCCTTTTCCGTCGTAGCGGACGAGTTCGCCACTCGCAGCGTTTGTGCCGAGATTTTTGAAATAACTGACGTTGCCTCCTAGGAATACGATATGCCCGCCATCGCTTCCGTAGGGACTATGTTTGGCCCAGGTGCCGTCGGGTTGTAGTCCGCGCGTCCAAGCTACCGGTGTAGTGGCGGGCATGGACATCTTGATGTTTCCCAATACGACTGCGAAGGAGGGTTTGATTTTTTTAAACTCGGGACTGAGCGAGAGAGGGCGGGTTGTGCCTTTGGTTAAAACGAGTGCGTCACGATCCGTATCATTGAAGGCTGGGTCGACAGGGGATGTCCATATGGCGGCGCTCTCCAGTCCTGCATCTTCGGCCAATAGACGGGCGTAGTCCCAGACATCGGTGGCGAGAGGGATGTGGTCGTTGTGCGTCTGGGCGTAGATCAGACTCGCCATGCCGATCTGTCGCAGGTTTGAGGCGTCGGCACTTCGATATGCTCTAGACTGAACCCTTCCGAATAGCACAGGCGATGTGCTGACAAAGAAGAGTATGACGAGGCATACCAGTCGAGCGACGCTATGCACGGATAGGCCGGGAGCGTTCATGGATTTGAGCTTCTGTTACCAGCAGCCGGGCAGGATGAAAAAGAGCACGATTGTGAAAGCGACGGGCCAGAGGAGGACGGTGAAGGCTCCAGGGCGTTTTTTGATGAGGCGGCAAACGCTGATGGCGATAAAAGGCAGCCAGAGGATCGTGAGGAAAGTGAGCGGGGCGTATCGAGTAAACGGGCCCATTGTCCGGGTCCAAACCACGGCCTCGGCCCACTCCTGTTGTTCATCAGGAGTCGGGGTATATTCGCCGATGCGGGTGCCGGGAGGAATGGCTTCGAGGATGTTTGCGGTCTGGCCTTTGCCATCGAAGCGGACCAGTTCGCCTTCGCCGTAATTGAGTGCTTTGAAGAAGGCCACATTGCCTCCGAGGAATGTAATGTAACCGCCGCTCTTGCCATAGGGGCTGTGCGCGCTCCAGGTGCCGTTGGGTTGGAGTCCGCGAGTCCATGCGATCGGAGTCGTGGCGGGCATGCGTGTGTTCAGCTTGCCGAGAGCGACGGCCACGCTGGGTTTGAGTTCACGGAACGCCGGATTGATCAAGTGAGGTTTGGATGGACCCGGGAGGAGAATCGATTGGGGGAACGTATCGATTGAATCCCCGGCGGGGTCTGCACTGGACAGCCATATTCTGGGCCCATCCAGGCCGGCGTCATCGGCCAGACTGCGGGCGTAGTCCCAAATATCGGTGGCGACGGGTAATCGGTCTTCGTGATTATTGGCATAAATCAGCATCGATTGTCCGATCTGGCGAAGGTTGGCGGCATCCACGGATCGACGCGCTGTGTCTGAAACGCGAGCGAAGGTTGGGATGATTAATGCTGCGAGAAGGAGGAAGATGGCCAAAGCCACGGCCCAGAAAACCGCACGCTGGATCAACGGGGTATCGCTCATAAGGGGTCTTGGGAGCGTGCTTGGTTTCGGAATGAACGCGAGTGCGGAGAGGTGACGGTGTTTTCCAATAAAAACGCCGCGCCTGATGAAGGGCGCGGCGCGGTGGGGATTGATGAGAAGACCGACCAGCGGTCGGTCCTACATGCGGAACTCAGGACGCCTTGAGGTAGGCGTTGCTGTCGCGGAGCATTTTGACGTGGTCGTGGGCGGCTTTGACGTCGGCATACTGGCGGCTGATGATGTCCTGGGTGGCCGTATCAAGGTGGGCGCTTTCGATGGCTTTGCGGTAGGCGGCCACGGCGGTGTCTTCACCGCGTTCGGCCTCGGCGAGGACCGCGTGCGGTTCGTTGGTGGAGAGCGCGGATTTCAGGTTGATCCAGCCACGGTGGATGCTGCCGGCGATGCTGCCGGAGGTTTCGACGTCGGCGCCGAGCGCGAGGACGCGGGCTTGGAGTTCAGCGGCGAATTCGGCGCGTTGCATGGCGTAGCGGCTGAATACGAGGGAGAGGTCGGGGAATCTGACGTCGGTGGCCGCCGTCATGAAGCCTTGCTCGCCGTCTTTGAGGACTTCGATGAGGTCGTTGAGCGTTTTGAGGGTGCGGGTGATGTCGGAGTTCATGGGATGCGTGTCTTAAGGGTTAAGCGTTGGCCCCGCTGAAAAGGGCGCGAGAACACCCTCTTTGATGCGTCGGGCGTGCCAGTTTGGCCAACTTGCCTGTGGCGAGGGAGTTGGCGGATGCAGGGGTGAAACGCGACGGGCATGAGCGTGCGGAGTGCACGGCGGAGCGGGTGCTCGGGGGGCGTTTTGCCCGATGGACGGCGGGGGGCTATACGAAGGCGCGATTGAGCCGCGCTCCTGAGTCGGAGTTACGGAACGACGGTGACGGGTAGGCCGACCCAAGCGAGGGAGAGGAGGGTGCGGGCGTCCCAGTTGGCGAGGCGGAAGCAGCCGTGGGATTCGGTGCGGCCGACGTGCTCGGGTGTAGGGGTTCCGTGGATACCGTAGCCGGGCTTGTCCAGGCCGATCCAGGCGACGCCGACCGGGTTGTTGGGGCCGGGGGCGAGGATGAGTTTGCGGGCGAGGGCCTGGACTTCGGCCGACTCGGGGAAGTTGACGGGGTCGAGGGTGTAGTTGGGGTCGGCGATCACGATGGTGACGTGGAGTTCGCCGACGGGGCGTTTCTCGACTTTGGCGGCGATGCTCACGGGGACGTGGGCGAGGAGCGTGCCGGCGGCGTCGAAGGCCTGCAGGACGTGTTCGGCGAGGCGGACTTCGAGGCGGGCGGCTTTGGCGGGAAACGGGGCGAGTGCGATGGCGGGGATGCTGAGGATGGCGCCGGGAGTGACGGCGGACCAGTCGATGGAGGGGTTGAGCGCCTGGATAAAGCGGGGGCTGGAGTGGGTGCGTTCGGCGACGAGTTCGAGGGCGGTCTCGTGGGCGAGGGCGGGTTGGGCGGATTTTTCGAGCCAGGTTTTTCCGGTGGGCTGGAGATCGGCGAGGTCGGCGGCGGTGAGGGCGAGTTGGGTGAGGGGCGGAGTTTCGAGGATGAGGGTGGTGCGGGTGGCGTCGTCGAGGCGGCCGGTGGGGGGGAGCGCGCGGGATTGCTGGAAGGCGCGGAGGGCGGCGGCGGTTTGCGCGCCGGGAACGCCGTCGATGGGGCCGCTGGAGAAGCCGTGGCGGGCGAGGGCGATCTGTGCCTCGAGAAGAGAATCGACGGGGCGCGGGTAGGTGCGGGGCGGCGGGGGCGGAGTGAACGAGACGAGCGGGGTGGCGGGCGCGGCGGGTTGCGCGGAGAGGGCGACGGGGGCGGCTGTCAGGCCGGGGATGAGAAGAGTGAGGAGGAGACGGAGCGGGGGCACGGTGTTGGGCGGAGTTTTCCGTGCGGACAGGGGGACGTCGAGGGGGTTCGTGCAGATGTGTTCACCACGAAACACACGAAATACACGAAAACGAACCGAGGGATCTGCTCTGACTCGGAGTTTTTAACCACTAATAAAAATCGGCCAACAGGCCGATTTTTTGGGAGAGGTTACGGCCAATGGCCTTCACGATGAATCGGAGGGGCGGCTGATGCCGCCGGAGTTTTAATTCATCGGAGGCGTGTCAGGCTACCGCGATGGCGTGGCGGTAGTGGCCGTGGATGGGGCGGAGGCGGTTGGGGTCGGCGAGGGCGGCTTCGATGTCGGTGCGCTCGGCCACCACTTCCCAGAGGGGTTGGGCGACGGTGGGGATCAGGAAAAACGCTTCGCGGGCGCGGGTGTTCCAGCGGTCGCCGAGGCGGGTGAAGTCGTCGGGTTGGACGGCGCGGCGGCAGTCGGGCGCGTCGCAGAGGCAGGGGAACGGCGAGAGGGGGTTGAGGGTGCCGTAATCGTCGGTGAGTTCCTCGCCGGCGGCGATGTCGCGGATGGCGAGTTCGAAGTCGTAGCCGAGGCTGAGGCAGTTGGCGGCGCAGGAGTGATTGAAATAGCGGCCGTGGTCCCAGCAGAGGATGTGGCGGCCGCGGGCGTCGATGTAGGAGTATTTCTCGAGAGTGGCCTGGGCGTAGGGAGGAAGGCCGGCGACCTGCTCGGGGTTGAACTTCTGGTCGAGAGTGTCGAGGGCCCAGACGATGGTGCCTCGGGGGAGGGGGTGGGTGGCGAAAACGCCCCAGCCGATGTTGTCGTTCACGAAACGGAGTTCAGTGTGGGGGTGGACCATACAGTCGCGGTGGTGTGTATGGGTGTGCGTAGGAGCAACTGGAGCACCAACGGACGCGTGATTTGCATCTGTGTTTGTAATCGGGTAGATCAGGCGGTGCGAAGTGGCGGCCAGAAGGGATGTTTCTGGCGGATAACGTTGCGGTGCAATTGTTGCGGAGTGGCGTTTATGGTCTTTACCTTCAATCAACTGGCGAAAACGTGGAGCGCATGATTATTCGCGAGTCCAAGCGTAGGATGGAGATCCGGAGATTGGAGGCCTTGGCCAAGAAGCGGCCCGATGAGTTTCGCGTCGGTCACCGGGCGGCGGTGCTCAAGGCATTTCGCTGGTTGGTGTTGTGTCTGGCTTTGCCGGCGTTGACGACGTTGGCGGGCGTCGTCGGGCTGCTGTGGATCGAAGGATATGCGCTGCTGGACTGGAGCCTGGTGATTGCGGGCGGCTTTGTGACGGTGGCGGTCGCGCGTTGCCTGGTCGTCCGGTTGCCGGAGGACGGCGCGTTGCAGATGGATCGTGGCACGCATGCGCTGCTGTTTCGCGACATCAACGAAATCCGCCAGCGGATCGATGCGCCGAAATTTGCCCGTATCGAATTCAACATGGAGTTGAACGCGGCTGTTGCGCAGCGGCCCCGTTGGTTGGGACTGTTGGGAAGCAGCAGCACGCTCTACATCGGATTTCCGCTGATTTTTTGCCTGTCGCGAAACGAGTTCAAAACGGTGCTGGCGCATGAAATCGCGCATATTTCCCGGAAGCACAACCTGAGCCGGCGTTGGATTCTGCAGGTGCAGATTTCGATCATAAACGTCTATCAGTATTTCAGCGGCGGACGGAGTGGAGTGGTCGGGCGCTGTCTGGAGAGCTGGCTTGGAGGTTTTATGCCGGCGTTGATCGACCACGGACTGGTGGCGGGTCGCATGCACGAGCGCGAGGCGGACCGGCTCGCGGCCGAGGCCGGGGGTGTCGAAGCATGCTCGAAGGCTTTGGCGAAGATTGCGGTGCTCGGGGCGCTTTATGAGGAGGACTTCCGCGAGTCACTGGAAGACCGGGTGCGCAAAAGCGATTATCCGAGTGTGCGTTTCATCGACGAGTTTCTGAAGCATGTGGAGGCGGCGACCAAAAATCCGGCGAAGGTGCGCGAGTTGCTGGCGATCGAACTCGCGCGCGCCAGCGAGCTGACCTCGTCGCATCCATCGCTAGGCGAGCGGCTGGCGAACATCGGCGGGACCGCACCGGCGGAGGTAGAATTGCGCGGTGGGGCGGCCGAAGAGTATTTCGGACGTGGATACAAGGGGCTGATCGAGGAAATCGATCGGAGGTGGCTGAGCGCGATCATGCCGTCCTGGAGCCAGCGCCACCGGAACTACCGGCAGATGGAAGCCCGTCTGCAGAAAATCAACAATCTGCAGGACGAGGGGGAGAAGCTGCATGGTTACGAGCTGTTGAACATCGCGGCACTGACCGAGGAACTCTACGGACGGAATCATGCGCTGACAGCCTATGCGGAGTATCACACGAAGTTCCCCCACACGATCGAGGGACGGTTTCACTACGGACGGTTGTTACTGGCGAACAAGGATGAGCGCGGCATCCAGGTGATGAGCGCGGTGGTCGCGCAAAGCCCGGTGTATCGCGAAGACGGATTGCTGGTGATGAAGGCGTTTTATCAGCGCAAACAAAACGCCGAGGGCGCGCGTTGGTGCGATGCGCAGCTGGAGGCGTTCTACCTTGAGATGAAGCCGGTGCTGGAGGACCGGTTTGAGCACGCGAAGAATGCGGTTTTTCACACGCATGGATTGCCGACGGATTTTCAGGAATCGCTCTACCGCCTGTGCGGGGCATTCCCGGGGATCCAGCAGCTGCATCTGTTGCGCAAAGAGGTGAAGTTTTTCGCGGAGAGTCCGTTTCATGTGATCGTGGTTTCGTTCAACGGCCGCGCGGGGTTCGACGAAGACCGGGCGCGGCTCATGGACATGATCCGGAATTTTGTGGAGCTGCCGGGTGACTGCATGGTGGTGGACGGCTTGCGTCATGCGGCGTTTCGCGGGCGGTTGAAGGCGAAGGAATTTGATGCAGCCAAGATTTACGACCGGACGGACGGGTGAGGTCTCAGCGACGCAGGAACGGAGTTTGTAATTGGAGCGGGCGGAGTAGATAACCGCGCACTCCAATGGGCCGAAGCGTCGTCAATAATCCCACTCTCCGCTGCACGCGTTGCCAGCATGTGCCGCGCTGGTGCGTGTGCGAAGGGCTGCGGGTGGTGGAGTGTCCGCTGGCGGTGGATGTGATGATGCATTCGCGGGAGTTTTTTCGGCCGAGCAGCACGGGGCATCTGATCCAGCGGGTCGTCACGGGGGCGCGCACGCATGTGTGGCGGCATGACGCGACGCCGGCCCGCGAGAGCGTGGTGCGGCCGGGCAAGGACGTGTGGGTGCTGCATCCGTTGGGGGAGCCGATGCCAACGACGGGAGTGAACGTGGAAGATGTGCAGGTGTTGTTGTTGGACGGGAGTTGGGGCGAGGCGGCCGACATGAAGAAAGATGTCGAGGGCTGGGGGCGGCGGGTGAGTCTGCCGATGACGGGGACGAGCCGCTATCTGCTGCGCGCGCAGCAGGGGCCGGGACAATTTTCGACGATGGAGGCGCTGTTGTTTGTGTTGCAGGCGCTGGGGATGCGCGAGGTGCATGACGCGCTGCGGGTGCAGCTGGAGTTGCACGTGTATGCGGGGCTGCGGACGCGCGGACAGTCGGTGATGGCGGCGGATTTTCTGGCGACCTCGCCGTTGCGCACGGCGATGCCGGAGGTGATCGCGCGGATGCATCCGCAGTCGCCGGACGAGAAGGCGGCGTTCAGCGCGTTGCTGAAGGAGCGGACGGCGAATGCCCGGGTGTTGAAGGACGAGTGAGGCACGGACAGGCGCGATCCTTGTAGATTGCGAAGTCCGTCCCGCAAGGGGCGGGCTTTTCCTTGTAACCCCGGCGATTGCCGGGCGTCGTTGTGGAATCCTTTTCTCCTACCCACCTATGAAACTGCGTCTTCTCCTCGCCGCCCTCTCGCTCTCTTTGGCCGCTTCTCCGTTCGTCCGCGCCGCCGGCGAGGATGAAACCCAGCTCGGCAAAGAAATGAGCGCGATGAACAAGGCGTTTCGCCAGCTGAAGAAGCAGGCGGCCGATGCCACGCAAAACGCCGCCTCGGCGGAACTGGTCGCCCAGGTTAAGAAAAATGCGGAGGCCTCGATTGAGCTCATTCCGGAGAAAGCCGCCGGCCTGCCGGAGGCGGAGCGCGCCGCGTTTGCGGAGAACTACAAGAAAGAGATGAAGGCATTCGTCGGCGTGTTGGGGAAGTTGGAAGCGGCGTTCAAGGCCGGTGACAACGAGGCCGCCGGAAAGTTGATCGCCGAGATCGGTGCGCTGCAGAAGGCGGGACACAAAGAATTCCGGAAGCCGAAGGAGTGAGTTTTCAGGTCAGCAAGTAGAGGTGGAGTTTGGGCGGATCGTGGTTATCTTTGAGCCATGAAAACCAAGACCCTGCCTGTGCTTTATATCAAACCGGGTTGTCCGTGGTGCACCGAGGTGGTCGCTTTTATGGGCGAACACGGGATCGGTTATCTGGAGAAAGACGTGACGACCGACGCGGCGGCGCGCGCGGACATGCTGAAGAAATCGGGTCAGCCGAAAGTGCCGACGCTTGATTGGAACGGGAAGATTCTCGCCGACTTCGGCGTGACCGAGCTCGTGCCCTTCCTGCATGCGCAAGGCGTAGAGTTGGAGGAGAGCTAATTTCGTCAGTTTAAGGCGTTTTTCACGGCGACTTCATCTTCACTTCACACAGCCACTGTAAGGTTGTGCCCATGAAGATGACTGTTCTGGCTCGGGGGCATAACCCCGTGAGCATTCGCAAGCTGTCGACCTTTCCCCCCGGTCCGGTTCTCGTGGCGCTCGGCGCGGCGGGTGCGGGCGGGGTGGTGTTCAAGCTGGTTCCTGCGTTGGAGGCAGACCTGTTTGTCGCGGGCGCGGCTCGGTTGGCGGGACTGGTTTCGGGCGTGCCGGCGGAAGCGGGCGCGGACGGCTGGATGCTGGCGTTCGCGGGCCAGCCGCTACTGGTGACGGCGGCGTGCAGCGCGACGGATTTTTTCCTGATGGTGACGGCGTTGCTCGGCTGGCACGGCGCGTTGCGGACGCCGCGCTCCGCGTTGCTGCCGGTCGCGGGCGTGGCGGCGCTGGCCGGGGCGGTGCCGCTGACGCTGTTCATCAATGCACTGCGGCTCATCGCGGTCGCGCACGCGCATCGCTGGGTGATCCCGCGCATGCCGGAAGCCTACGGCGCGTTTTTGCATATGCTCACGGGCGTGGCGGTTTTCCTGCCCGCGCTCATCGCGCTCAACCTGATCTTTGAAATTTATGGACGCTCCCGCATTCCCTCCCGCGCCTGAAAACAAACCGGTCGCCCCGCTGTTGCCGCCCGTGTTGCTGCGACCTTCGGTGCTGCTGTGGCTGTGGGTGTTGCCGCTCGCGGTGCTGCTCGTGCTCAACGTGCAGGGCTACTGGCTCATCGAGGGTAACATGGATGCGAAGCAGCACATGCGCGCGCACTTGTTCGGCCTCGCGGGTCTAGTTAATCTTATGCTCGGAGTGGGGCTTTATTTCGCGGGCCGGCTCCAGGTGAAGAACCGGCCGGAGTCCGACGGCACGCTGTCAGTGTGGTGGAGCGTGCCGGCCATTGTTGCGCAGGCCGGTTGCCTTTGGATGGCGGTGGCCTGGGGCGACCGGGATATACTCCCGCGTTCGGTGACGGACTGGATTTATACGCCACAGCGGTTTTTCTACAACCAGTTCGCCTTCGCGATGGTGCCGTTGTTCTGGGGGCTGATCCGGCTGGCATGTGTGCGTCCGGAGAAAGGACGGGGCAAGGCGCTGGTCGTGAGCCTGGTGATGGCGGTGGCTGCACCGGTGATGCTTTACGGGGCGCTCCAGTTTTTATTTAGCGCGGGACGGCATTTCGAGTTCAGCCCGTATGTCGTGGCGATTCTGATCATCGTGCTCGGCGTGCTGATGTTTGTGGCGATCATCCGCGGCATCGCGCTCGGGTTGCGCGGGGTGGATGTGTGGAGCGGGGCGACCGAGCGTATCGCCATCGTGATCTTCGCGCTGGCTCTGCCGCTCGGCGGGTTGATTCTGAATCGCGAGATTCCGTTTCCGAACGATTTTCAGGCGTGGGAGGTGTATGCGCTCACGGTGGCGAACACGGTGTTTCTGCTACTGGCCTCGTGGCTGCATGCGCGGCGTCCGCTGCTGAGCCTCGGCCTGTTGTGCGCGACGCTGCCGTTCTCGCTGTATTTCTTCACGGTGTTTCTGCCGTTCCTGCCGCTGTCGATTTTTGCGGTGATCCTGATGGGCGCGGGGTTTCTCGTGCTGACGCCGACGGTTCTGCTGATCCTGCATCTGAGCCTGCTCAACAAGGCGCGGCGTGGGTCCAGCGGGCGACGACTGGTGACGGGCGTCCTGTGTTTTTTGCTGTTGCCCGGGTTTTTCACGGTGCGCGGACTCGCCGACAAGGCGGCGCTGAACGCGGCGCTTGATTACGTTTATGCGCCGGCGATCAAGGACGGGGCGATGACGTATGAGTCGAGTCGCATGAATCTGCGGCGGGCGCTGGCGAATCACCGCAGCTACAAGGATGGAATCTATTATCCGCTGTTGTCGGATTATTACGCGTGGCTGGTGTTCGACGATCTGGTGCTGCCGGACGACAAGCTGGCGAGGTTGGAGGAGACGTTTTTCGGGAAGACCGACGTGGCGAAGAACAAGTCGCGGAATCGCGGAGACATCTGGGGCGGCGGGCGCGGGAGCAGCAATCGCGACCGCAACCGCATGCCGCGGGCGAATCCGCCGCCGCGCACGATCGAGGTGGCCAACATGGAAATCACGACGAAGCCGGCGGGGGACGACGTGACCACGGCGACGGTGAAGCTGACGCTGCGCAACACCGGCATCATCAATGCGGAATACATCAAAAAACTTCCGTTGCCGGCGGGCGTGTATGTGAGCGGATTCCGGCTGCACATCGACGGCAAGCCCGTGCCGGGACGCATCACGGAGAAAAAGACGGCGCTGTGGGTTTACACGATGATCCGCGACAGCGAGCGGCGTGATCCGGGGCTGCTCTTCTACAACGCGCCCGATGAGGTGGAGCTGCGGGTGTTTCCGGTGGTGTCGGGGACGCCGAGCGTGGTGGAGATTGATTTTGTGATGCCGGGCGGCACCGAAGGTGCGAGTGCGTGGGGTCGGGCCGGGGATGTGAAGTGGATTCCCGAGTTGCCGAAGCCTTGCGTCGTGCCCAGTGAAAACGGAGCGGTGGCGGCGGGCGGGTTGGAGGCACTGGCGTTGCCGGCGGTGAAGCGTGACAGCTACCTTCATGTCATCGTGGACCGGTCGCAAGAAAACGGCTTTGAGGGCGATCTGGCGGCGGCGCTGTCGGGGTTGAAGGCGAAATTTCCGGAGGCGCGTTTCGTGCGGGTGACGCTGGCGAATTATGAAACCGTTACGCTGCCGATGGAGAAGGCGACGTTGGCGGTGCTGCCGTTGCGCGGCGGATTTTTCGCCGATCTGGCGGTGACGCAGGTGTTGCGCACGCATCGCGATGCGGACCTCGATGCGGCGAAGACGGATGGCGCGCCGCCGGTGCGGCCGGTGATCGTGATACTCGGGCGAAAGGCGGCGGTGAGCGCGCCGGAGTTGAATATCGCGAAGGCGTGGGCTGACGTGGTGCCGTCGCTGGAGATGTATGGCGCGGATGCGAGCGGTGCGCTGACGGCGTGGCCGGTGGCGGGAACGGTGGAGACGCCGTTGCTGCGGTTGGGCCAGTCGGTGCGTCCTCTGGTGGGCGGGCGAGCGGTGAGGTTCAAGCCGGTGGTATCGGCGGAGATTCTGTTGGAGTATTGGGCGCCGGAGGCAAAGGCGTGGAAACGAGTGGAGCCGGTCGTCGTGCAGTCGGGTGAAACGCCGTGGACGCGGGCGGTGGCGTTGCAGTTGATGCAGCAGGATTACGAACGTTCGCCGGGTGGTTCCTGGATTGATTTGAAGACGCTGGTCGCGGCGAGCCGGGAGAGCGGCGTGATGCTGGCGTCGACGAGCTACATCGTGGTCGAGAACTCGGCGCAGTGGCGGATGATCGACGTGAGTGAGCGTAAGAAACTCGATCAGAACGCGGCTCTGAATTTCAAGGAAGCGCCGGCACCCTCGTGGGTGTGGCTGGGCGCGGGCTTCGGCCTGTGGCTGGGATTCCGTCGCTGGCGGGCGCTTAGCCGTAGAAATGCAGTCGAGAGGGTCGCATCGAGGTAATCTGACGGCACCTTTCGGTGTTTCATTCCCAGCGAAATACCCGTCGGGTATTCCTTGGTCATTCACCACCGAAATCTGCTCGCCATCTTACCCCGCTACTCCGCCTTCGACTGCATTTCTACGGCTCAGACGGGGGCGGGAACGGGTGTGTCCGGTCGCGTGATCTTAAAGATGAGCTCGGGCGGGCGCGGTTGTTCGATCTGCATGTAGGCGCAGGCGGATTCCCAGGTGGAGAACACCTCGAAGGCGTGTTGTCCGGACATGGCGCCCTTGTAAACCAGCGAACCGGCGGTGGCCAGCGGGGAGGCCGTGATGACCGCCCAGCGTGATGCGCTGGTGTTCGGGCTGCTCTTCAAAAAGGCGATCAGCGGACGGAGATCGTCGATGACGGCGCCGGTGGACATCCCAGTGATGTCCACGATGCCGTTGTGAGTTTTTGAATACAGAGGATCGGCCCAGAGCTGCTGGATGCAGTGGATGATCTGGGCGACCGTGAAATGCCCTGAGAACACTTGGAAAATGAACCGCCGGCCGGGATCTATGGTGTAGCCGTAGTGCATGTTGCGTGTATTTCGAGTGAAGGCGATTCGAGTTGGAAAGCGATGGCCAATAGGCCCATTCGGGCCTAAAAATCACGGCACTTTCTGTCCGCGGGCGGCGGCGAGGAGGGAATACCATTCTTCGCGGGAGAGCGTGACGTCGTCGGCCTGGGCGCTGGCGCGGACGCGGGCGGCTTTAGTGGTGCCGACGATGGGCTGGATGCCGGCGGGGTGGCGGAGGATCCAGGCGAGGAGGATGCCTTCGGGGGTGGTTTTTTTGGCGGCGGCGAGGGCGTTGACGAGCGCGGGGAGGACGGAGGTAGAAGGCTGGGAGGGGTTGAGGAGCTTGCCTCCGCCGACGGGGGACCAGGCTTGGATGGAGATCTCGTGGCGGCGGCAGTAGTCGAGGGTGCCGGCGGCGAGGTTGGACTCGGCGGTGGCGCCGGCGCGGTTGGCGAGGAAGCCCTCGACGACGAGCGCGGGCTGGGCGAGGGAGAACTCGAGCTGGTTTACCACGAGCGGCTGGCGAATGTAGTGGCGGAGGAGCTCGATCTGGCCGGGCGTGTGGTTGCTCACGCCGAAGTGGCGGACTTTTCCGGAGCGGTGAAGCGTGTCGAAGGCGCGGGCGACCTCGGCGGGCTCGACGAGCGGGTCGGGGCGGTGGAGCAGGAGAATGTCGAGGTGCTCGATACCGAGGCGGGCGAGGATGGCCTCGGAGGAACGGATGATGTGGTCGTGGCTGAAGTCGTAGCGGGTGGGCTCGCCGCTGTTGTAGGCATCGCCGGGGAATCGGATGCCGACCTTGGACTGGAGGACGATGCGGTCGCGGAGACCGGGGGTGGACTTGAGGATGCGACCGAAGAGGGTTTCGGATTTACCGGCGGTGTAGATGTCGGCGTGATCGAAGAAATTGATGCCGCAATCGAGGGCGGCGGCGACGGTGTCGCGGGCGGTTTTCTCGGTGTCGGCGGAAATGGGGGCGTGATCCCACGTGCCGCCGATCTGCATGCAACCATAGGCGATGCGGGAGACGGTGAGGTCGGTCTTGGGGATGCGATAGGTTTTCATAGAAGAGGAGGAACTGAATTACAAATTGCACTAAAGTGCACAAACTTGTTTTGAGGCTTACGAGAAGAGCGCGGTCAGCCCGCCGCGGAAGCCGGGGTTGATGGAGTTGAAGTGGTTTTTCTTGGGGAAGCGTTCGTGGTGGAGCACGAGGTTCGTGAAGGGGCGGGCGGAGAGTTGGGACTCGAGCAGGTCGAGGTCGGTGACCATCGAGGTGCTGTCACGCAGGCCGACGCTGAGGTAGGCGCGGGCGGGGAGCGTGGCTTGCGCGGCGCGGAGGTCGGCGGCTTGTTGGAGGAGAATGCAGTCGCCCCACCAAATCGACGGGGCGCTGGCGAGGATGCGGTTGAAGAAGGGCGCGGGTTTGAAGAGCGCGTGCAACGCGAAGAGCGCGCCGAGCGAGTGGCCGGCGATGCCGCGGGTGTCGGGGTGGATTGGATACCGGCGGGCGAGCTCGGGCCAGAGTATGGTTTTCAGGAAGTCGAGAAAGGCGTCGGCACCGCCGCCGTCGGGCGCGCCTTCGATAGGGACGGACGTGTAGTCGCGGGTGCGGCGGTTGCCGGGTTCTTGGTAGCTGGCGCCGTAGCCGATGCCGACGAGGAGAAGCGAGGCGAGCGCGGGGTGGGTGGACACGAGCGAAGCGCGGGCTTCGCGCAGAAGGGGAAACTGGTCATCGCCGTCGAGGCAGAGCAGAACGGGCCAGGGGCCGGGGAGGAAAACGGCCGGCGCATCGATGTAGATCGAGTAACGCGTGGAGAGAGCGTCGAGGTGGAAGGCGGGTTGCGACGGGGGCATCGGCATGAGTGATGATGGCGAGGAGAGGGCGGGCGTCAAAGCGCGCATTGCGATGGACGGCGTGCGGGACGGTGTTTGCTTTGTAGGAATGAAAAATCCGTCCGAGATTCTTCCCGAGGTAGAGGCGATTATCCGCGGCGCGGGTGAGATCGTCATGGAGCATTTCGCCCGTCCGGTGGCGACGTCGCTCAAGAGCAGTCGCATCGACATCGTGACCGAGGCCGACAAGGAGAGCGAAGCGTTCATCGTCGCGGAGTTGGTGAAGCGTTTTTCCGGCCACCACATCGTGGGCGAGGAAGGCGGCGGACAGGGGGCGGATGCGGCCGGGGCGGAGTATCATTGGTTCGTCGATCCGATCGACGGCACGGTGAATTTTGCGAGCAAGCTGCCGCATTTCTGCATCAGCATCGCTCTGGCGACGGCGGACCGGCGTCCGCTGCTCGGTGTGGTTTACGATCCGACGCGGCGCGAGCTGTTTGCCGCGACGTCGGGCGGCGGAGCCACGCTCAACGGCCGGGCGATCCGCGTGACGCAGACGGCGGAGCTGGTGGACGCGGTGATCACGAGCGGGTTTCCCTACGACAAGCACACCAACCCGGATAACAATCTGAAGGAGTGGGCGGCGATGCTGGTGAAAATCCGTGGTGAGCGGCGGTTGGGCAGTGCGGCGCTCGATCTGTGTTATGTAGGCGCGGGACGGCTGGACGGATACTGGGAAAAGGATTTGAAGCCCTACGATGCGATGGCCGGCATGCTGGTCGCGCGCGAGGCGGGCGGCACGGTGACGGACTATGCGGGCGGAGAATTTCCGCAGCGGGAGGACCGGGGGCGCTACGTGGCGAGCAACGGACGCCTCCACGCCGAGATGTTGCGTGTGCTGGAGTCAGCGCGCGTGCGCTAAGGCAGCGTCAGGCGGCGGAGTGGGTGTCGAAGGGGTGGTGGGACTCACGCCGGATGCTGTCGGCGATGAAGATGGCCAGCGAACGGGCGGCGCCGGTCGAGGCGATCACTTTGCCGAGGTGCAGGCGCAGGCCTTCGGTGAGTGGCATGAACAGCGCTTTTTCCGGCGTGCGTTGGACTATCTCCAAAATCGCCTCGGCGTGGCCGAGGGCGGCCAAGCGTATCGCCTGATAAGTCACGGTGCGGCAGGATTCGCGGCACGCGACGGGGTTTGTGAGCAAGGTCTCCAATTCCTCGAGTTCTTGCGAGTGGTCGATGGGGGGCATGGACGGAAGGGTTGCGAGGGGTGTCGCATATCCCATGCCACCTGGACCGTCCGGTTTAGGCGCTAATTTCCCGCAGTCGTCTGGCAATCGACGGCGCGGGCAAGACGCATTCTATCCAGCAAAGTGGAAGACGCAGCGGGTCAGGAGACTGCGTGAGTCTCGCGATGGGCGGCGACCTCGTCGGCGATTTTACTGGCAATCTGAACGGCGAGGACTCGGGACCGGTCTTTACTCTCGATCGGAAGCCCCAAGTGGAGCCGCAGGCCGTCGGTGAGCGGTTGGAAGAGTTTGGCCTCGGGCGAACGTTCGACGATGGCGAGCACTTCGGACGTGTGGCCGGTGGCGGCGAGACGGATGGCGAAGTGAATCAACAAGCGGAAGGAATCACGGCAGATCGCCGGAGTGGCGAAAAACGTTTCGAGTTCCTTGAGGTGTTGCGAGTGATCGGTGCCGGGCATGGGTGAAAAAGGAGCACGGAAGGTGCGTCAGCGCAAACGGCTGCACCTTCCGTGCCAGAGATCGGGTGTGTCTGGGAAAGAAGTCGGACCATCGCTTATGCTCTGCGAGTGGAGCGGGAAAGGGCGCTGGGCCTGCGTTGATCTCGGCGGCACGACCCGCTGGGTCGCCTCCGCCTCGGTCGCCTTGGCCGAGCATCCTTTCCCGCTCACGCTGGCCCGACTTCTTTCCCGGACACACCCTAACCTGATCGTAATAGCCGGTAATGATCAGGCTCGCGCGGGGCGTTGGTAGGACGACGCGGCGGCGCCCGCGAGGATGAGGGCGCCGCCGAGCAGTTCGGGGGCGGTGAAATGTTCGCCGAAGAAGACGACTCCGCCGGTGGCGATGCCGAGAGGCACGAGCATTTGCAGGAGCGAGCCCTCGGCGACGGAAAGATCGCGAAAGGCCTGGGTCATGAGGAGTTGTCCGGCTCCGGCTGCGAGGCTGGCGATGGCGAGAATGAGGCACGCGGCCGGAGTGGGCATGGCGAAGTGGGCTGCGGCGGGGCCGGCGCAGATCAGCAGGCCGAAGACGCATTGGGAGGCGAAGATCGTCGAGCTGTGTTCGCGGGCGTGGAGCTGGCGGATGGTCACGACGATCCAGGCGGCGCCGATGGCGTTGAGGAACGCGACGAGGTCGTTGAATCCCGTGCGGGAGCCGGCGGCGAACGGGTTGGTGAGGAGGGCGAGTCCGAGGAGCGTGGCGACGGCGCCGCCGAGGAGGGCGGGGCGCAGGTGTTCGCGCAGCATCCATACGGCGAAGAGACCGCCCCAGATGACGTAGGTGTTGTTGATAAACGTGGCGCGACCGGCGCCGAGCGTGGTTACGGTGTAGTAGAACCCGAGCGTGCCGAGGCCGCCGAGCACGCCGCGCTCGACGAGCTTGCGGTTGGTGAAGAGGTGCGACGGCTGGAATTCGCGCCGGTAGAGGGCGAGGACGATGACGAGGCCGACAGCGAAACGGGCGGAGCTGATGACCCAGACGCTCACGTTTTCGACGCCGGCGAGGGCGCGGATGAGGAGCACGTTGGTGATGAAGCACGCGGTGGAGCCGAGCATCAGCAGGAGGCTGGTGCGATGGGACCGGGTGGAGACGGCGGAGGTGGTCATGGCGGGTGTCGTGGGAACGAAACCGGGTCCGATGACGGCGCATAAAAAAACCGCGCCGGAATCGGGCGCGGTTGCGAAGGGGGGCGTTTCTTGGGTGTAGTATTAAGAAACGATCACCGACCGTGCAGCCGCGCATCCGCTGACGCGAAGAGCGCGCCAGAGAGCGAGTGCGGTTACACGGACTTTATGCTGATGGAGCATGGGTGAGGAGGAAGGGATAGACGGTGTGCGCAGGGGAATGCAAGGCTGCACAGGACCGTTAATCGACGCGGACACGGAATGCGCACGAAGGCTTCAGGGAGTTTGTCGCTGGATTTCGGGAGAGGCTTCGAGTTTGCCGTCCACATACGACTGATCGCGCTTGAGGGTGCCTTCCTCCGTCCATACCTGGAGGCGGCCGTGCGGTTTCCCTTGGCGATAGTGGATCTGCGCGCGCTTGGCGCCGTTTTCGAAATAGTCGGTCAGTCCGCCGTCCAGTTTTCCGTCGAGATAGGTGCACTTGCGATAAACCGGGCCGGACCGATAGTAGGATTCATAAGTCCACTTTCCCGTGTCGGTGCAGGACAATTTTTCCATCGGGGTTCCCTCTTCGTAGGTGCGCGTGTAATGGGCCGGAGTTGCCTTGCCCGAAACGAGTTTGGCGTCGGGTGTTTCCCAGCGGATGTAGCGCGCGACCTCGCGACCATCCTTGAAGAAGAGACGGAAGTCGGTGCCCACGAGTTTGACGTCGGTCCATGTGGTGGCGGCCGGTTGGGAGGGTTTGGCTTCCGCTGTGTTGAAATATTGGGAAGACACTCTGACGACGCGTTGCGTGATGTCGGCGGGATCGGTTTCGAAGACGAAGAAGTCGAAGTAATGCCGGTCGTGCCGGGCGGGTTCCGAGTCCCCGGAGTGGGTGGAATTTTGATCGGCGGCGGTGAGCACGCAGTCGGGCGCGCCGTGTTTGCGAACGATGTCGGCGAGCAGGGGGGCGCCGTGGCAAGGGGGGAAACTGCTTTCGATGGTGACGTAAAGACCTCCTTTGAGGAATTCGGTCTGGCGGCGGGTGAAGAGGAATTGCTCCATCTGGCCGGCCGCGTCTTCGGAGTGAAAGAGATCCGTGTCGCAGAGGATGCGCGCTCCGCGGCTTTTGAAATAGCCGGCTTGAGTGGCAACGGGGGCAGTTTTCAGCTTCAGGGATTCCTCCATTTTTTCCGGGGTCCAGGATTCATCGCCTTTTGGGGGAGGGACGAAGCGCAGCGTGAGTTGGATGGTGGCGGGCTCCGGGGTGCGTTTGGTTTGGCAAAACCAGATGATGTATTCGCGGTCCGGCTCAAAGTAGGCGGCATCGAGCGACTGGAGGGTTACGGGGTTGTTCAGGTCGCCGTCGAGGCCGGTGTAGGCGCGGTCGCCGTTGAACCAATTTTTGAAGCCGGGCTTGGGTTCGCCGCTCACCGGGAGGATATACCAATGACGCCAGTTGCGCGGGGTGCTGAAGGCCCAGACGAGGTCGAGACCGGGCTGTTTGGGGGTGCGGATGCGAATGGCGTCGAAGGCGTGGCCGGTGTCGAAGATCTCGGGTTTTTGATTGAGAACGACGGTGGTGATCGTCGCGGCGACGTTATCCGTGTCGGCCGGAACGAGGGGGAATTCGGCCGCGCGGGGTTGAAGGCGTCGGGGCAGTGAAGCGAAGGGTTCGGGGGTTTCTGGTGCAGCGGTGTCGGCGAAAAGCCGGATGCAGGTGAAAAAAAGAATGAGGAGGATGCCGAAGCGAAAGCGGACGTTCATGAAGAGAAGGTGGGTTTTAAGCCGCGCACAGGCCTTGATTGGGAGTGCAGGGTGCGGACACCGTTCAGGTAGTCCCCTCGTCCGAGTAGCCTTTGCGGAGTTTGGACTGGATGAGTTGTTCGGCTGAGCGCTGGGCTTCGGCCTCGGTTTCGAATTGTTTTTGCTGGGTCTGGCCGGGCGTGCCGATGCGTCCGAAGCGGACGGCGAAATTTTTTCCGGTCACGATGATCTCCCAGAATTTTTTGGAGTCTCCCTCGGTGTATTTTAAGGTGCGGCGGAGTTCGCCGCCCGTGGAGGCAGGAGGAGCCGGTGGTGGCTTGGGAAGCGACGGAGGTGCGGGTGGTGCCGGCGGATTGACGGGCGGAGCCAGCGGTGGGATTTCGGGAAGTTCCGGGGCTTCGGTGGTGTCGCCGCGCAGGGTGTTTTCGATGCGGGTGAGCACGGCGTCGGGTTCATGGAACCAGTCCTTGGTCAGGACGAGCAGCACTCGCCAGCCGAAGGCTTTCAGAATGGACGGACGGGTGAGGTAGCGGTCGAGGAGGCTCGGGTTTTCGTAGTGGGCGTCGGTGTCGATGAGCAGGCCGAGCGAATAGGCGCGTCCATCTTTGGCGCGGATCGCGAGATCGCAGCGGAAGCGGGACTGGCCGGTGTTGAGATCAACGAGGTGGCCGTGTGCGCGAAGTTTTTCGGCGAGTTGGGTGATGACGGCGTCGCGCTCGGTGAGTGGGGCGAGGGCGCGGCGGCTGAGGGGATTGAGATTTTCGAGCACGCCGCGCGCGCCGGTTTCGTCACCGCGGGAGAGGTTCTCGGCGTAGCGCAGGAAATTGCGGAGGGCATTGGCGCCGTCGTTGTAGTCGTTGGTGATGTCCTGATACCGGATCGAGGACACAATGGCCATGTGGTGGCGGGCGCGTGAGAAGATGACGTTGAGGCGCTTCTCGCCGCCACGCTGGTTGATCGGGCCGAAGTTCATCAGCATCTTTTTGTCGCGGTCGTAACCGTAGCAGATGCTGAGAAGGATGATGTCGCGTTCGTCGCCCTGGACGTTCTCCAGGTTTTTGATGAAGAGGCCGCAGAACTGGTCGTCTTCCTCGCGGTTGATCTCGGCTTCGAGGAGAGTGGCGAAGTTTTTGTCTTCGTCGGCGAGGGCGTCGAGGGCGCTTTCGATCTCGCCTTGCTGGGCTTCGGAAAAGGCGACGATGCCGATGCTGTGCTTGGTGTCGCGCAGCAAGAGTTCGCGGACGACGCGGGCGATGTAGGCGGCTTCGGAGCGGTTGCGGCGCTGTTCGTAAACGCCGTTTTCGATAAAATGAAAACTGATGCTGCGGCCGAGCAGCGCGTCGGTGTTGGTCGCGCCTTGTTCCGGGATGGAGACGAGGAGCTCATGGCGCGAAGCGGGGGCGAGGTGGCGGTCGGGAATCGTGAAGAGATTGCCGCCGTAGAACGCGGCGTTTGAGAAACTGATGAGATTCTCGGAGCGGCTGCGGTAGTGCCAGGCGAGGAGGGTAGACGGGAGGTTGCGCGCGGCCTGGGCGAGAAAACTGTCGGCCTCGAGATCGACGTCGATGCGCTCGACGGCTTCGTCGTCGGAGTCGGCGCCATCGGACGAGGAGCTGCCACCACCGCCGCCGAAGAAGTTGGTGGGAGGGAGCTGCATTTCGTCGCCGACGACTATCACTTGGCGGGCGCGATAGACGGCGGGCACGGCTTCCTCGACGGGGATCTGGCTGGCTTCGTCGAAGATCACCACGTCGAAGAGGGCGGTGTCGAGCGGCAGGGTGTCGGAGACGCTGAGCGGGCTCATCAGCCAGACTGGTTTGAGATCGCGCACGACTTCTCCGGATTCGCCGGCGGCGAGGTCGCGAATGGATTTGTGGCGCATGGTTTTTCCGAACTCATGCTCCAGTTCGCGGCGGCCGGCGGCGTAGGTTTTTTTGAAAAGCTTCTGTTGTTCGGTGAGCTGCGCGGCGGGCAGGCCGGAGATCTGGACATGCTCGCGGAACAGGCGGCGGATCTGGTTGCGAATGACTACGGCGTTGGTCTTCAGCCAGACGCGGTGATGCTCGTCGATGCGGGCGCGATAGGCCTCGAGGAGGCGACCGTCGAAACGGTTGAGCGCGATGTCGGCGCGGTAGATATTTTGGAGAGTTTTGAAGGCGATGGCGGCTTCGAACTGATCGAGGCGAATGTCGGCGTTGCGCACGGCATAGCGCAACGACTCGGGCGCATCGACCAGCTCGGTGAGCAGCGGAAGAAGATCGGGTAAGGCACGCAGCTCGCGACGGAGGCCGGAGAGCAAGGTGCGCAGGGCGGCGAAGGTCAGAGAGTCGGGCGTGTCGATGAGTTGAGTAATCGCGGTTTTGAAGCGCTCGAAGTCGCCGCCGAGCTCGGCGAGACTGCGGACGAGGCCGGCGGCGTCGGCGGACTTGAGGAGCAGGCGACGGAACGCGGCTGCGGAGGGGGCGAGGCTGGTGCTCGTGTCGCGCGTGCCGGCGAGCAACGCGGTCAGCGCGGCGGGATCGGGCTGGCCGAAGTCGCGGTTGAAGGCGGCGGAGAGTTCGGAGGCGTGTTGATTCGCGGCGTGCTCGGCTTGCAAATCTTCGAGCAGGCGAACGAGCGTGGGTTCGACGGCGTGTTGCGCGTAGTCGTAGCGGGCGCGGATGGTTTTCTTCAGGCGCCAGTAGGCGGGTTGGAGAATGCGCAGGAAACTGGCTTCGAATTTGCGGGCGGCTTCGAGGGCGATGGTGGTGTCGCGCGGCGTGAGACGGTCCTTCCAGTTGACGGTGTTTTCGCGGGCGGCCTTGAGTTGTGAGGCGGCGGTGTCGAAGTCGGCGGACTGTTGGCGGAGTTGGAGGGAAAGCGGGCTGGCGGGGTCGAGCAGGGCGAGTTGTGCGCGTTGGGCGAGCGGGCTGATGTGTTGCGCGTAGGCGATGATCGCGCCGATTTCCGGCAAGGTGTCCCAGAGGTCGTCGGACAGGCCGGAGAGTTCGAGGCTGCTTTCGAG
>DATHXF010000253.1:0-36043 GCA_035459785.1 Rariglobus sp. | reverse complement strand
GCCAGTCGCGTGCTGAGCGACGGCCGGCCCAACTTGCATTTTGAAAGCCGCATGGATGCCACCGCCGCGCTGTATCGCGCCGGAAAAATCAAGCGTGTCATCGTCAGCGGTGACAACGGCCGCCGCACCTACGACGAACCTTCGATGATGAAGGAATCATTGATGGCACGCGGCGTCCCGGCCTCCGCGATTATCTGCGACTACGCCGGCTTCCGCACCTTGGATTCGGTGGTTCGCGCCCGCGAGGTGTTCGGTCTCAAAGACTGCATCATCATCACCCAGCGCTACCACAACACCCGCGCCTTGGAGATCGCCGGCGCCACCGGTCTGGACGCCCTGGGCTTCTGCGCCAAAGACGTCGTCTTCCGTCACTCGGTGCGCACTGAGCTGCGCGAAGTCGCCTCGCGCACCGTGGCGGTCCTCGACCTATATGTCTGGCACCGGCAGCCGCGCTTTTCCGGCCCGCCCGAGCCGCTGCCCCCGCTCGGCTCTTGAAAACCAAACTCCTCTTCCTCTGCTCGCGTAACCAGTGGCGGTCACCGACCGCCGAGGCGTTGTTTAAAAACCACCCGTGCTACGACGCCCGCTCCGCCGGCACGGAGAACGGCGCACGCATCAAGGTCACCGGCTGCCACCTCGGCTGGGCCGACCTCATCTTTTGCATGGAGCGCAAACATGCCGACCGTCTCCGCGAAAAATTCGCCGAGGAACTCGCGGACAAACCCGTCGTCATCCTGCGCATCCCCGACGACTACCCCGCCGTCCACGACCCCGCCCTGATCGAACACCTGCGCGCCGCCCTGGCCCCGCACGTGCCGGACCTCTGATCCGCCGGCACGCCGTCCGCTCACTCCGTCCAAGCCGGCAACACCGCGGCAAAAACCGCACCCTCGCCCAGCGTGCTTTCGCAGATCACCCGGCCGCCCATCGCCTCCGTCATGAGTTTCACGATGGAAAGTCCCAGCCCCACCGAATGCTCGCTCGCGGTCGCCTTGCTGGTGAGTCGCGTGTAGGGAGTGAACAATTTTTTCTGATCGTCGGTCGACAACCCCGGCCCCTGGTCCCGCACCGCCAGACGCACCAGCGAGCCGTCCGTTTCGTCGCGTTTCGCAGTGACCCAGATCGTCGAGCCTTTGGGCGAATACTTGACCGCGTTCGAAACAAGATTCGTCAGCACCTGCCGGCAGGAGGTGAGATCGCCCCGCAGCGGAGTGCCGTCGCTTTCGAGCAGGATCGTGATCTGCTTCGCCCGCGTGGCCAGTTGGTGCGACTGGAAAACGAAATCCAACAACGCCCGCGTCTCCACTCGCTCGCTGGCCGGCTGCACGTCCTGTCGCTCGATCACTTCAAGGTTCAGCAGATTCTCCGCAAGCGTCATCATGTGCTCGGCCTCGATGCCGATATCACTCAAAAAACCCGAGGACTCCGCAGCAGGCATCGGCGTCCCGTCCGTCAGCATCCGCGACACGGAGATCACGTTGCTGAACGCGCCGCGGATATCGTGCGAAACGATCCCGAGAAACCGGTTCTTCGCCGTGTTGGTTTTCTGCAGATGCGCGCTGAGATTCCGCAGACGCCGGTTGTAATCGAGGATGAGGTCGCGCGCGAGTTTGAGGTCCACGTGCGTGCGCACGCGCGCGAGCAGCTCGAGTGACTTGAAAGGCTTCGTGACGTAATCGACCGCGCCGAGCTGGAAGCCTTCCAACACGTCGTTGGTATCCGTGCGGGCTGCGGTGATGAAGATCACCGGAATGTCCGCCATCTCGGGATCACCCTTCAGCTTCCGGCATACCGCGAAACCGTCCATCCCCGGCATCTGGATGTCCAGCAGGATGAGGTCCGGCTTGCGGTTGCTCACCAGCGCGAGGGCGCGCGCACCGTTGTTCGCCGCCAGCACTTCGTAACCGGCCTCGGTGAGGTGACCGGCGAGAACCTGAAGATTATCCGCATTGTCGTCGACGATCAGCACCAGGCGTTTCGCGACCGGCTCGGGCGGAAGTGATTCATCGGGATGAGTGTTCATGGGGGGTCCAAAACCAGACGGTTCAACTCGGTGCACAGACCGTCGAAGCCCTGCAACGTCGTTTCCATTCCGACCATGTCAAACCGCGCGGCGGAGCCCTTCAGCTTCGCCGCGTAGTCCTTCAGGATGGGGTTTCCGTGATCGTCGGCCAGCGCGAGCAGTCGCCCGCCAAACGCCTCCACTTCGCTTACGAGCGGAGCCTGCACGAGGCCGTTCCACTGCGCGCGGCAGCCTTCGAGCGCGCGAAGCAGCGCCGGGAGTTTGGCCCGCGCCTCCGCATCCAGCGTGCGCGGCGTGTGAACTGCCGCGGACGCCGGCGGCACGCACTTCGCGCGCAGCCGGCAAAACGGCCGCATCTTGGACGCCAGATCCACGCGGCTGACCGGCTTGCGCAGGTAACCGTCGCAGATCGTCCGCAACGTCTCTTCTTCACTTTGCATCGCCGAGGCGGTGACGACGATCACCGGGATCGACTTGAGCTCGGGATCGCTTTTGAGCGCCTTCGTCGCCTGCACGCCGTCCATCACGGGCATGCGCACATCCATCAGGATGATGTCGGGCCGTTCCTTGCGCGCGAGTTCGACCGCCTCGCGGCCGTCGGCCGCTTCGATCAGTTCATGGCCGGTCTCGAAGAAAAACGCCCGGATGAGGTCGCGGTTCATAATGATGTCATCCGCGACCAGAACCTTGCACGGCGCGAAATCCTCCAGGTCATACGCCTGCTCAGTCGGCGCGACCACCTCGCCCTGGATCGCGGTGGTGATCTTGATGTCCGGGAAGGAAAAACAGAACACGCTGCCCGCGCCCGCTTCGCTGCGAATGGAGATTTTTCCGTTCATCATCTCGACCAAGCGCCGAGTGATGGTGAGGCCGAGGCCGGTGCCGCCGTATTTCTTGTTGCTCTGGCCGGTCTGCTGGGAAAACGCCTCGAAGATCCGTTGCTGCTCCTCCACCGAGATGCCGATGCCACTGTCCTCGACCTCGAGGACAAGCTCGATGGAATCGCGGCCTGCGCCGTGGACGACGGGCAGAGCGCGCACGATCACATGTCCGCTCTCAGTGAACTTGATGGCGTTGCCCACCACGTTGAAAAGGATCTGCCGCAGGCGCACCTCGTCGAGCAGCAGACCGGGCGGCAGCGCGGGGGAAATCTCCAGCTTCAGATCCAGCCCCTTCTGCTCGGCCTTCTGCGAAAAAATGTGCTGCACGTCGCGCAACACCACGCCCACGTCCACCGCGTCGTATTCGAGCCGGAGCTTCCCCGCCTCGATCTTCGAAAGGTCGAGGATGTCATTGATCAGCGAGAGCAGCGTCTGTCCGCTCGAGGTCACCGCTTTCACATAGCTCTGGGCGCGCTCATCTTTCACCAAACCCTTGAGCAGCTCCGCGAAACCGAGGATGGCGTTCATCGGCGTGCGGATCTCATGGGACATGTTCGCGAGGAAGTCGGACTTCGCGCGGTTGGCCGCATCGGCCGCCTCGGTCGCCTCCTGCAGCGCCGTGGCCGCCTTTCTCCGCGCCGTGATGTCGCGCACGATGCCCTCGTAGCAAAGCGGCTTGCCGGACGGATCGCGGATAAGTCGCGCGGTTTCATGTATCCAGATCGTGGAGCCGTCGCCGCAATGAACCTCCGACTCAAAATCGGTCGCCACGCCGTCGCGCTCGATCAGCTCGCGAAATTCGCGACGACGGCTTGGGTCGACGTAGAGCGTCTCGGCCGTGCTCATGTGCTCGAGGAAGTCCTCCAGCGAGGCATACTTGTAGATGCGGGCGAGGGCCGTGTTGGCCTCGAGGTATTTACCGTCGAGACTCGTGCGGAAAATGCCGTCCAGCGACCCCTCGAAAATACTGCGGTAGTTGCGGCCCGCATGGATCAGCTGTCCGGCGACTTCGTTGAATGCCTGGCCGATCTGCCCCAGTTCGTCGCGGGTCTCCAGCCGCACCAGGAAATCCTCTTCGCCCGAGCGCATGCGTTCGGTGGCCTCCTTCAGCGAATGCACCGTGGTCATCACCGCGCGGTAAAAAGAGATCCACAAATACGTCACCACCAGGATGGCCGCCAGCGCCACGGCCAGCAGCACCAGCAGTTGCCGGCGCAACGAGTTGATGCGGAACTCGATCACGTCCTTGAGCTGCTCGGCAGAGCGGTCCCAGAGCCGGACGTTGCTCGTCAGCACGGCGGCCGCGGTGTTCTGATAACGGTCCGTGTTAAAGTTCTCACGACCGTTCGCCGTCGTGGTCTCCCCCACTTCGCGCAACAGCGCCCCGGTCGTCGAAATAATCTGGGACAGCGGCTGGTCCAGCGCGGGCTGCATCGTCTGGCTGCGGTTGTTGTCGAAACCGACCTTCAGCCCGCGATCCAGTTTCTCGAGATTGAACCGCAGCAAACCTGCCTGGGAGTTCAGCTCGTTGAAATCCACCTCGGTCAGTCCTCCCGTCACGTAGCGCGAGCCCACCAGCTGCCTTGTCTGCGCCACCAGCCGCGCGCTTTCCGGCAGTTTGAGGAGGACCGCATCCATCAGATAATAGGAGTCGAGATCGGGATCGAGGATCAGCGTGCTCTGGTCGCCGACCCACGCCATGAGGTCCTCCACGTCGGCGAGGAGTTTGCGGAACTGGTCGTCGCTGGTCTCGGGCGAAAGCTTCGGAAGCTGCGCCTTCACATCCTCCCACGACGAGCGCAGCACGCGGAAGCGCTGGGTCGTGCGAAGGGTCTTTCCCGAGCGGAGTTCGGCGTCCGCGAGCTTCTCCATGAGGCGGTCGATCTCTGTCTGCCGCATCGGGTAGTGCTCCATCGCGAAGCCCTGTTTCTGAAGGTAGGCGTTGGCCAGCGACATCGCCTGGGGCAGCTCGTTGTGGAGCGCGTTGAGCGGAGTCAGGTAATCCACGCCCTCGATCTCCAGCTCCGCCACGCTGATCTGCTGCTGGATGCGCGTGTTCAGGAAAAACAGCACCAGCGCCAGCGGCACCGCGAAAAAGAAACTGATGAGCGCAAACTTTTGCGGAAGCGTGAGTCGGTTTAAAAGCCGGATGGCCGGGGAAAACCAGGAACGGGAACCGGAGGTGCGCGCCATAGGAAAGTGCCGGCATCCAACAGCACTCCCGCCCGCGCAACAAGCTGGATTACACCCGTCTCCAAGATGTTGCGTTTGATTCGCCTGAGCACTTGCCAACCCGCACCCACCTCGCAACGTAACCGTAATCCTATGCATTTCGACAATCTACAGCCCGGTCTGAACGCACCTCTCCCCCGCCTCGACGATGACGAGGAGGACGACGACAAGGAATCCGACGCCGTCGCCAAAAAATCCTCCGCACCCGTCGCCATGCTCATCCAGAAAAAGTTTCTCGATGAACGTAAGATTTTCCTCTGGGGCGCCGTCACCGACGAGACCGCCAAGGACATCGTCGAAAAGCTCCTCTACCTCGAGGCCATCGCCCCCGGCAAGGAAATCCATTTTTACATCAACACCCCCGGCGGCTCCATCACCGCCGGCATGGCCGTTTACGACACCATGCAGATGATCACCTCGCCCATCAACGTCATCGTGACGGGCATGGCCGCCTCCATGGGTTCGATCCTGCTCTCCGGTGCCAAGAAGGGCCGTCGTTTCCTCTACAAACACTCCCGCGTGTTGATCCACCAGCCGCTGATCTCCGGCCGCATGGTCGGACCGGCGACCGACATCAACATTCAGGCCAAGGAAATGGAAAAGCTCCGCTCAGAGCTGAACCAAATCCTCGCCGATGCCTCCGGCCAGCCCATCGAGGTCATCAACCGCGACACCGACCGCGACTTCTACCTGAACGCCAAGGAAGCCATCGCCTACGGCCTCGCCGACAAGATCGTCGACAAGGTCTGAGCCTCCTTCTCCGATAACCCCGCACGAAACTGCGGGGTTATTTTTTGCCCGCATCCGCCGAGGGCGGAGGCGCCGTCAGCGTTTTATATTCTTCATCCCAGTAGGTGACCTGCCGCATGTCCTGCGCCGCGCGCGCCACCTCGATCGCCTGCGGCAACCACGCCACCCGTGCATCACGCTCGATCGCCCGCGATGCCAACACGGCCCGCCACACGCCGACCGCCGTCTTGGCATCGCCCGCATCCTTGAGCGCCTGCGCGATCAAGCCTGCGGTCGCCGACTCGGCCGGTGTGAAACTGCGCCGGCCCGCGACCCACTCCAGAGTCTGCCGCGCACCCGACAAATCCTCCGCCCCGATCTGCAATTTCGCCGCCGCCAGCGCCACCGCGAGATGGTGCCCCGCCTTCTCGGCCGCCAACCCCGCCCAGATCGCCGCGTTGCGATCTCCGCCTCGGTCGAGTTCACGCATCCGCCGCAACACCACGTAGGCGCGCTGCTCGGGCGACAGCTTGTCCCGCCGCGCCCATTGCTCTTCGAACGTCACTTTAAACGGACGATACAGCGGATCACCCACCGCCATCGCCTGCCAGCTGAACGCCGGCACCGCATACGCCGCCGCATCGCCCCACCGGTCGCCGCGCGCGAGCGATTTCAGCAACAACTGCGGCTGGTGTGTGAGTTCGAGATAGGGCTCCGTCACATTGCCCACCGTCGCCGTCACTCCGCGCGCCACCAGCGGTCCCGTCCAGCCACGTGTCGTCGAACGCAGCGTGTCAGCCGAAAAACTGTGAATGTGCAACGCCACCGCCCCGGGGGGAAACATAAAACCCTCCCGCGCGAACGGCCCATTCAAGTCGCCCGCATACCAGCCGAAATAAAGCGCCGGCATGTCCAACCGTGCCCCCGCGCCCAGCGAAGCGCCCGCACGGTCCGTGTCGCCGTCGAAGTTCAAAGCGTCGAGCTGCGCCGCCGCGTCCTCCAGCCACACATCACCCGACTTGTGCGGGCCGCCGATGTCGATGTAGCTGCGTCCGATCAGCCCCGTGCGCTCCGCCTCGAGCGCGTTGTCGATCAGCTTGCGTGTATCCGGAAAATTCGGCCCGTCCAGCCGGCCCACCTTCACGATCTGTCCGAGCTCGATCGACGAAGGCCGGTCGTTTTTGAACAGCGGATTCGGCACGAACGCGACCAGCGGCGTGTTGCTCAACGCCAACAGCGCCAACTCGCCGTCCACCGAGGCCGCGTTGGTCCGGAACACCGGGTTGGCCGTCGGCGGCGTGTTCTCCGAAGGCAGCAACGGCTCGTTGACCACCTTCAACGGCACGCCGCGGCACACCACGAGGTAGGAAATCTTGTGGCCGCCCATCACGTATTTCTTGCGCCCGGCCGCATCCGTCAGATCCATCCCGATCGCGTCGATCCACTCGCGCGCGACCAGTTCGGCCTGCAACGGATTGAACACCGAGTCCACGAACGACCGCCAACTGATCGCCTCGATGATCGGCATGGGCAGCGCGATGATGTTGCCCTTCGGCACGTCGCGCTTCTCCGCGTAATACTCCGCCAGCCGCACCGACTCGGGCTCATCGCTGTTGGCGAGAATGATCACACGTGCCGACACCTCGTCGGCCCGCGCAACCGCGACCCACAGGAAACCGACGCAGAATATCCAAAACAACCGGGGCATTCGCGACAAGTTGGCCGCACCTGCGCCCCACGCCAATAAATCATTTCAACGCCAGCACCACCGCGCCCGCGACGATCAACGCACCGCCCAACCCCGTGCGCCACGTCAATGCCTCGCCAAGAAACAGCGCCGCGAACGCCAGCACGAAGACCACGCTGAGCTTGTCAATCGGCGCCACCTTCGACGCCTCGCCCAGTTGCAGCGCACGGAAATAACACAGCCACGACAACCCGGTCGCCACGCCCGAAAGCGCCAGAAACAGCCATGTCCGCCGCGAGAGCTCGCCCATCGCCTTCACTTGCACCGGAGCGATCAGCAACGCCAGCACCCACGCGAACACCAGCACCACCGTCGTGCGGATCGCCGTCGCGAGGTGCGAGTTGACGCCTTCGACACCGACTTTGGCGAGAACCGCCGTCGCGCCCGCAAACACCGCCGAAAGCAACGCCCAGGAGAGCCAGTTCATACCTGCCAACGCAGTCAGGTTTCCCCGTGATGGCAACAGGCATACAGAATCGTGCGGCCCTGCATTGTCATCGGCTTCACAACCCTTCACGTTCGCCGCTCAACCATGACCGGGACCGACTTCCTCCGCCCCCGCACCTATATCGACAGCCTGCGTCCGCTGGGTGTTTGGTCGCTGCTCGTCGCCCCCGTCGGCGTGCTCGCCGGCTCGGCCAGTGCATTTTTCCTCTGGTCGCTCGACCGTGTCACGCAGCTGCGTTTCGACCACCCGTGGCTGCTGTTCCTGCTGCCGCTCGCCGGCATCGTCATGGCCTGGGTCTATCACCACTACTCCAAGGGTAGCGGACGCGGTAATAATCTCCTCATCGACGAAATCCACGAGCCCGGCGGCGGCGTGCCTGCGCGCATCACGCCGCTCATTCTAGGAGCCACGCTCGTCACCCACCTCTTCGGTGGCTCGGCCGGACGCGAGGGCACCGCCGTGCAGATGGGCGGCGGTCTCGCCAGCACATTCGCCAAGGCGTTTCACATTCCCGCGCAACACCGGCGCATGTTGCTCATGGCAGGCGTCGCCGCCGGCTTCGGTTCCGTCTTCGGCACGCCCCTTGCCGGTGCCGTCTTCGCGATGGAAGTGCTCACCGTCGGACGCGTGCAATACGAGATGCTCATCCCCTGCATGCTCGCCGCCATCATCGGCGACCTCACCTGCGCCGCCTGGGGCATCCATCACACCGGCATGATGATCGCCGGCCTGCTGCCCGCCGGTAAATTCACCTTCGGCGAACTCGATCTGCTGGTGCTCGCCAAGGTCGCCGTCGCCGGCGCGATCTTCGGCCTGTGTGCGCGTCTCTTCGCCACGACCACCCACGGCATCCAGCATACGTTCGAACGCTACGTCCCGCGCTACTGGCTGCGGCCCGTGATCGGCGGCGTGGTCGTGATCGCGCTCACCTACGCACTCGGCACCCGCGAATACCTGGGCCTCGGCGCGTGGAGCCCCAATCCCGGCGATGTGACCACCGTCTCTGTTTTCCATCTCGGCGGAGCCGACACCTGGAGTTGGTTTTGGAAACTCCTCTTCACCGCCCTCACGCTCGGCGCAGGCTTCAAAGGCGGCGAAGTCACCCCGCTCTTCTTCATCGGCGGCGCGCTCGGCAACACCCTCGCCGGCATCCTCGGCCTGCCGGTCGATCTCGCGGCCGGACTCGGCTTCATCGCGGTCTTCGCCGGTGCGAGCAACACTCCGCTAGCCTGCACGCTCATGGGCATCGAACTCTTCGGCGCGCAACACGCTGTGCTCCTCGCCGTCGCCTGCTGGATCAGCTACCACTTCAGCGGACACACCAGTATCTACAGCGCCCAGCGCAAAGGCATCGAAAAATACGCGGCCTAGCGCCCGTCCCACCACCACGCCCATGCACCCGCGTGCGCGGCTAGCGCCAGCACCGTCACGATGATGAACAACGCGTGCTTTGTCTTATGCCGTAGCCACATCTGCCCGATGAGCGCTCCAACAAATCCCCCTGCCAACGCCATCAGGTGCAACGTCCGTTCCCGCACCCGTTGCGCACCCGGGCGTTTCGAGGCGCTCTTGTCCCACGCATACATCGCCAGTGTGATCAGCGAAAGCGCCCCGTAATAACTCCCGATTATTTCCCAAAACGACATCCCTAAGCCCTGACACCCGCCCACCCCGCCCGCCAGCGCGAACGCTTGCCGTCCCCCGTCCGCTCCGCACAGTTCCGCCCATGCCGATCAAAGCCTGGTTCCCCACCTTCATCTACGTCGAAAAGCTTCAAGCCACGGGCCTCCCGCGCCTCAACGACGACATCGCCGACGAGTGCCACCAGCTCCGCGACTACGACGACGCCGGCCGCGCCTGGTCCGCCAAAAACTACCCCAACGGCTACACCAGCTACGCCTCGCTCAACCAGCTCCACCAATTCTCCAGCACCTTCGGCAATCTGGAGAAAAAAATCACCAAACACGTCCGCGCCTACGCCAAGCACCTCGATATGGACCTTCGCGGACGCGAGATCCGCATGACCGACTGCTGGGTCAACATCATGCCGCCCACCGCCGCGCACTCGCTGCACCTGCACCCGAATTCGTTCATCAGCGGCACCTACTACGTGCGCACACCGAAAGGCTGCTCCGGTCTGAAGTTCGAGGACCCCCGCCTGAGCAAATTCATGGCCGCCCCGCCCAAGCTCCCCGGCGTCCGCGACGAAAACCGCGCCTACACCACCTACCCCGCCGAGGCCGGCAACGTGATCCTCTTCGAAAGCTGGCTCCGCCACGAAGTCGCCGCCAACCGCGTCGATGAAGAGCGCATCAGCATCAGCTTCAACTACGCCTGGGCATAAATCCGGCCGGCTGCCCACGCTTCACCGCAACCGCGCAAGCAACGTCACGCCCGCGCCCAGCATCAGCAGGCTCGGCAATATCGCAGCCCACAGGACCGGGATCACTTCCCGCGCCCCCAGCGTGCCGCTCAGTTTCAGCAGCACAAAATACACGACGAAGAGTCCGAGCGCCTTCGACACGCCCACCACCGGATTCACCCGCACGCCGCTCACCGCGAAGGGAATCGCCAGCGCGATGATGATCAGAGGCCCCAGCGTCTCCGCCAGCACTCCGTAATAACGCACCTGATACGTCGTCAGCTTCGGATTCTCGTCCCTCGAAAAATAATCAATCAACCGTCGCAACTCCGTAAACGATAGATCCTGCGGACGCGCGTCGAAGATCATCATCAGCGTCGGATCCTCTTTAAAGTCCGTGCGCACGATTTCGCCAAACTGCGTCGTGCCCTCCACATCGCCGGCCTCCGGATTCACGACGATTTCGCGCCCGTCGCGAAACACCCAGCCGCCGCGCTTCGCATCGAGCCAGGCCTCTCGCGCCAGCAGACGCTTGGTCTCGCGCCGATGCCCGTCGAGTTCCACCAGCGTCACGCCATAACCTTTGCGCGTAAACTGGCTGTAGCGGTTGAAAAACCACATGCGCCCGTCCTTGCGGTTGTCGAAGGCCACGCTCGCCTTCATTCCCACTTTGTCGACGCTACGATCCTTGGCGTCGTGACTGAACTCCAGGTTCTCGCGAATCACCCGCGACTCTTCAATCGACCAAGGAATGACCGTCGCGTTGATATACCATGTCACCGCACACAGGGCCAAACCTGAAAGCCAGATGCTCCGAGTGATACGAAAAATCCCCACCCCCGCCGCCCGCAGCGCCGTGAACTCATGGTTCCGGTGCATCACCCCCAGC
Source organism: Rariglobus sp. (assembly GCA_035459785.1). GTDB lineage: Bacteria > Verrucomicrobiota > Verrucomicrobiia > Opitutales > Opitutaceae > Rariglobus. Next base: position 24,732 of record DATHXF010000253.1, on the reverse strand, counting down.
GTGTAGAGCAGCGACACCAGCAGCGCCAGCGGCAGCACCACCGAGAGATAGCTCGGCAGCTTGATCATATAATAGATCGCTACGTCTTTAACCCCCGCTCCGTCCTGCAGCAGGTCGCGAAAGTCGTCATACATCGCCTGCATCAGCAACAACCCGAGGGTCGCGCCCAGCACAAGCCCGAGCATCTTCAGCCACTCGCGCAAAAGGTATCGATCAATGAGGTTCAACGCCTGCCGTTAAAGAACGTTGCACCGGCAAATGCAAAGCGGGAAACAAATGCCCGTTACGGAACAAACTTTGCTCCCCTTTTTTACCATGACGTCACCCGCCTGCCGCCTTCTCCCGTTTCTCGCCGTCATCACGCTCCTCGCCGGCTGCGGCCCCAAGGACGCCTCCGCCCCCGCCACCATCAAGATCGGCAACATGGCGTCCACCACCGGCAAGGACGCCACCTACGGACAATCCTCCACCCGCGCCACCCGCCTCGCCATCGACGAGATCAACGCCGCCGGCGGCGTCCTCGGCCGGCAAGTCGAGCTCATCTTCGAGGACACCCAGTCCAAGCCCGGCGAAACCGCCACCGTCGCCAAAAAACTCATCACCCGCGACCATGTCGTCGCCCTGATCGGCGAAATCATCTCCAGCCGTTCCCTTGAAGCCGCCGGCGTCGCCCAGGCCCTCAAGATCCCCATGCTCACCCCCACGGCCACCAACCCGGCCGTCACCGCCACCGGCGATTACATTTTCCGCGCCTGCTTCATCGACCCGTTCCAAGGCAGCGTGCTCGCCAAATTCGCTCGCCAGGATCTCGGCAGCAAACGCGCCGCCGTCCTCACCTCGATCTCCTCATCCTACAGCACCGGCCTCTCCCAGGTTTTCCGTGAACAATTCACCGCCGCCGGGGGCGAGATCGTCGCCGACCAGAAATTCGCCGAGGGCGACAAGGATTTCAAAGCCCAGCTCACCGCCATCCGCTCGGCCAACCCCGACGTCATCTTCATCCCTGCCTACTACACCGAGGTCGCGCTCATCGCCAAACAGGTCCGCGAACTCGGCATCACCGTCCCGATGCTCGGCGGCGACGGCTGGGAAGCGCCCGAACTCATCCAGATCGCCGGCACCGCCGTCGAAGGCTGTTATTATTCCACCCACTTCTCCGCCAGTTCCACCGACCCTAAAATCGTGGACTTCATCACCCGTTATCGCGCCCGCTACGACGGCCAAACTCCCGACTGCATGGCCGCGCTCGGTTACGACGGAGTCTACATGATGGTGGACGCCATCCGCCGCGCCGGCATCGCCGAGCCGCTCAAAATCAAGGAAGCCCTCGCCGCCACCAAAGGGTTTGAAGGCGTGACCGGCCGCATCGACATGGACGCCAACCGCAACGCCAGCAAACCCGCCACCATCCTCAAAATCGAAGGCGGCAAATTCCTCTACCTGAAAACGGTCGCTCCGTGATCTCTGTGCCCTCCTCCGAAATTAGCGTCCATTCGTGTTCATTAGTGGTTAAAAAACTCCGCCCCATTCGGTGACCGAACTTCTCCAACAGCTCCTCAACGGCCTTTCCCTCGGGGCCATCTATGCGCTCATCGCGCTGGGCTACACGTTGGTTTACGGCGTCCTGCGTTTCATCAACTTCGCGCACTCCGAGGTCTTCATGGTCGGCGCATTTGTCGGCTGCTACATCGGCCGTCTCGCCGGCGCCGTCACCTGGTGGAGCGGACTCGCCGCGCTCGCCTCCGCCATGCTCGTGTGCGGCGTCCTCGGTTTCGTGATCGAAAAAATCGCCTACCGTCCCCTCCGCGGCGCGCCCGTGCTCAACGTCCTCATCACCGCCATCGGCGTTTCCCTGTTCCTCCAATACGGCGGACAACTCGTCTTCGGCGCCACCCCGCGCACTTTCCCGCCGCTGTTCCCCGAAACCCGCGTGAGCCTCGGCTCGCTCGATATCTCCACCAACCAGCTCATCGTCATTGTCGTCACCACCGTGCTGCTGGTCGGCCTGCAACTCATCGTGAAGCACACCCGCATCGGCACCGCCATGCGCGCCGTCGCGCTCAACCCCAAGGCCGCCCAGCTCGTCGGCGTAAACACCAACACCGTGTTCTCGTTCACCTTCGTGCTCGGTTCCGCACTGGCCGGCGCGGGCGGCGTGCTCTACGCGATGAACTATCCGTCCATCGACCCGCTCATGGGCGTCATGCCCGGACTCAAAGCCTTCGTCGCCGCCATCCTCGGCGGAATCGGCAGCATTCCCGGCGCCGCCCTCGGCGGACTCATCCTCGGCGCAGCCGAAACCCTCGTCGGCGGCAGCGCGTTCTCCACCTACAAAGACGCCATCGCCTTCGGCCTCCTCATCCTGATCCTCCTCGTCCGCCCTGCCGGCCTCCTCGGCCGCGCCACCGTGGAAAAGGTCTGAACCCTCCATGTCCCGTCAACACGCCGCCCTCCTTGCCGCCCTCGCCGCCTCCATCGCGGTCTCGGCCTTCGGCGGCTCGATCAACGCCTACTTCCTCGACGTGGCCATGACCGCGGGCATCGCCATCGTCATGGCCGTCTCGCTCAACCTCATCAATGGCCACACCGGCCTCTTCTCCCTGGGCCACGCCGGTTTCATGGCCATCGGCGCCTACCTCTCCGCCGCCGTCACTCTCTTCGTCGGTCCGCACCTCGTCGGCCCGTCGCCTTCCGTAATCACCACGCAGTTCATCTTCCTCGCCGCCCTCATCACCGGCGGACTCACCGCCGCCTTCGCCGGCTTTATCATCGGCCTTCCCTCGCTCCGCCTCAAAGGCGACTACCTCGCCCTCGTCACCCTTGGCTTCGGTGAAATCGTCCGCGTCGTTTTTCAAAACATCCCGGCCCTCGGTGGCGCTCTCGGCCTCAACGGCATCCCTCCGCTCACCACCTTCGCCTGGATCTACGGCAGCGTCGCCGTGACCGTTTTCACAATCAGCTGCCTCGTCAATTCCACCTACGGACGCGGCTGGCTCGCCACGCGTGACAACGAAATCGCCGCCCGCTCCATCGGACTCAACACGACCCGCTACAAGATCACCGCCTTCGCCATCGGCGCCTTTTTCGCGGGCGTGGCCGGCGGACTCTTCGCCCACCTGCGCATGACCATCGACCCGCGCGGTTTCGATTTCAGCCGCTCCATCGAAATCATCCTCATGGTCATCCTCGGCGGCATGGGCAACACCCTCGGCGTCATCCTCGCCGCAATCCTCCTCACCTTGCTCCCCGAGATTCTTCGACCCGTCGCCGAATACCGCATGGTCCTGTATTCGCTCCTCCTCATCGTCCTGATGCTCGTCCGCCCGCAGGGCTTGCTGAATGTCCGCTTCGGAAAGCAGTCGAAAGTCTAGAGCCATGCCCGCGCCCCTCCTCCAGCTCGACCAAGCCACCCTCCGTTTCGGCGGACTCACCGCGGTCAACGGCGTCGATCTCTCCCTCACCGCCGGTGGACTCCACGGGCTCATCGGTCCTAACGGCGCGGGCAAGACCACGCTCTTCAATCTCATCACCGGCGTTTACGCCGCGTCGTCCGGCACGCTCACCTTCGACGGAAAATCCCTCGACGGACTCCGCCCCGACCAGATCGCCGCGCTCGGTATCGCCCGCACGTTTCAAAACATCCGCCTCTTCCCCGGCCTGAGCGTCTTCGACAACGTCCGCGTCGCCTGCAACCTCCACCGCGCCACGTCGCCCGTCCACGCGCTCCTCCGCGGAAAAACCTTCCGCGCCGACGAAGCCGCCATCGCCGCTCGCGTCGATGAACTCCTCGCCCTCTTCAACCTCGAGCGCTTCCGCGAAAAACCCGCCACCTCGCTTCCCTACGGCGAGCAACGTCGCCTCGAAATCGTCCGCGCCCTCGCCACCCGGCCGCGCCTTCTCCTCCTCGACGAACCCGCCGCCGGCATGAACCCGTCGGAAAAAGAAGATCTCATCCGCCTCATCCGCGAAATCCACACGCGCTTCAACCTCACGATCCTCCTCGTCGAACACTCGATGCGCGTGGTGATGACCCTTTCTCAACACATCACCGTCCTCGATTACGGCGTCAAAATCGCCGAAGGCACTCCCTCCGAAATCCAGTCCAACCCCAAAGTCATCGAAGCCTACCTCGGCGAAGCCACGACCTCCTTTACCCAATCCTAGAAATCCGCCTCAGAAATTAGCGTCCATTAGTGTTCATTAGTGGTTAAAAAATTCCGCCTTCCATCTTCCGTCCCGAAATGCTGACCGTCTCCCACCTCTCCGTCGCCTACGGCGCCATCAAGGCCGTGAACGATATCTCCTTCGAGATACCGCGCGGAGCCATCGTGACGCTCATCGGCGGCAACGGCGCCGGCAAGACCACCACACTCCAAACCATCTCCGGCCTCGTCCGTCCCGCCGCCGGCACCATCCGTTTTGACGGCGAAGACATCACCCGCCTCGCCCCGCACGCCGTCGTCGCCCGCGGACTCTGCCACGTCCCCGAAGGCCGCATGGTTTTCGCCAATCTCTCCGTCGCCGAAAACCTCGCGCTCGGCTCCTACCTCCACCGCGACACCGAAGGCATCGCGCACACCCTCCAGCACGTCTTCGAACTTTTTCCCCGCCTGAAGGAACGCCTCAAACAAACCGCAGGCACGCTCTCCGGCGGCGAACAGCAAATGCTCGCCATCGGCCGCGCGCTCATGGGCCGCCCGAAGTTTCTGATGCTCGACGAGCCCTCGCTCGGCATCGCCCCGCGCCTCGTCACCACGATTTTCGAGAAGATCATGGAGATCAACCGCGACCAAGGTATCACCATCCTCCTCGTTGAACAAAACGCCCACCTCGCGATGGAAATCTCCTCGCACGCCTACGTCCTCGAAACCGGCGTCATCACCGTCTCCGGTGCCAGCGGCGACCTCCGCAAAGACCCCCGGCTCAAAGCCGCCTACCTCGGCGGATAATCCCACCCCATGAACCTCGGACTCATTACCTGGATAGCCGTTTGCTTGGTCGTCACCGGTCTCGGCACCTACACCGGCCATAAAAATCTCCGTGCCGATTGGGCGCAGACTCCCGCGCACTTCGAGCGATACGAAATCGTGTCCCGCAAAAAGACCACCACGCGTCATCGTATCGTCGTTCATTATGCCTACACGGTCGCCGGCACTGCCCACTCCGGAAAAGACTACTCTCTTTTCGGCAAGACCTACGCCACTCCGGAAGAGGCCCGTCTGGCTATGCCCGCTTCTTTCCCGACTGAGCCACTCATCGCGCACTACGATAAAAACAATCCTGCCTTCAGTGATCTCAATCCGCTCAGCCGCAGCACGGCGTGGAGCTACATTTACCTGCCGCCGCTCATCATGGCCATCGGCATCGGCCTCTTCCTCCTCGGCCCCAAGCTCAAACTCAACGAACTCCTCACCAAACGGTAAACCCCATGCGCTTCCGCCATCCGTTTTTCCCGCAGCTGCCCATCGCCGTGATCGGCATTCTCGCCGCGATCATCATCCCCACCTGTAACCGCTGCACGAAGACCGCGTCACCGACACCCGCTGCTGTCACCAACGAACCAAGCAAGTAGCTTCCTGGCGGCGCATGCTCCGCATGCCGTCCTCGCCTTCAATCTATTCCAACAAAAAACCCGGCCTTTGCAGGACCGGGTTTTGTTTGCTCACCAAACCGCGTGGGCCTTCGGCCCTTTACGCGGCGCGGCACGATCAACGCAGGTTGATCGGCACAAAATTGCGCTGCGTCGCGCCGGTGTAGATCTGGCGCGGACGGTAGATCTTGAGCTTCGGGTTCTGCGCGACTTCGCGCCATTGGGCGATCCAGCCGGGCATACGGCCGATGGCGAACATCACCGTGAACATGTTCATCGGAATACCGAGCGCGCGCATGATCAGGCCCGAGTAGAAATCGACGTTCGGGTAGAGTTTGCGGGTGATGAAATACTCGTCGCTCAGCGCAACCTCCTCGAGCTTCATGGCGATGTTGAGGAGGGGGTCGTCCTTGATGTTCAGCGAGGCGAGCGCCTTGTAGAACGAGGCCTTGATGATCTTCGCGCGCGGGTCGTAGTTGCGATAAACGCGGTGGCCGAAGCCCATCAGACGATCGCCCTTGCCGGACTTGGCGGCGGCAATGAAGCGGGTGCCGTCGTCACCGTCGTCGTGGATGTTCTGGAGCATCTCCAGCACCGCCATGTTGGCGCCGCCGTGGAGCGGACCCCACAACGCGTTCACACCGGCGGAAACCGAGGCGAACAAGTTGGCGCCGGCGGAGGCCACCATACGCACAGTGGAGGTGGAGCAATTCTGCTCGTGGTCGGCGTGGAGGAGCAGGAAGAGATTGAGCGCGGAAGCGACCTCGGCCGTGGGCACGAACTCGTTGTAGGGCTCGGAGAACATCAGGTGCAGGAAGTTCTCGCAGTAACCGATGTTCGGACGTGGGTAGTTGAACGGCAGGCCGTTGTTTACGCGGAAGGAGTGCGCGGCGATCGTGCGGACCTTGGAAATCGCGATGGCGGCCGCCTCGTCGAAGTGCTCGAGGTCGCGCTGGTGGTTGTTGCTCGCGAGGTGCGGGTAATAGGCGCCGAGGGCGTTGATGGTCGCGGAGAGGACGGCCATCGGATGGGCGTCGCGCGGGAAGCTCTGGATGAAGCGCAGCATGCCCTCGCGGAGGGGCGCGTGCTGGGTGAGCATGGCCGAAAACTTGGAGCGCTGCTCGGTGGTGGGAAGTTCGCCCTGGGTAACGAGATAAGCAGTCTCAACGAAGTTGGATTTCTCGGCGAGCTGCTCGATGGGGTAGCCACGGTAACGAAGGATGCCGACCTCGCCATCGATGTAAGTGATCTTACTGGTGCAGGAACCGGTGTTGCCGAAGCCGTCGTCGAACGTGATATGGCCGCTATCGGCGCGGAGTTTTGAGATATCTAGGCCCTTTTCGCCTTCGGAACCAGTTACGACCGGCAGGGTTAGTTCTTTATCGTCAATCTTCAGGGTAGCGAAATTAGCCATATGATTAGGCAACAGAGCAAAATCTGAACCGGATGCAAAACAAAGTCGCCCCGAGAAGGGTTACTTCCTCGTGCCATTAGCTGCGACCGCGCGCAGAGTTAGCAAATGTGTTGGCTTTTCATGCCTCCTCATCGACTCGGCCCTGATCCTCGCCTGCCCGCCTATGACCAAGGAGTCAGCGCAGGGGTTTCCGGCACCTTTTGCGTTTTTGTTGCGGCTACGCGTGCGTTGTTCCGCTCAGGTGGGCTCCGCTTCGTTTCCACCACCACCATGCGCCTGCCTCTGACTTTTCTCTTTCTCGGCCTCACCACCGCAGCCCTCGCCGCCCCGCCCGATGCGCGCGAACGGGCTTCCGCCCTCATCGACGCCGAATATCCGTCGCTCGACGCGATTTACCGCCAGGTCCACGCCAATCCCGAGCTTTCGCTCATGGAGGTGAAAACCTCCGCCTTGGTCGCCAGAGAACTTCGCGCCGCCGGCCTCGCGGTCACGGAAAACGTCGGCGGCTACGGCGTAGTCGGCGTGCTCGCCAACGGCCCCGGCCCCACCCTGCTGCTACGCTCCGACATGGACGCGCTCCCGCTCGTCGAAACCACCGGCCTGCCCTACGCGAGCACCGCGCGCGTGCAGGACTCCAACGGACGCGAGCAACCCGCCATGCACGCCTGCGCGCACGACACGCATGTCGCCTGGTTGATCGGCGCGGCCCGTGTGCTCGTATCACTTCGCGCCGACTGGCAGGGCACCATCGTGTTCATCGCCCAACCCGCCGAGGAACTCGGCCTCGGCGCACGCGCGATGCTCGAAGACGGTCTCTACACGCGTTTCCCGAAACCCGATTTCGCGCTGGCCGGCCATACCTGGTCCAACCTGCCGGCCGGAGTCGTCGCTTCGGTCGAAGGCCCCGCCTACGCCAACGTGGACTCGCTCGACATCATCGTGCGCGGCATCGGCGGACACGGCTCACGCCCTCACACCACCAAAGATCCCGTCGTGCTCGCCGCGCAGATCGTGGTGGCGCTGCAAACCATCGTGTCGCGCGAACTGGAGCCCGGCACTCCCGCAGTCGTCACGGTCGGCTCGATCCACGGCGGCACAAAACACAACATCATCCCCGACGAAGTGAAGCTCGAGCTTACCCTGCGCTCCTATGATTTGAAGGTGGCCGATCAATTGATCACCTCGATCCGACGCATCGCGGAAAACACCGCGCGCGCCGCAGGCGTGCCCGACAACCGCCTGCCCGTCGTGAAGGTCGTCGGCAACCGCACTCCCGTGCTCACCAACAACCCCGTGCTCACCCGCCGCGTGACCGGCGCCGTGCGCGCCACGCTCGGCGAAGCGAACACCTGGACCGAAAAACCCACGGCCGCCGGCGAAGACTTTTCCCGTTATGGCCTGACTGCGGAAAACGTTCCCGTCTGCATGCTCTGGATCGGCGGAGCCGATCCGGCCGCGTATGCCGAAAGCCAGCGCACCGGCGTGCCGTTGCCCTCCAACCATTCGCCGACCTTCGCCCCTGTGCCCGAGCCCACCATCAAGACCGGACTGCGCGCCCTCACCGCCGCTGCCCTCGAATTACTGAAGAAGCCCTGAGCCTCTCTTTCCATGCACTCCCAACCTCCCTCGCTCCCGCCTCCCCGCGCCAAGAACTGGTTTGAGCGGAACCTCCCCTGGCTCATTCCGACGATCATCCTGTTCGGCATCGCGGTGGTATGCGGTTTCGTGGGCATGCTCTTTGGCTTCATGAAAAGCTCGGATGCCTATCAAGGCGCGCTCACCCGCATCCAGAAGTCACCGGCGGCCATCGAGGCACTCGGTGAACCGATCACCGACAGTTTCTTCTTCACCGGACAGATCAACGTCACCAACTCCGACGGGAACGCGCGCCTGGAGATGGGTCTCAAGGGCAGTCGTGCCAAAGCCACCGCCTACGTCGTCGCCTACCGATCCCTCGGCCAGTGGCATTACACCCGATTGATTCTCGCCGTCCGCGGCATCGACACGCGGATCGACCTCTCCGATCCCGTAAAACCGGAAGCCGACGCACTCTCCCGCCAATCGATTCCCTGACCGGCTCCCTCCCTCCAAAATATCCGCCATGCGCACACTCCTCCTCACCCTTCTGATCTGCTGCCCTTCAGTCACCGGCTTCGGATTGGGCGCTGCACTCAACGAAAAGACCGTCCGCGAAAAATCGGACATCATCGCCCACGTCACGATCATCGCCACGTCACCCGTTGCCACAAAACCCTCCGCTCCGTCCGAAGCCACCGGACCGAAATTGGATTCCTTCAGCAGCGTCGCCACCGCCCGTGTTCTCTCCCCCGTCAAAGGTTGCAAGGAAGGTGACTCTCTTCGCCTGGCGTTCGACAATGGCTTTGGCTGCCCGAACGTATCCTACACCCCCAACGAAGAGTGCCTGGTTTTTCTCCAAAAAGGCCCGGACGGTGTTTACACCACGATGAACCTCTACTGCGGCCGCTTTACCGTGAAGGCGGGACAAGTGTCGGACTTTTACCTCATGCATCCCATGGGCCAGGCACCCCAAACCCTCCCGTTGTCCACCGTGCTCGCCTGGCTGCGTGAACCGGCGCCGGCAAAGTCAGTCAACTGACGTCCTGCTCCGTCCGCAGAGGCGCCAGGTCCGGATCGGTCTTCGCCAGTTCGGTGAAACTCTCGTCCAGTCCGCACGCCGTATCCAAAAACGCCCGCGCATCCTCGAGATGGCCGAGCTGCGCCTCGTAGCACGCCAGGTTGAAATGAAACACCGCCTCGCGCGGATGCAGCCCCACGCCGCGGATCAAAATCTCCCTCGCCTGCGGCAATCCCGCGTGCCTCCGCACCGCATACGCCCACTGGATCCAAAACCCCGGCACGTTCGGCTCGCGTTCGCACACCGTCGCGCCGGCCTTGGACGCCTTCGCCCATTCCGCGCGTTCCGCGTGCACCGCCAGCCGCATGGCCAGCACGGGCGTGGCGTCACGATCACCGCCGGTGATCTCGTCGAGCGCCTCCGCCGCCTCGGCCTTCAGCCCGAGTTGCAGATAACCCTCGGCATAACCCAGCTGCCTGCGCGTATGCACGGAAAGCGGACTCATCGCGAACAGGCTCCCGCTGTTCAACGCATTGCCGGACGCAACTCGCGGCGGAGTTGCGCGCCGAAGATCACCTGCTCGCGACACACCGCGTCAAGATCCTCGCGCGTTTTGCCCGGCAGCTTGGCGGCCTTGAACGCCACCGTGAGTTCCTCGACCGGCGGCAGCTTGGCCGTGGTCAGACGCTTCACGCACTGCGCGCGCAACGAACCCGCGCGCGACTCGACAACCAGGTAAACCTTTTCGTCCACCGTGCCGCTGCCTGCCGTGTAGATCACCGCCACGCCCGCGTAGGTCGCCGGAATGGCCTTTTCAATTTTGGCCGCCGTGCACGTCTTGAGCTCGAAACGCTCCTGCCAGGGCGTCGTGGAATGATTGGTCATTCGCGGTTTTCCCACCGGAGCGCCGGCAACACAACGCGATTGTTGCAACGACACCCCGTTACCAAACACCCGTTCACCGGTCTGTCCCTGTCACAACCTCTTCATAACATGGCCAATATCTTCCTCGCTGCTTACCTCATTCTCATCGGCCTGAACATCCTCGTGGACCTCAGCATCGCATCTTGGGTGATGGGCGTGCTCGCGCTGGTCGCCGGCGTGCTCCTGCTCGCCGAACGCTTCGGTTTCCCGTCCCGCAAGAAGTAAGCTCCTTCCGTCCGGGCATCCAAAGCCCGCACACCACTTGGTCCGCCACGCTTCCGGCCGGAGGAGTATCCCTCCTCGGCCAACCCAACAAAGCGGCTGGCCAAATCCCCCGGCATGGGTTCGTTTCTTCCTCCATGCCCGTATATCACTACGCCCCCGTGAAATCCCCCTGCAAACTCTGCGGCGAGGGCTTTGACCACCGGCACGACGCCTCCGATGCAGCGCTCTCCGCGTGCCCGACCTGCGGCCAGTCCGTCACTCGCGCAAACGTCCAGCAGATCAATACGCCGAAACTTCTCGCGCCCGTCTCCGTCTCCAAGGCCAAGCAAGCCGGCTTCACCGTGTTCAAACGCATCAACGACAACGAATTTGAACGCCAGTAGTCCGGCTCCTCTTCGACACTCCACTTTCGACTCCAGCCCTCAACTTCCGGCCTCCCCTTCGCCCGACCGTCCAATGTTCCGCCGTCTTCTGCCCCTCGCGCTCCTCGCTACGCTTCCTTCTCTCGCCCAAGAGCCCGCCGCGCCGCCCGCCACCGTGCCTCACGTTGCGACGGAACCCGCCACCCCTGCGCTGACCCTCGAAGAATGCGTCGCCCGCGCCCTCGATAAAAACTTCAACCTGCAACTCCAGGAGTTCACCACGCAGAACGCCCGCGACCAGGTCGTCATCGCCGACGCCGGCTTCGACCCCACGCTGTTCGCCACCGCCGCTGTCGCCGGCGCCGAGAACGACAACGCCACCCCGTCCACCTCCACCCGTCAGCAGACAGCCTCCGTCGGCGTCACCCAACGCTTCGTCACCGGTGCCGATGCCACCCTCCGCACCTCGCTCGACCGCACCCGCTCCTCCGCCTCGCTCACACCGCTCTTCAATCCCGTTTTCACCAACGATCTCTCGCTCTCGGTGACCCAGCCGCTCCTCCAGGGCTTCGGCATCACCATCAACCGCGCCTCCATCGAGCGCGCCCGCCTCGGCATCACCCGCGCCCACCTCGATTTCAAAGCCGTCGTCCTCTCCCTCATCCGCGACGTCGAAAGCGCCTACTACACCCTCGCCTTCTCCCGCGAACGCCTCGCCGTCCGCAAATTCAGCCTCGAGGTCGCGCAAACCTTGCTCGACGAAAACAAAGCCCGCCTCAAGACCGGCGTCGCCACCAACCTCGACGTCCTTCAGGCCGAGGTCGGCGTCGCCAACGCCCGCCGCGATCTCCTCCTCGCCGAGCAGGATGTCCGCGACGGCGAAGACTCGCTCCTCAACCTCATCGGCCGCTTTGAGTTCTCCTCCCGCCTCGGCGCCGTGCGTCTCTCCGACGCCCCCGTGCCCGCCGTTTCCTTCGACGCCTCCTACGCCCTCGCCCTCGCCAACGCCCCCGACTACGCCTCCGGCAAAGTCCTCGCCGAACAACTCAAGCTCGACGTCGCCGTCGCCAAAAACAACCGCCTGCCCGTCCTCGATCTCGGCGCTGGCGTCGGCTTCAACGGCGAGGGCCGCCGCACCGCCGGCAGCGCACTCAACAGCACCACCACCGGCCAGGCCTACGACTGGCAGGTCGACCTCACTCTCTCGATTCCGTGGGGGCTTCGCGCCGAACGCGCGCGCTACCGCCAGGCCCTCACCAGCCTCGATCGCCAGCAAGTCGTCGTCGAACAGCTCGACCAAAGCCTGCTCCTCCAGGTCCGCTCGGCCGTGCGCGCCGTCGAGACCAACCGCGAAACCGTCTCCGTATCGACCCTCGCGACCGAGCTCAGCCAGAAACAATTCGAAACCGAAAAAGCCCGCTACGAAGCCGGCCTCTCCACCTACCGCTTTGTGGAAGACTCGCGCCAGGATCTCGACACCGCCCGCGTCAACGAGCTTCTCGCCAAGGTGAACCTACGCATCGCCCTCGCCGAACTCGCCCGCCTCGAAGGCACCAGCCTCGACCGCTACCAGGTGAAGTTGGAAGAGTAACCGCCTCGCGCTCCTTGCTGAGATGCCGCTCCGGAGTCGCCGACCCCGGCCCGGTTTTCATTTCTTAAGCTCCGGCAAGAGCCAATGAGATTGCCAGTCGTTACCAAGAAGCCCGGAGGTTAATTTTTTTGGCACATGGCACTCGAACGAAAGTCATACTGGGGCGATCACCATGATCAAAACCCAATAACCCGCATGAAATCGTTCAAAGTTCTGCTATCCGTTATCACGCTGGCCGCAGTCGCGGCGGCTCCGCTTGCGCGTGCAGTGGACGCACCGCCTTCGGCCTCCTCCGCCGAAGTGAAACTCACCGAGGCCCAAAAGGCCAAAATCGCCGAACTCCGCAAGGAAGAGCACAAGGCCATCGAAGCCGTCAAAGAAGACAAGAAGGTCAAAGAGGCCGACAAAGCCGCCAAGGTCAAAGCCATCAAGGAAGACTACCGCGCTCAGATCGCCGCCGTTAAAGCCGGCAAGTAATCGCTCTCTTCGAGTCATTGGAAATCGCCAGCCGCCGGTGCCTGCAGGCCCGGCGGTTTTTTTGTGCCCGGAATCCTCAGCGTGCCAAAGGCCGGGGCTGGTTGGTAAATAAAACGAGTCAGCGTGAGTGAGAAAACGCACTCGACCAAGGCGACTGAGTTGGAGGCGGGCCAGCGGCCCGTGCCAACGAAGGCAACGCCGGTCCAGTGTGCTTTCTCACATCACTCGAAGAGCGTGCGCGATGACCCGTTTTATTTACCAACCAGCCCCTAACCAACCCGGCTCCGGCTCATGGTTTTCTTGCCAGCGCAAGCGCCGCGCCGAAAGCACCGACGCACGTCCGAGATAACCCAGCAGCTTGCGAGGATTCTCCCGATCCACCACCGGCAGACGTCCCACGTCGCCGGCATGCATTCTCTCGATCGCGTCATGCAACGGTTCATCCGGATAAGCACACACGGGATCAGCCGTCATGACGGCCGAGATCGGCTCGTCGGCCTCTCCGCGTTCAACCGCCGCCAGCAAATCGCGGCGAGTAATGAGCCCAGCCAACTCGCCGCGTTCATCCGTCACCAACAAAGCCGGATGATGGCACACGTCGGGATCATGCGCACCGATACGATCCGCCAACTCGGAGAGTTTCATGGTTGTCGGAATCGTGCGCGGCACCGCCTCCATCACCTGCTCCACCCGCACCTGCGCAAACACATCGGCATCGAACTCCGTCGGCACCCGCACTCCCCGCTGCTCCACCGGACTCGTCATGAATGACCGCGCGGACAACAGGTGCGCCACGCCCAGCGCCGCCGTGGCCGCCGTCGCCACCGGCCACAACACACCCGCCTGCTGGGTGATTTCCACGCCCAGCACAATCGACGCAAAAAACGCCCGCGAGCCTCCCGCGAAAAACGCCACCATACCGGCCAGCGCCGCGAGCCCCGGCGCCACTTCCGGTATCGGCAATCCCTGGCACGTCGCGGCCACCAACGCCCCGAGTCCACCGCCGATCACCAACATGGGAGCCAGCGTTCCACCGGAAGTTCCGCTGCCGAGCGACACCACCCACGCGAACAACTTGAACCCGCACACAGCCGCGATCACCGCGAGCGTCAGCCGCCCCGCCAGCAGATCACCGATCACATCATAGCTCGCGCCGAGCACCCTCGGTTCGCGCCAACCGATGAAGCCCACGATCAGCCCGCCGATGACGGGGCACCACATCCAATGAATCCGCAGACGCGCAAACGCATCTTCCGCGAGATGCACCGCGCGATTGGCCGCAACCGCCAGCACGCCGGCCACGACTCCGATCAACGCGAACACCAGCAACGACGACGTCGGCGCGCTCCATTCGCCGGGCGCGGCAAACGAAAACAACGCCGCGTGCTCACCCCACGCAAAACGCAACGCCTGCGCCGTCGCCGCCGCGATCGCCACCGGCACGACCGACCTCGCCCGCAATTCAAACAACAACAACTCCACCGCCAGCAACGTCGCCGCCACCGGACTGCCGAAAATCGCCGTCATCGCCGCCGCCGCGCCGGCCGACAACAGCACCTTGCGCTCGTTCGCCGTCATCGTGAGCGCCTGACCCAGCAAAGAACCCACCGCACCGCCCGTGGCGATCACCGGACCCTCCGCACCATAAGGTCCGCCGCTCCCGATCGAGATCGCCGATGCCAGCGGCTTGAGCAGCGCCACGCGCGGCGAGATACGACTGCGGTTGGCCAGCACCTGTTGCATCACCTCGGGAATCCCGTGCCCGATAATCGCACGCGATCCATAACGGGCGATGAGCGCAATCAGCCCCGCACCCACCGCGGGAATCACAATGATCCACGCACCGCGCTGCGTGTTGCTGGGCGACACCCATTCGGTCGAAAACCGCCCGTAAAACGCCAGCTGCGTGATCACCGCGATCAGCACATGCAGCCCGTGTGCGGCCAGCGTCGCCACGCCCGCCACCGGCACGGCCAGCGCGCCTAGAAAAACCAACCGTGTTTCCGGCCTCATGAAGAGAACGTCGCCGGCACCACCTCGACCGGAGCCCGCCAGTAACGCGGATACTTATGCCGCCGTGTCATGCGATGATACACGCACGCTACCGCCACCAGTATCAGCGTGCCGGCCAGCGTGGACGAAACCAGAAACCCGCATGTCGGCTTCGCCAGAAACACGATGATCGCATTGGACCCCGCCGGCGGATGCACCGTCCGCGTGATCATCATGACACCCACGCCCAAACCCGTCGCCAGCCCCACCGCCCACCAGTGCGGCCCCAGCAGCGCCAGACACCCGAACGCGATCATCGATGCCAACAGGTGTCCGCCGATCACCGACCTCGGTTGCGACAACGGCGCCTCGGGCAGCGCGAACACCAGCAACGCGGATGCCCCGAACGAACCGAGTAACATCAGCGAATGCGTCGTCATCGACACATACGCCAGCAACGACACCGCGACCACCGCCCCGAGCGTGGCCAGGGCGATCTGAGATTTTCTGAACGGGCTGAGCATGGGAAACCGCCCATGAAAACAATTAATCCCAGCCGTGCCAGATATTTTATCGCAATACGATATTTATGGATCACCAAGATCTTACTTCGCAAAACCACTTATCAGTCTTCGATTTCCGGCAGGAAACACGCCGGACTTGAATAAGACGGAGTGCCGCCCGGAACGTCCTCGGATGCTTTTTGAAGCAATCCGATCAACCGCGGACCGACCGCCTTCAGCTCCGTGCGATGCACGCGGTAAAGTTTTTCGAGCAGCCCTCGCCCCTTGGTAGTGAGGGTCACATGCACACGCCGGCGATCCTCGCTGGATTTCTCCCGACTCACGAGCCGAAGGATTTCCATGCGATCCACCAACCCCACGGCGCTGTGGTGGGTGGTGCGAAGCTGTTCGGCGAGTTCGCCGACCGTGACCCAATTGCGCCCCGGAAAACCCTCGATCGCCAGTAGCGCCTGATATTGCTGCGCGGTCACACCGTGTTTGACGGCCATGGCCTCACTGAACCCCAAAAATTTTCGGAGCGTATAACGAAACTCGGCCAGCAACTCATAGTCGCTCTTCGCAAGGCCTTCGGATGACTGGGGCTGATCAGACATGAGGAGGGAAAACGATAAGGAATTTCAGGCGAACTGCCTTCGCCCACGACAAGGAAAGCGTGAAGCCTCGATTCTTATTGAGATGGAAAAGTTTTCCGGCCGGTGGCCAGGAATGTGGAGCCCAGGCTGATCTCGGCTTTAATCTTGGATGTCAGCGCGACCATCTCGTCATTATCACTGTATTGGATGCGTTTCAGAAGGACGTCCAAAAGCGCCATCCGTTCGGCGATGCCTCCCTCGGCCATCGCAGCCCGAAAATCCGCCGTGGCGCGGTCCACCAAGATTTTATCCTTCGATGAGTTGGCCTCGCGATCGAGCGTCTCCTGTCCCCTCAGTTTGCGAATACGGTCCGCCTCGGCGGTGTTGCCCGCCTTACGCTCCAAAAACTCAACCCAAGTCAAAAACGGCACGCTTTGAACTCCGCCGAAGATCGATGATCCCACCGGCGAGACCGATCGCGGAATCGGCAACACGATCTCCTGCGCTCCGGTGCGTTCATACCGCTTGCTCTTCTCGCGCTTGGACAGCTGCAAAATATAGGTCCGGTTAAATTGCAGGGCGAACCCCTTCCCCGATCCGTCCGGGAAAGTCTCCAGAATCACGACTTCCTCCCTGGGTTTGATCGCTCCCTTCCAACTGCGCTCGACCAAAACGTAAGCCAGATAAGCAGTCTCACCCTCGGCGGCGGGTGCGATTTCCAAGGCCACAATCCGGCCATAGATAATCGCCGGTGATCGGTCCCAGACCTCGTCCAAGGTCGGCTCTTTGTAATCAGGCTCGGGGGTCAGCCCATAAACCACCCCGAACGGCACGACAAACGAAAGGACAAAGGCAAAAATCAAAAAGGTGGGCTTGGTCATGGGGAAAGAGGAGGGTGACGGTGCAAAGCGCCGGTTCACGCCTAACAGCCCCGCCTTGCCTCTCCTACATGGAGCCGATGGTCAGGATCGAACTGACGACCTGCGGTTTACGATACCGCTGCTCTACCACTGAGCTACATCGGCCTGCACGAGAAGAACGGAAGAAACTCGCCCTACACCCAATCGCAAGCCTCATTTTCCCTCCCGTGCCGCTATCGACCGATCTCTTCGACTACACCCTGCCTCCGCACCTCGTCGCGCAGACCCCCGCCGCGCGCCGCGACGCCTCGCGTCTGATGGTCGTCAATCGCGCCACCCGCACCGTTTCCCACTACACGTTCGCCGACCTCCCTCAATTTCTCCGCGCCGGCGACACCCTCTTTCGCAATAACGCCGCCGTCCTCCCCGCCCGTCTCCACGCCAAACGCCCCACCGGCGGCGTGATCGAGTGCCTCCTGCTCCGTCCCGACACCACGCACGGTGACAACGTCTGGTGGTGCCTCGTCCGCCCGGGCAAAAAACTCCCCGTGGACTCCACCTTCGCCCACGGCGACGACTTCTCCGGCAAAATCCTCGCCAAAGACCCCGAGGGTGCCGCGCTCATCCTCTTCACCACGCCCGCCGGCCAGTCCATCGTCGATGTGGCCAACCGCCTCGGCGACGTCCCGCTCCCGCCCTACATCGAGCGCGCCGACCCGACCGCCGAGCGTCCACGCGACATCGAGCGCTACCAGACCGTTTACGCCGACCGCACCCGCCAGGTTGCCGTCGCCGCGCCCACCGCCGGCCTCCACTTCACCCCCGAGCTCCTTGCCACCCTCGCCGCCCAGGGCGTCGGCGCCGCCGAGGTCACGCTCCATGTCGGTCTCGGCACGTTCAAACCCATCGACGCCGCCACCGTCGAGGACCACGCCATCCACCGCGAACTCTACGAACTCCCCGTCGCCACCCAGCGCGCGCTCTTCCCCGCCACCCGCACCGCGGCCGGCCGCCGTATCGCCGTGGGCACTACGACCGTGCGCTCCGTCGAGGATTTCCTCTCGAAGCACGCCGTCCCACTCGACCACCCGCACTTCGCCGAGGCGGGGATCTTCATTTATCCGCCGCGCACCTTCGCCGGCGTCGATGTGTTAATCACCAACTTCCACCAGCCCCGCTCGACATTGCTCTGCCTGGTGTCGGCGTTCCTCACCCCCGGCTCGACCGACGGCATTGCCTGGCTCAAGGAAATCTACGTCGAGGCCATCGCCCGCGAATACCGCTTCTTCAGCTACGGTGATGCGATGTTGATCCTGTAAGTCACCCGCGTGCGCTTTCAGCACCGAAGAATCGCCTCGGATTAAACTCGCATGTCCCAACCCGCTCACGCCACCGAATCCGAGCCCACCGGCATTGCGGCCTGGCGCATTCTTCTCCGCATGCTGGCGGGGTTTCTGGCGCTCTTCTCCTTCGCCTTCTGGGCCGCCGCCGGTTGGAACAAAGGCTGGACCAAGACCCGGATCGCAGTGACGGAAATCGAGCCGATCACCCACCTGCCGCACACAGTCTACAAAGACCATTTCATGCCCGGCATGGAACTCTTTGTGCCGGCGCTCCTGCTCTGCCTCGCGCTGTTCGCCATCACGTTTATCCGTCGCAAGGCCCGGTAAACCCGAAACCGCGACACGGCTTTTGTGTGGCCCTCCGTTCCCGCCGCCGCCTCAGTGTTCCCATGACCGACGCCGAACTCCAGACCCTCATCGAGGACGCCACCTTCGACTACACGATGGGCGACACCGACGCGGCCCTCGCCAAGCTCGCCCGCGCCACCGAGGCCGCCCCGCAGTCCTTCGAGGCCTGGCACGCACTGGCCGAGATCCATTTCAGCCTGCGTCGCTTCGACGACGCCCTGCTCGCCGCCGAAAAAGCCCACGCCGTGCGCAGCGACGATCTTTTCATCAACACCACTCTCTCCCGCATCTGGATGGAAAAAGGCGACAAAGCCACCGCTGAGAAATACGGCGCGCAGGCCAAGATCCTCAGCTGGAAAGACCAGCTTAAGAATCCCGAGGCCCATCAGGGCGGCGTGCAGTAACGCGACCGGCTACTGCTGCTGGTTATTATTGGAGCGCCGCCGCTCTTCTTCCGCGCGGCGCATGTGCTCAGCCCCGCCCGCCACGCGCGCCGGTATGCTTCCCGGCAACGCGAGCGAGGCGATTCCGTAGCCCATGCCTTCCAATTTGTCCGTCCAGAGCAGACTGCCCGTGAACAAATCGAGGCAGAACAGTTCGCCGAAAGTGGTGGCGTAGACCCGACGGTCATCCGCCACCAGCGAGACAAAATCCTGTTTCGTCCATCCCGACTTCAACGCCGTCTCCCACCGGCGCACTCCCGTTTCGCGATCAAACGCGAGCACGGTGCACTTGGTCGCAACCAGCATGATCGAGTCGGCGTTCACGGTGGGAGCCGGGTGAGATCAGCTTTTGTCAGCCGGCTTGTCCGTCGCAGGAGCGGCGGGAGCGCCCGGAGCGGGCTTCGCATCCGTGCCGAGGAACGCCGGCAGGTTCAGGCCCACGCTCTTCGCGAGTTCGTTGATCGGCAGCACGCCCTTGTAGAGGTCCTGCACGAACTGGCCGGGGCCGGCGGACGCGCCGCCCGCACCGTTGCCGCCGCCCATGACGATGACCTTCTCGAACGAGAGTCCCTTGATCGCACCGGCCTGGATTTCCGCGATGCGCACGATGTTTTCGGCGATGAGGAGCTGTGTCGCGCCAGCCGTGTCGTCGGCCACACGGAGGAGCTTTTCAAAGCCCTGTGCTTTCGCGTCGAGCAGCGCGCGCGTGCCTTCGGCCTCGGCCGTCAGCTTGGCCTGGATACCGGAAGCCTCGGCGGAGAGTTTCGCGCGGATACCCGCGGCCTCGCCCTCGGCGACACGTTTCACGCCCTCGGCCTCGGCATCCTTTTGGATGATGTAGGCGGCGGACTGACCCTTCTGGAGAATCTCGGACTGGGCGGCCTTGGCTTCGGCGTCGATGCGCACGCGCTGTTTGTCCACCTCGGCCTTCACGATCTGGTCGGCCTGCTGGGCAGCCTTGTCGCGGTCGGCGCGGGCGAGTTCGGCTTCCTGCTGGGCTTTGTAGCCTTCCTGGAGGACGCGGGCCGAGGCAACCTGCTGGGCGGCTTCGGTGCGGCGCTTGGCCTCGGCCTGGTCGGAGGCGAGATCGGCGTCGGACTTGGCGATGATCGCCTGGGCGGTGTTTTGACCGCGCTTGGCCTCGGCCTGGGCGTTGGCGACGCGGATGGCCTGTTCGCGCTCGGCCTCGGCACGACCGATGGAGCCGCGCTGGTTTTCCTGGGCGACCTTGATCTGCGCGTCGTTGATGGCGCGGGCGGCGGATTCCTTGCCGAGCGCATCGATGTAGCCGGACTGGTCTTTGATGTCGCGGATGTTGCCGTTGATCATGCGCAGACCGACTTTGTGCAGCTCGACTTCGACACCCTTGGTGATGGCGGCAATGAGCTTTTCGCGGTCGTTGTTGATCTCTTCGATGGTCATCGAGGCGAAGACGACGCGCATCTGGCCCATGATGATTTCAGCGGCGAGTTGCTGGACCTCGTCGAGCGAGCGGCCGAGCAGGCGCGTGGCGGCGTTTTGCATCACCTCAGGATCGGTCGAGATACCGATGGTAAACGAAGCCGGCGCATCGATGCGGATGTTCTGGCTGGAGAGCGCGCCCTTCAGCTCGATATCGAGCGTGATGGGAGTGAGATCGAGATACTGGTAGCTTTGCAGGACCGGCATCACGAAGGTCGCGCCACCGTGGTAGCAACGCGAGGAGAGCCCGCTCGAGACCTTGCCGTAGACCACCAGGATCTTGTCCGGCGGGCACATGCGGTAGCGCGAGAGGAGCGTAATACCGACCACCATCACGAAGACGACGGCGAGGGAGATAGCGATGATTTCGATCATAGTAAGAAAACGGGAGTTGGGTTAAAAGACAGGAAAGGGAAATGCGATCAGAGCGGTTCAACCAAGACCGTGCGCGGGTCGATGATCTGGATGACTTTTACGCGGTCACCGCTCGGAATGGCTCGATCTGCGGTATTGAGCGCCGAAAAAGTTTCCTGACGGCCGCCAAAACTCACGACGACCTGGCCGCCGGCGCCTTTCGATGGTGGCAGCGTGATATAGACGGTGCCGGTCGCGTTCAGCGCGTCGTTGATGCGCACGGTGCCATCGCTGCGCATGCTCTGGATCAACCGGAACATCGCCACGATGATACCCATCAGCACGCCACCGCAGACCAATCCGGCAGTGGTAGCGATGAAAAGACCGAAGCTGTTGTCCAGCGCAATGCCGCCGGCCCAGCCCAAGCCGAGAAAGAAGCCGGTCAGCGGTTTGATGGAAAAAATGCCGCTGTCGCCATCCCCGTCATGTGCCAGCGAATCCGCCGCGCCATCATGCTCGAGGCCGATCATCGACATGATCACCAGAATCAGGGCGACGACACCGGCCGCGATACCGATTCCGTAAAACACCTGGCGCGCGAGATCGAGGGCGTCCCACCACTGCGACACTTGGTTCAAAAAAGCTAGGGTAGTCATTTAAGCGTTTGAACTATCGCAGATAGCGCGGATCGCAGATATTACAATGTCGATTGCAATTTCGACGCAAGAAGGGGTGGAATGCTGCCAATTGACAGTGACGGAGCCGTCACCCTAGCCTTCGCCGCTTCACATGGAAAAACCCGTTTACACCCTCGAGTTCGAGAAGCCCCTGCGCGACCTCAGCGCCCAGCTCGAGCAGTTGAGCCAGCAGTCGCTCGAGAACAACCTGGACGTCGCCAGCGAAATCCACGCCATCGAGAAAAAGATCTCCGCCACCCAGAGGGAAATCTACTCCAGCCTCACTCCGTGGCAAAAAGTCCAGATCGCCCGCCACCCCAAGCGCCCCTACGCCCTCGATTACGTCAATCTCATCTGCGAAAACTTCACCGAGTTCCACGGTGACCGCCAGTTCAACGACGACCGCGCTCTCATCGGCGGCACCGCTTTCTTCAACGGCGAGGCCGTCATGATCATCGCCCAGCAGAAGGGCCGTGAAACCAAGGAAAAGATCGCCCGCAATTTCGGCATGCCCCAACCCGAGGGTTACCGCAAAGCCCTTCGCCTGATGAAAATGGCCGAGAAGTTCGGCATTCCCGTCATCACGTTCATCGACACTCCCGGCGCCTATCCCGGCCTCGGCTCCGAGGAACGCCATGTCTCTGAAGCCATCGCGACCAATCTCCGCGAAATGGCCATGCTCCGCGTTCCATCGATCTCCGTCGTCGTCGGCGAAGGCGGCTCCGGCGGCGCCCTCGGCATCGGCGTGACCGACCGCGTCCTCATCTTCGAAAACAGCTACTACTCCGTTATCTCGCCCGAAGGCTGCGCCGCGATTCTCTGGAAGGACCCCGCCGCCGCCCCCAAGGCAGCCGAAGCCCTCAAGCTCAACGCCGACCAGCTCGAACAGCTCGGCGTCGTGGACGAGGTCATCCCCGAACCCTTCGGCGGTGCGCACAACGACTACGAAAAGTCCGCCGCCACCCTCCGCTACGCCCTTCAGAAGCACCTCAACGATCTCCGCGGACTCAAGGCCGACCAGCTCCTCGATCTCCGCTACGAGCGCTACCGCCGCCTCGGCCTCTACGAAGAGGCCGGCGTGGTGCACAACTGATCAGCCCCACCGATCCAGCAAAAAGCCCCGGCCGCTCCGCCGGGGCTTTTTTGTGCTCACTTGCCAGCGACCGCCACCACCACCCGCGGCCAGATCAGCCGGAACGGACGCGTAAATTCCTTCGGTCGCTCCTCCATCGCGCGCGTCAACGCCTCGGGTGCATACCAATCGCCCCGTTCGATCTCCGCAGGATGCAACGTGAACGGTCCGTCGCTCTTCAACCGGTAAACCCACACAAATTCCCAACCCGTATCGACGCACGCATCGATCTTGAACAACCGCTCAAGTCCGCTCGCGCCAGACACCGCCAAACCGATCTCTTCGCCCAGTTCGCGCACCACCGCGGCATCGTAGTCCTCACCGCCGTCGACGTGCCCCGAGCACGAGGCGTCCCACTTGCCCGGCGACGAATCCTTGAGCATCGACCGCTTTTGCAAAAACACCCGTCCGTCCGCGCCAAACACCAGCGCATGCACGGAGCGGTGCCGCAGCCGCTGGCGGTGCACTTCTTTGCGCGTGGACTGGCCGGTCACCTCGTCGCGGTCGTTGACCACGTCGAAGATTTCATCGTCACGCTGGGCGCTTAGCAGGGAACTCATGTTTTTGTTGTCGCTTCGCGGGAAGCGGACTCTTTCGTCTGTCAAAACTGTCCAAAGTTCCCATGCCCAAAATTGACGTCAACAAGGTTGCAGAAATTCTTAAGCGTAACGAAGTCGAGCCTTCTCTCCTCCGCACGATCGTCGAGGAGATGAACCTGATGGTGCAACCCGAGGTGGACGAAGAAAAGCCGCCCGCGCTCAAGAAACAGTTCGTCATCCTCATCTCCGACCCGGATGGCCGCCTACCCGAGGGCAACGATTTCGCCGGCTGGGTGCTGCAAGTCCCCGAAAACGAGAGCGTGCTCACCACGCAGGAGCGCATTTTTAAAGCCGTCTACGAGTTCAACACCACGAAGAAGGGTCGCCTGATGCCCGCCAAGACCGTGGGCGAAGCACTCGAAAACGTGCCCGCCAAGCACTTCAAGGAAGCCAACGTCTTCATCAAAACCAAGACGCCCGTCCTCATGCTGAAAACGGACAACGAAATCCCCACCGACGAGGCCAAGGGCAAAGACGCCCGCCGCGGCCGCATGGAATGAGGTAGGGACGTCTCTCCGAGACGTCCGCTCCGTTTACCGCACCCCGTATTCCCAAGGCTCGATTCCGCGCGCTTTCAACGCCGCGGACAACGCCTGCAGGTCCAGTTTGGCGCCGGGCTTCACTTCGTTCTTCACGAACCAACCTTGGTTCATCTCAAGGGCAAACTTGAGGTCCTTGCTCCGTGACTGCACCGGAGTCTCGTCATAAGGCTGCATCTGAAAAACCTCCCGCAGCACGCCATCCGTGGTAAAAAAACCGATGTCGAGCGGCGTCGGCGTATTGCGCATCCAAAAGCTCATTTGCTGCGTGCCGGCGTAAACGAACAGCATGCCTTCGTCCGGCTTGAGGTCGGTGCGGTCCATCAGCCCGTGCTCCATCTCGCGCTGCTTCACGGCCAGCTGCATTTTCACCGGCTTGTCGCCGACTTGGATCACAAAAAAATCCGCCACCGTCTTCACTGCGGCCTGCTCGCGTGGTGCATCGCTCCGCCCGCATCCGGTCACCAGCGACAGGGTCGCCATCAACATCAGCATGCGCAGTAGAAACGAAACCGGATTTGCGTTTTTCACTAAGCAGGTGACTGATGGGTTCCTAACCCAAACACAACTTCATCGTGGCCCGCTCCGCACCTTCCCCGCTCCTCTACGCCGACACCGCCCGCTCCGCCGACATGCTTTATTTCGGCCGTTTTAGCGTGCCCGATGCCTTCATCGCCTTCGGCGTGCGCGGCAAAAAAATCGCCGTCCT
>DATHXF010000252.1:0-4449 GCA_035459785.1 Rariglobus sp. | reverse complement strand
GCACGCCTCGGCATCGATCACATCATGGCGTCCTGCGCCCTGCCGCTGTTCTTTCCCGCCGCCAAAATTGGCAACGACTGGCACGGCGACGGTGGCCTGCGTCTCACCGCTCCACTCTCCCCCGCCCTGCACCTCGGCGCGCGCCGCATCATCGCGATATCGACCCAATACGCAGGCCATCGCTTCGATGCGATGAGCCAGACTCCGCACGACTACCCCTCGCCCGCCACGATCATCGGCCTCCTGCTGGATTCGGTGTTTCTCGACATGCTCGACTACGACGCGCTCACCATCCAGCGCGTCAACGCCCTCATCGAGTCGAACGCACACCCGCAGGAAACCGGTTTTTCTACGGTGAAACTGCTGCTGATCCGCCCGTCTCAGGATCTCGGCGTCATTGCCAACGAGTTCGAGGCCGATCTTCCCGGCACCTTCCGC
Source organism: Rariglobus sp. (assembly GCA_035459785.1). Taxonomy (GTDB): domain Bacteria; phylum Verrucomicrobiota; class Verrucomicrobiia; order Opitutales; family Opitutaceae; genus Rariglobus. The sequence goes on along the minus strand of DATHXF010000252.1, from coordinate 4,011 downwards.
TTCGTGACACGCGGCCTCGGCACCCAGGAAACCCGCCGCGCCGACATGCTGGCGACCCTCATGTTTCACCCGGGCTATATCCGCCGCATGATCGCCATCGGCGAAGCCGACGCCGACCAACGTCACGATGAGATCGCCGCCTTCATCACGCCATAATTCACCTTGAGAAGAACACTCTTCACGAATATCTGTCTCTTACCCCGTTAACGTTCTCTCCGACGGCGCCGAACTTCCCAAACCGGCGCCGCCCAACCCCAACGTCAGGCTCCGTTTCCCATGTCGAACTCCCGACGCAAGAACCAGTGGCAGGACCTCGATCGAGACTCCACGATCGCCTGGCAGGGCCGTCGCCTCCACCGCTACCTCCGTGACTGCGTAGTTCCTTTTTCATTACACTACCAGAATCTCTTCAAGGAACACGGCCTCACCGCCGGCGACATCCGCACCATCGCCGACCTGCAAAAACTTCCCTTCACATCCAAGGAGGACTTGCTCCCCACACCCGAGAATCCGCGCCGCACCCTCGACTTCGTCCTCAAGCCCGACCCCAAGGTCCTCGCCCGCCGCCCGTCCGTCATCATGCGCGCCCTCCTCCACGGACGCTCCCGCGTCCACGACGAACTCGACCGCGAGTGGCGCCCGATCTTCATGACCAGCACCACCGGCCGCTCTACCGAGCCCGTGCCGTTTCTCTACACGCAGCATGACATCGCCCACATGGGACTCGGCAGCGGACGCATCGTGGAGATGGGCGGAGTCAAATCCGACGAGCGCATGGTCAACATGTTCCCCTTCGCGCCCCACCTCGCGTTTTGGTATATGTATTACTCCGGCATTGATCGGAACGTCTTCGCCCTCGCCACCGGTGGCGGCAAAGTCATGGGCACCGAAGGCAACCTGCGCGCCGTCCAGAAACTCAAGCCCCAGATCCTCGTCGCCATGCCGACGTTCCTCTACCACGTGCTCCAACAAGCCGTGGAGCAAAAGCTCCGCCTCGAAGGCATCCGTCTCCTCGTCCTCGGCGGCGACAAGGTCCCCGACGGCACCCGCCGCAAGCTCGCCGATCTCTGCGCCCAGGTCGGCTCGCCCGATGTGCGCGTCATGGTCACCTATGGTTTCACCGAGGCCAAATTCGCCTGGTCCGAATGCCCTGTTGCCCCCGGCACTCCGTCCCCCGGCTACCACCTTTACGCCGACCAGGGCATCATCGAGATCATCAACCCCGACACCGGCGAAGTCGTCCCTGACGGCACCGGAGGCGAGATCGTCTGGACGCCCCTCGACCAGCGCGGAACCGTTGTCCTCCGCTACCGCACCGGCGACCGCTGCGAACACGGCATCACGTGGGAACCGTGCCCGTGCTGCGGACGTCGCCTTCCCCGCATCTGCGGAAAAATATCCCGTGTCTCCGACGTCCACGCCCTCCGCTTCCAAAAAGTCAAAGGCACCATCGTCGATTTCAACGAACTCGAGCGCGCCCTCGACGATCTCCCCGGCCTCGGCGCCTGGCAGATCGAACTTCGCAAAGCCCACGATGACCCGCTCGATCTCGACGAACTCAACGTCCACATCACCCCGTCCTCCGCAGGCAACGCGGCGGCGCTCGAATCGTCCGTCCGCGAACTGCTCCACGCGCACTTCGAACTCTCCCCCAATAAAATCGTGCCTCACACCGACGCCGAAATGCGCACCCTCCAAAAAGTCGGCGTAGCCCTCAAGGAACAGAAGGTCGTGGACAACCGCCCCAAATCCGACGCGCCCTCCCCCGCCAAGAAATGAGCACTCCCCTCTACATCGTCGCCGGCGCCCGCACCCCGTTCTGCAAGATGGGCACCGATCTCGCCGCGTCCGACGCCGTGGAACTCGGCCGCACCGCCGCCGCCGCCGTGCTCGCGCAAACCGGGCTCGATCCTGCGCTACTCGACGAGGTCATGTTCGGTTGCGTCGGCCAGCCCATCGACGCCGCCAACGTCGCCCGCGTCATCGCCCTCCGCGCCGGCGTTCCGCAACACGTCCCCGCCGTCACCGTCCACCGCAACTGCGCATCCGGTTTTGAATCCCTCACCACCGCCGCCGATAAAATCGCCTCCGGCCGCGGCGACATCTTCCTCGTCGGCGGCACCGAGAGCATGAGCCGCTACCCGCTCCTCTACACCGACGCCGCCGCCAAAAAATTCTCCGTCCTCGCCCGCGCCAAATCCCTCCCGCAAAAACTCGCTGCCTTCGCCCGCTTCCGCCCCGCCGATTTCTCCCCGCGCATCAGTCTCCAACTCGGCCTCACCGACCCCGTCTGCGGACTCAACATGGGCCAGACCGCCGAAAACCTCGCCCGCGATTTCTCCATCTCCCGCGACGCGCAGGACCAGTTTTCGCTCCGCTCCCACCAACGCGCCACCGCCGCCCGCGAAAAACTCGCCGCCGAAATCACTCCCGTTTATCCGCACGCCAAATCCCCCGCCGCCGTCACCGCCGACAACGGCGTCCGTGAATCCCAGACCCTCGAAGCCCTCCAAAAACTCCGCCCCCTCTTTGATCGACTCGGCGGCACCGTCACCGCCGGCAATGCCTCGCAAGTCACCGACGGCGCCTGCGCCCTCCTCGTCATGAGCGAGGCCGGACTCAAGCGCACCGGCCTCGCCCCGCTCGGTCGCCTCATCGACTACGCCTACGCCGGCTGCGAACCCGCCCGCATGGGCCTCGGCCCCGTCTTCGCCATCGCCCGCGCCCAAAAACGCACCGGCCTCACCCTCGCCGACGCCGACCTCATCGAGATCAACGAAGCCTTCGCCGCCCAGGTCCTCGCCTGCCAGGCGGCCGCGCGTTCCTCTGAACACGCCCTCGGCGAAATCCCCGACGCCATCCTCAACGTCAACGGCGGCGCCATCGCCCTCGGCCACCCTGTCGGCGCCAGCGGCGCGCGCCTCATCCTCACCGCTCTCAAGGAACTCCACCGCCGCCACGCCCGCCGCGCCCTCGTGTCCCTCTGCGTCGGCGGAGGCCAAGGCGGCGCGCTCTGGCTGGAGGTCGCGTCATGAACATCACCCGGCATATCGACGACGACCACGTCTGCACGCTCACCTTCGACCGCGCCGGTTCCTCCGCCAACGTCTTCGACCGCGCCACCCTCGAGGAACTCGACGCCCACCTCGCCGAGATCGAAACCAAACCCATCGTGCGCGGCGTCATCCTCGCCAGCGCCAAGGACAAAATCTTCATCGCCGGCGCCGACCTCCACGAATTCGTCCGTTCCCCCGATCCCGCCGCGCTCGTCGCCATCGTGGACCTCGGCCACCGCGTTTTCACGCGTCTCCAAAAACTCCATACGCCTTCCGTCGCCGCCATCCACGGCGCCTGCCTCGGCGGCGGCTGCGAACTCGCCCTTGCCTGCGACTGGCGCGTCGCCTCCACCGCCAAAGCCACTAAGATCGGCCTCCCCGAAACCCAGCTCGGCATCCTCCCCGCCTGGGGCGGCTCCGTCCGCCTCCCCCTCCTCATCGGACTCCCCTCCGCGCTCGGTATCATCCTCCCCGGTCGCCAACTCGCCGCCATCCCCGCTAAAAAAGCCGGCCTCATCGACGAACTCGCCCATCCCGAATACCTCCTCACCACCGCCCGCACGCTCCTCGCCCGCGGCAAACGCCCGCCCGCCCCTTTCCGTGTCGCCCACCTGCCGCTCGCGAAAAATCTCATCGCCGCCAAAGCCCGCAGCGACGTCATCACCAAAACCCACGGCCACTATCCCGCCCCGCTCAAGGCCATCGAGGTCTGCACCGCCGCCCTCGGACTCTCGCTCGTCGACGCCCTGGCCCTCGAAAAAGCCGCCTTCCTCGAACTCATCCGCACGCCCGAGTGCCGCAACCTCCTCTCCGTTTTCTTCCTCCAGGAACGCGCCAAAAAACTCCCCGCTCCCGCCAACGCCACCGCGTTTCCCGTCCGCCGCGTCGCCGTCATCGGCGCCGGCGTCATGGGTGCCGGCATCGCGCAATGGACCAGCGCCCGCGGCCTGCCCGT
>DATHXF010000251.1:0-8059 GCA_035459785.1 Rariglobus sp. | reverse complement strand
GCACTGTCACGGAATGTGCTCCGAGCCGCACATTCCGAGCCAGCGCGATTCGTGTCTGACCTCAAACGTTGGGCAAAAGAAATGAACATCTTCTCGCGACTCTTCGGTAAGAAGAAACTCCCAGCGCCAAATGAGTGGCCGAATAGTCCGACTTGGGGCGCGCTAAAGGATGACGCCACAATGCAGACCGAAGATGGACCACGCTATTTGTGGACAGTGGCGTGCGGCGAATTGGTCGTGCCAAGTGGGCGCCTCGTTGCGTGCGATCCGTTCGTCTTTCTTTCGCCGTCTGACACTCCGTTCATCGTCACTCCGCGAGGCAGATTCCCTGTTGTCGTTACGCTCGCTGATGTGAGCGAGAAGCAGGATAGATCACATATCAGAGAAGCATATGCCTCCATTACCTTCTCGGACGGCGCCGAAGCTTACCGAAAGTCTGTCCCGTTGGCGACAGCCGGCCAAAAGCGACCTGAACCCAAAGGCGATGAGTTTGTTGGCTTCGGCGTCGACGCTGGGACAGCGTGCTTTGTCGATGAGTCGGTGATTGGGCCATGCATGCCCGATCCGAAGACTTGGTATGAGTCACTTTTCGAGAACGAGCGGAAGGACTGTTGGTTTCAGCGGATGGACGACCCCGCCCATGTTCGAGAAGGTATCGCGAACATCACTCTCCCGCTCGCAAAGAAGGGAGAGAATTTGATTCTTTTTCACTCTGGATGGGGAGATGGTTGCTATCCTGTCATCGGTTCATTCGATTCGGCCGGTCAGTTGATTGCAGCGCATATCGATTTTTTCGTCGTGAAATGAAAAAAGAGCCCAACCAGTCTTATAGCCAACGGCCCCAAGCGGCCGTGGTTGATCCAAAGCGTTAGGCAAATGAATCGACGCGACTTCCTCCGCTCACTTCAGCCGTCTTGGTTGACGCTCAAGACCCTGAAAATCCTCGCGATCGCAGCACTAGCCGTCTGCGTTTTATCCTTGGTGCGGAAGCTAGGCATTTTATCGATGCTAAAAACGCTCGGATTCATTTCGGGTTTCCTGCTTGTGGCTTGGCTGGTCGGGCGGCTACTGGAGATTTCGAAACGATTCTATTCGCAGCTTTCGCCCTTTCCTCGCGCTCTTCTAAAAGTGACAGGACAGATTATCCAATTCTCAATGTTGGGTGCATGTGGAGCCTACATCTACATGAAGTGGGAACGAGGCGATGAGCTCCATGAGCTTTTGTTTGGCCTGGTCATTTTCTTCATTTTCCGAGTGCGGGATCAACTGGAGTCGGAGGCCAATCAGGCGCCAGAGCCAACGGCCCCGAGCGGCCGTGGTTCATCTTGAGCGTTTGAAAAAACGAAAAATGAAAATATCCACCCGCATTATATTCGTCCTTGGTTTTGTTTGGCTGATATTCGATGCGCTCGTATCCAAAACCATGATGAGCGCCGCACATGTAGGTTATGCGTCGGATTTTTATGGGCAGGAATCTTTCACGCAGAAAGAATTCAGAAGCATCATGAACGGGCATTATCTAAAATTGGATCGCAGCATTCCAAATCTGATAGGCCCTGCGGTTCTCTTAGCCATAGGCTGGCTCGGCGAAATAATCGTGACCAAGAGATCCAACAACGAGCCAACGGGGTCGGGCCGCTAGTTGCTAGCATGTCATATGCGACGTTAGGCCATCTATACGACGCGGCGAAAAATCATCGAACCTATGAGCACCGACGACTGGCCGTTTTCTGATCCCAAGAATGTAGCTGTCTTCACGGTTGCTGACATCCTCGAGCGGCGCGCGCCGATTTTGCTCGTGTCACACGAGGAGGAGGACGGAGGGTGGCAGTTTCTCACCGGAGATGATCTGCCACCTCAAGAGCATTGGAAGTTGGTCGGGCTTTCGGAGATTGTCTCCCTCGATCCGTCTGTGAAGGAACTCGCCGACCTCCCGCTTGGCTATTCTGCTTCAAGAGCTAGTTCGACTGATGCCTGGCAGCGATGGAAGAATCCCGCAGTCGAGAGTGACGAAGCCTGACAAGGCGCCAGAGCCAACGGCCTAAGGCGGCGCCCGTTTTTTAATGCGATTGGGGTCGGAGCTGCAAAGTATCCCATCCATAGGCCGGTATCGAAGGTTCGGCGTTTCTCCTTTGCTCCGACCTTGGATCGATTTCGCGCCTTTGCGTTTAATCGGGGTGCATTGCGCAAGGATGGTTAGCCTCGACCTTGAAACGGCGGTTGGTTGCTTTGTCGGGATGTTCGGCCGTTTACCCCTCGCTGCCTGGCTGCTCGTCGCCGTGGCTATTCCTCTTTCTTTCGCCGCCGCCCCCGTGGCGTTGCCCGAGCCCATGCCGGCGCATCCGCGGTTGTTTGCCGATGCGGCGCGGTTCGTTGCGCTGCGCGAGCAGGTCAAAACCGATCCTGTCTCGGCACGGATTTTTTCCGATCTGGTCCGGCGTGCCGACCTGATGCTTGTTCAGCCGCCGCTGACCTACCAGAAGGAAGGCCGGCGTCTGCTGGCGGTGTCCCGCGATGCGATCGAGCGCATCAGCACGCTGGCCATGGTGGCGCGGCTGACTGACGACGTCCGCTACGCCGAACGCGCCCTCGCCGAGATGCGTGCGGTCACCGCCTTCAAGGACTGGAACCCCTCGCACTACCTCGACACGGCGGAAATGACCTTTGCCGTCGCGCTGGGTTACGACTGGCTCTTCGAGCGCATCGCCCCGGCCGAACGCGCGCTTTTTGCGAAGGCCCTGCTGGAGTTGGGAGTGAGCCAGGCCGAGACGGCGCCAGCCTCCCAGCTCTTCTGGATCAAAGGAACGAACAACTGGAACCAAGTCTGTCATGCCGGCATGGTTGCCGGAGCCATTGCGCTCGCCGACGAACATCCCGCCATCGCCCTGCGCACGCTCAATCGCGCGGTCGAAAACCTTCACCTGTCCGCTGATCACTACGCGCCCGATGGCGCCTATCCCGAGGGGCCGATGTATTGGAATTACGGGACCACGTTTCATGTCATGCTCACGGATATGCTCACGCATTTCCTCGGTGATGCGCACGGGACCGATGATTATCCGGGATTCCGCACCAGTGCCGATTACGTGCTGCAGATGGTCACGCCCACGGGACGGCTTTACAGTTACGCGGACTGCAACACCAGTTCGGCGGGCGTGAGCATCCCGCTCTATTGGTTCGCGCGCAAAACCCGTCGCGCCGATCTCTTGCTCACCAACACGGCGATGGTCACCGGCGCCAAAGCGGGCGCGGCTTTGAAAACAGATCCGTCGCGGGTCGAGGCGTTGAGTTTGATCTGGATCGATCCCTCGCTGACGGCCTCAGACAAACAGCCTCCGCTGAGCTGGTTTGGCCGTGGTGAAAACCCGGTCGCGGTGCATCGTTCCGCGTGGGGCGACAAGCGGGCGACCTTTGTCGGACTCAAGGGTGGTGCAGCCAACGTATCGCACGGACACATGGACGCCGGTTCATTCCTGCTTGAGGCGGATGGCGTGCGCTGGGCGGTCGACCTGGGCATGCAGGACTACAACTCGCTCGAATCGAAAGGCATCGTGCTTTGGAATAACAAACAGGATGGCCAGCGTTGGCGCGTGTTCCGGCTCGGGGCCGAGTCGCACAACATCCTGCGCTTCGACGGGGCCGTGCCGGACGTCACGGGGCGCGGCGAACTCGTGAAGTTCTCGGCTCAGCCGGCGGGTTCGGTGGTGGCTCTGGACAAAGTCTATGCCGGCCAGATCGCGTCGGTGAGCCGCGGCGTCGCGCTCCAACCGGACCGGTGCGTGCTGATCCAGGACGAATGGAAGGCCGGCGAAAAGCCGGTCGAGGTGACGTGGCAGTTCCTGACCGAGGCGAAGAACGCCACTGCGGGCAAAGGCGAGATCACGCTCGAACAGGCGGGGCAACGCCTCGTGCTGCGCGTGCTGTCGCCGGCCGATGCGCAACTCGCTGTCGAGGATGTTTCCGCCCCGCGCGCCGACTACGACGCGGCCAATCCCAACCTCAAGCGTATCACGCTTCGCACCCGCACGGGTGCCGGAGCGACGGGCGGATTCCGGGTTCTGGCGGTGCCGGGATCGGTCGGTGCGCCTGTCGTGCCGCCGCTCACGCCGCTGGCCGACTGGCCGGGCGCGGGGTTTTGAGCGCGATTTGCGGTGGCGTATCCTGAGGTGGACGGCGATCTCCGAGCGCCGTTTGAACCATCAGCCCGCAGACCGCGCCCGGAGGTCGCGGTCCACCTTTGGCGTTTTCTCACGCGATGAAACTGCGCACGTCGAGACCTTTGATACGTTTGAAGTGACGAATATTTTCAGTGACGAGCGGCAGTCCGTAGAGTCGTGCAGTGGCGGCAATGATCGAGTCGGCCGCGCCGATGCCTTGGCCGGTCCCGTGCAACTCCCGCATCACGCGCACTGTTTCCGCAAGCACCGCCTCACTCATGGGAATCACGGTAAAATAGCGCAGGTGCGGGGTGGCGTCGGAGTCAGCGGGGAAACCGGTTGAAAATTCAATTTCAACCATGCGGGGAATGTAGGCGACGCCATCGTCTTTGTGCTTCAACCAGGCGATGGCATCCGCGCGGTTAAACCGCTTTAACCCTGCCCTGAATCGCGATAAGAAAGTTGGTATCGTAAATCACCGGTCGGAGCGACAAGCGACAACGGAGGCAACGAACTCGGCATCGAAATTTTTGGAAGGAGGCGGGAGCAAGTCGGCGATTTCCGAGGCCTTTCTGCCGGGGGGGGGCGCAAGACGGACGGCGCGGCTGGCGGGACGGGCACTGCGACCCTTCGCTGCAGGCTTCTTCGCGGCAGGTTTGGCGAGCGTCTTCATGGCGAAAACCTGTGCTGCGACGGCGCGATTGGCAAGAAGACCCTTGCCGTGGCGTGGCCTCTCAATCCAGCGCGTTGGGGCAACACGCGCCACCTTCGGTGCTTTTATCGGGATCTGACGCGTAAACTTTCCCTTTGCGCCACGCGGCTATTTTTGCGCCGATGTTCGTTCCATGGATCGTATCGCCCAAGCCTTTGCCCGCGCCCGCGCCGCCAACCGTTCCGCTTTCGTCGCCTACCTCTGCGCCGGTGATCCCGATTTCGACACCTCGCTGGCCGCCTGCCGCGCCTTGATTGAGAACGGCATCGACGTCCTCGAGCTCGGAGTCCCGTTCAGTGATCCGCTGGCCGACGGCCTCACCAACCAGCACGCCGCCCAGCGCGCCCTCGAAGGCGGCATGACCGCCGCGCGCGTGTTCGAGCTGGTGCGCCGCATCCGCGAATTTGCGCCCGACACGCCCCTCGTTTTCTACACTTACTACAACCTCGTGTTCTCCAATGGCGTGGACGCCTACGTTCGCTCCGCCAAGGAGGCCGGCGTTGACGGCATGCTCACGCTCGATCTGCCCCCCGAGGAAGCCGCCGATGTGCAGGCCGCCTGTGCGAAGCATGGCATCAAGACCGTGTTCATCGTCGCCCCGACGACCCCCGAGGCGCGCCTGAGCATCATCGGCGCGGCGGCCACGGGTTTTATTTACTATGTGTCGCGCGAAGGCGTGACCGGCGTGCGTGATTCCGTCGCCGCCAACATCCCGCAGGCGGTCGCCGCCATCAAACGCCACACCGCCTTGCCGGTGGTCGTGGGTTTTGGCATTGGCACTCGCGCGCATGTCGCCGAGGTGGCCGCGCACGCCGACGGCGTGGTCGTCGGCAGCGCGTTGGTGAACGTCATCAAGGACAACCTCAAGGACCGCTCAAAAACCGCGCCCGCACTCGCCGCCCGCGCCGCCGATCTGGTGGCCGGAACGAAGCGCTGAGCGGTTGGTCTGACTCATCCACCGATGACGGCGCCGCAAAAAATCCTCATCATTGAGGACGACCGTCTTCAATTCCGCGTAAGCGAGAAGCTGCTGGCCAGCTCGCGCATGGCGCGCTTCGAGGTGGACTGGGCGCAGACATTTGAAGACGGACTGAAGCTGCTGATGACCGGGCATTATGCGGCGTGTCTGCTCGACTACCAACTCGGCGCGCGCGACGGGCTCGAGTTGCTCCGCGAAGCGCGTGCGAAGGGCTGCCATACGCCGGTGATTTTTCTCACGGCGGAATCATCCGAGGCCGTGGACGAAGCCGCGATGGAGGCGGGCGCGTCCGATTATCTGGTGAAGGGCGAGATCACTCCGCGCCTGATCGAGCGGTCGATCCGCTACAGCTTGAAACTCGGCGCGGCCCTGCGCGAGTTGCGCGAGCTGGCCACGCGCGACGCGCTCACCGGGCTGCTGAACCGCCGCGCCTTCGACGCCTTGCTTGCGGAGGAAGTGGACCGTGCGCGCCGGCTGGGGCATCCGCTCACGCTGGTGACGCTCGACCTGGATCTTTTCAAAACCATCAACGACACGCACGGCCACGCGACCGGCGACGCGGTGCTGGCGGAGGCCGCGAAGGTCTTCGAGGCGGAGGTGCGCACCATCGACCGCGTCGCGCGCATCGGCGGCGAGGAGTTTGCCGTGGTGCTCATGGAGACCGGTGCCGACGAAGGCCTTGCGGTTGCCCGGCGCCTGGTGGACACGGTGCGGGCGCGGACAGTCGTTCTCGGTGCGGGTGGAAGCCTGACCTTTACGGCGAGCGCGGGCGTGGCTGCGTTGTCTGCCGACGGCGAACCGGCGGCGCTGCTGGCGGCGGCTGACAAGGCGCTCTATGCCGCCAAGCATGCGGGGCGGGACCGCGCGGTGCTTGCCTCTTAACGGACGGGCGGTGAGCCTGCGCACATGGCGTTCACCGACTCATCGACGACCGTGGCCGAGATCAAGACCCGCGTGCTGGCGTTTGCACGCGAGCGCGACTGGGAGCAGTTCCACGCGCCGAAGAACCTGAGCATGGCGCTCGCCGCCGAGGCGGGCGAACTGATGGAGCACTTCCTGTGGGCCACGCCCGAGGCCTCGCGCACCATCGCGTCGGACGCCGCCAAGCGCAAAAAGATCGAGGAAGAACTCGCCGACGTGGTCATCTACGCGCTCGAGTTCGCCAACATGACCGGCATCGACGTGGCCGCCGCGATCGAGACCAAGATGGCCGCCAACGCCGCCAAGTATCCGGTCGAGAAGGCCAAGGGCCGGTCCGACAAATATACGGAGCTTTGATTCAGCCGCGATGAACAAGACGAAGGCGGTCCTCAAAAACTATTACGTCCTCCCGTGCTGTCTGCTGTTGCTCAACTTGGCGAACAGCCTGGTGGGCTACAAAGCGGAGCTGATTCAGGAGCCGCTTCTGCGCACGCTCGCGGTGATCTTTTTGGTGCTGTGCGGTGCGTCGCTGGTTTCGTTTGTGCTGGCCCCGGCGATCGGTGCGGCGGTCAACGCGCTCCATCGCGGCAGCCAGCGCGGCGGCGGGCAACTGGGTGAGATCATCTTCTTCGTGCTGCTGGGCGCCGGGGTGTTCTGGTGCTACTACCAGCTCTGCAACCACGGTCCGGCGGCGTTGCTGCCGGCGCAGTGGCGGAATCCGGCGCATTGAGGACGGAGGTCGGGTGACGGAGTTTTTTAACCGCTTTGTTGGCTCGGGGGTGGACGGTGATCTCCGAGCGCCGTCTGAATCATCAGCACGCAGACCGCGCCCGGAGGTCACGGTCCACCTTGGCACTGTTTAAGTATCGGCTATAAAGTGACAAACTTGGCGAGGACTTCGGCGGGGGAAAGGCCTTGGGCGCGGAGGGTGCGGAGAGACAGGGCGTCGTGGCGTTTGGCGAGGCGTTCGCCGCGTTCGTCGCGCACCAGCGGGCAATGGTAATACGCAGGCGCCGCGTGGCCGAGCGCGCGGATGAGCAACAGTTGGCGGAAGGTGGACTTGATGAGATCTTCGCCGCGCACCACCTCGGTGATGCCGAGTTCGGCGTCGTCCACCGCGCAGGAGAGCTGGTAACTGGGGACGCCGTCCTTGCGCCACACGAGGAAGTCGCCGAAGTCGCGTCCGGCGACCGCGGACTGCGGGCCGAAGTGTCCGTCGTCGAAGGAAAGCGTTTCGCCGTCGGGCACGCGGAAGCGCCAGTTGGTCGCGAGCCCGGTGGCGTCGAGCGG
>DATHXF010000250.1:0-3006 GCA_035459785.1 Rariglobus sp. | reverse complement strand
GACATCAAGATCCGCACGTTCATCGGACAGGAAGGCATGCGCAACCAGCTCGCGAGCCACGTCTATGACATCACCTACGGCTCGGTGAAGCCCGGTGACCACCTCGTGTGCGTGGACGACTCCATCGTGCGTGGCACCACGCTGCGCAGCTCGATCCTGCGCATCCTCTCACGGCTTAACCCGAAGAAGATCGTGATCGTCTCGACCGCGCCGCAGATCCGTTTCCCCGACTGTTACGGCATCGACATGTCGGAGCTCGGCAAGTTCGTGGCCTTCGAGGCGACCGTCGCGCTGCTCAAGGAAACCGGCCAGGGGCACATCCTGCAGGAAGTGTATGACCTCTGCCGCGAAGCCGTGGCCAAGGGCGAGTGCGTGAACCACGTTCGCAAGATCTACGAGCCGTTCACCCCCGAGCAGATCTCCGCGAAGATCACCGAGCTGGTGCGTCCGAAGAACATTGAGTGGAAGGGCGAGTTCGAGGTCATCTTCCAGACCATCGAAAATCTCCACGCTGCGGTGCCGAACCACACCGGCGACTGGTATTTCACCGGCAAGTATCCGACCCCGGGCGGTTTCCGCGTGGTGAACCAGGCTTATCTGAACTACTTCGAAAAAGGCGGCGGCCGCAGTTACTGAGGCGTTCCTCCATCCGACAATCACGAGTCCCTTCATCCATGTCTCTCAGCTACGAATCCTCCGGCGTTAACTACGACCAACTCGACGCCTTCAAGCGCGCCTGCCAGAAGGCCGCCAAGACCACCGCTCCGCTCCTCGAGCTGCACGGTTACGCCGAGCCCGCCAACACGCGCGGCGAGAGCTGCTACCTGATGGAGGCCGAGAACCACTTCCTCGCGCACGTCGAGGAAGGCCTTGGCACCAAGAACCTCGTGGCCGACGCCGTCTATGCGCAGACGGGCAAAAACTTTTATCGCGAGATCTCTATCGATACTGTCGCGACCATCGTCAACGACCTCGTCACCTGCGGCGCGCTGCCCATCTCGGTGGCCATGCACGCCGCCGTCGGCGAGTCCGCGTGGTTCACCGACGCCAAGCGCATGGAGGCGCTCGTCGAGGGTTGGGCCGAGGGTTGCCGCCAGGCCGGCGCCGTCTGGGGCGGTGGCGAAACGCCCACGCTGCGCGGCATCGTCAATGCCGACGCCATCGTCCTCGCCGGCTCCGCCATCGGCAAGGTCGAGCCGAAGTCCCTGCGCATTACCGGCGACGTGCAGGACGGCGACGCCATCGTGTTCCTCGCCTCGTCCGGCGTGCAGACCAACGGCCTGTCGCTCTGCCGCCTGATCGCATCGAAGCTTCCGCAGGGCTACCAGACGCCCATCGGCCACGGTGATGCCCGCACCTATGGCGAGGCATTGCTCGCGCCGTCGGTCATCTACGTGAAGTTCGTCGCCGAGTGCCAGCAGTCGGGCATCAAGCTCAACTACGTGTCGCATGTGACCGGCCACGGCTGGCGCAAGCTGATGCGTCTCGACGAGCCTTTCGTTTACGAGATCACGAATCCCGGTGAAGAACCCGCACTGTTCAAGTTTCTGCGCGAAGCCGGCCCGATCACGCTGCGCGAGGCCTATGCGACCTTCAACCAGGGCATTGGTTTCGCCGCCTACGTGTCGCCCGATGCGCTCGACGCGACCCTCGCCGCCGCCAAGGCCTCCGGCTACAAAGCTTGGCATGCCGGCACGGTGAAAAAACAGGGCGATCGCAAGGCCGTGGTCATCCCGTCGCTCGGCCTCGAATACGACGGCAGCACGCTGCAGGTCCGCTGATCCGCCGATGTCTTCCACACCTGCATATCCGCGTTCTGATGTGCTGGTGCTTTCGCCGGCGGCGCGTCTTGACGGACGCGGGGCCGAAGCGCTGGCGCAGGCATTGGCAGCCTCGGTCACTCCCGCCGTCCGGCACGTCATTCTGGACATGACCGGTGTCGCTTACCTGAGCAGCGCGGCGCTGCGCGTGTTTGTGTCCGCCTACAAGGAACGCAAGGCGGCGGGCGGTTCGCTGGTGCTGGCGGCGGTGCCGGAGTATGCGCATAGCGTGCTGGAAATCGCGGGCTTCGTCGGGATGCTGCCGCTGGCCGCATCGGTGTCCGACGCGCTGGGCGGCTTTGCCACGACGGCGCCGCAGGCTTCCTCCGCGGAGGCGACGACGGTATCCGCGCACACGGCACCGGCGGATGCCCGGGTCGAAACCGTCATCACTGAAAAAGGCGCGCTGTTCATCCAGCGCGGACACGACGGCCCCGGTTTCATCGAAGTGGCGGGCGACATCAACGACGTGCTGGCCTCGCGGATCACGCCGGCGCAGGTGTTTTCAAAGCAGTTCTCGCACAAAGCCTATTCGATCGGACTCGGCGGACTCGGTGCGCAACCCGACGATTATTTCACACTGATGGGCGAGATGATCACCATCGGCGGCACGATGGTGTGGTTGCCCTGCGACGGTAGCGGCCAGCCGGATTTCCTCATTCCGAAAAACGACTCCGGTCAGGTGCTCATGCGCACGGGGTTCAACGCTTCGCTGGCCGGCGAGTTTCACGACTACGTTTCGTTCACGAGCGCCAAGCCCGAAGGCGTGACGATGGCGGAACTTTACCGTCTGCTGTTCGAGCAGGCGAAGCAGCGCCGGCCCGAGTTCAAGGGAGCGCTGGGCTTCGCGATGCGTGCGGAGATGCCGGCGGTGTTCGGCGCAGGCGTGGTCAAGGCGCCGGTGGAGCCCAACAAGCCGGCCAATGGCAAGTTCATCACCGATCCGAGCAATTTCCCGGAGTGGTTCGAGTTCGACAAGGAACCGCGCCATCGCGGCGTGACGGGTCTGGTTGCCGGCTGCGGCATCGATCTCACGTGTGACCTCTCGGGTTTCACGCAGGAGTTTTTGCAGAAGACGTTTTATTACAATCCGGCGAACAAAGGCGCGGCGGATCTCACGCTGCACAACCACGTCGTTGCGTTTAACCCGCAACCGCTGGCGGACGGTTTCGACCTGGAAGGCTCC
>DATHXF010000249.1:0-4900 GCA_035459785.1 Rariglobus sp. | reverse complement strand
TTCTTCGGCCTGCCGCCGATCATCCGCGCCCAGGCGATCAAACACCTGTCCGCCGCGCTGCATCGTGAGGTGTCGATTGAGAAGATACGCCTGAACCCGCTGGTGCTTTCGATCACCATCGAAGGTCTCGACATCAAGGATCGCGACGGCGGTCCGTTCACGCGCTGGAAGCGCCTGTATGTGAACTTCGATTCGTTCTCGGTCTTTACGGGCGAATTCCACTTTCAGGAGATCGCGCTCGACGGTTTTTCCCAACGCGTGGCCATCTCGAAGGACGGCGCTTTCAACTTCGCGGATCTGATTCCGCCGCCCGCCGAGAAGCCTGCCGCTCCCGAAGCTCCGGCCAAGCCGATGCGCCCGATCCGCATCACCAAACTGGCAGTCAACGGTGCCTCGCTCGCCTTTGCTGACGCCAGCCGGCCGCAACCGTTCGCGACCGAGGTCGGTCCGCTCACCTTTACGCTTAACAACTTCCTGACGGCGGGCGATCCGAAGGCCCCCTACGAGTTCTCCGCGATCACCGAAGCGGGCGAAACCTTTGCATGGAAAGGCACGCTGTCCGCCGATCCCGTGCGTTCCGCGGGCGAGTTCAGCGTGGGCAAGATCGCGCTCAAGAAATACGCGCCTTACTACGCAGATCGCATCAACGCCGACCTGCTCGACGGTTTGCTCGATGTGAGCGCCAGCTACTCCATCGATCTCGCCGAGGCCACGCGCGAGCTAAAGCTCAACAACGCCGCCATCAAGCTCACCCGCCTGCAAGTCGCCGCGCGCGGAACCACCGTGCCGCTCGTCGATCTGCCGTCCTTCTCGATCGACGGTTTGTATGCTGACGGACTCAGGCAGTCCGCCGTCATCCGCCGCATCGCCCTCGACGGCGGACGCCTGACCGTGGTGCGCGAGAAAAACGGTTCCATCAACCTGCTCAACTTGCTCACGCCGCCCGCTTTGGCGTCCGCTCCCGCCGCCGCGACTGTGACTCCCGCCACGCCGACGGTTGCGTTGAATGCTGCTCCCGCTCCCACCGCCGCCGTTCCGGCCGCGCTGCCGGATGTGAAGCTCACCGAATTCGCTCTATCCGGCCTGGTCATTGATTTCGAGGATCGCACCACGTCGACGCCCGCCAAGAACGGCATCAGCAAGCTGGATATCAACGTGCAGAATGTCGCGCTGGCCCAGGCCTCCGCCCCCGTGTTGTTGAAGATCGCGCTTGAAGGGGCGAACGGCGGCACGGTGGCGATCGACGGCAGTGCGGTCCGCGAGCCGCTGGCGGCGGATCTCGCGGTGAAAGTCACCGCGTTTCCGCTGGCCGGCGTCACGCCCTACATCGAGCCGATGGTCAACCTGCGCATCGCCAGCGGCGCGGTCTCGGTGGACGGCAAAGCCCGTCTTGCCGGCACCGTCGCCAGCTTCACCGGCGATGTCGTCGTCGATAAATTCGCGACGGTGGACGGGGTGAAGGCCGAGGAATTCGCCGGCTTCTCGCAGTTTGCAATCCGCGGCATCGACGCGCTCTCCGAGCCGCTCACCGCCCGCATCGCCGAGATCAGCCTGACCGATCCTTCGGCCCGCGTGGTGGTCAACTCCGACAAGACGACCAACCTGGCTACGATCCTGCGCACGGAAACCGCCGCCGCGCCCGCACCCGCCGCCGAAAGCGCGCCCGCCGTCGCGTTGCCTCCCGTGGCCGGAGCGCCCGCCAAGCCCGCCGCGCCCGGTCCGGTGTGGTCGCTCGGTAAATTTACGCTCACCAATGGTTCGGTCACGCTGGCCGACCGCTCCATCAAGCCCGCCGCCCGCATCTCGCTCGATCAGTTCACCGGCACGGTCACCGGGCTTAGCTCGGCCGATCTCGCGCGAGCCGATGTCGATATCCGCGGCAAACTGAACGGCAGCGGTGTCATCGCCTTCACCGGCAAACTCGATGCCAAGGCCGCCACGCTCGCGCCGGGTGCGCTCACGGAAATCGTCGTCGATGTGAAGAACGTCGATCTCTCGCCGATCTCGCCCTACGTCGGCACTTACGCCGGCTATGAGCTTATGCGTGCTGGGTTAAACGTGGATGTGAAGGCCCGTCTTTCTCAGCGAAAGCTGGAAATCACTGATGTGATCACGATCAATCAGTTCACCTTTGGCGCGCCTACCAACAGTCCTGAAGCGACGAAGCTTCCTGTTCGTCTGGGTGTCGCGTTGCTCAAGGATATTGATGGTAATATCATTTTGGACCCGCCGATTAGCGGAAGCATGGATGACCCCGAGTTTAAGATCGGTCGTGTCGTGTTGCGCGTGATCGTCAACCTTCTGGTCAAAGCCGCGACCTCGCCCTTCTCGCTCATCGGCGCGGCGTTTGGTGGCGGCGGCGACGAACTCGCCTACCAGGATTTCGGTCCGGGTGCGCAGACCCCGCTGGAAACCGAGCTCACCAAGATCGACACGCTGCGCAAGGCGCTCAAAGGCCGCCCCGCGCTCAACCTCGACATCACCGGCAGCTACGACCCGGCGGCCGATCTCGATGCGGTGCGCGACCAGACGCTCACGAAGCAGGTGCGTTTCCGCCGCTGGGAGGAACTGCGTAAAGAAAATCCGAATACGCCGCCGGCGTCCGAGATCGTGGTGACGCCCGAGGACGAGATCCGCATCATCGGCCTGTTCATGGCGGAGCGTTATCCGGCAGGCGTTCCCGCTCCGGCGGTCGACGGCACGCTGCCGCCTCCGGCGCCGTTGTATAAGCCGATGACCCCGCCTGCGCCCGCCAAGCAGTCAGTCCGATTGGTCAGCCGCCGGTCCGGACGGGTGTTTGATTCGCGCACCTACATGACCCCCGCCAAGCCGAAGCCCGAGCCCGCGGTGAAGCCGGTGGTTCTCCTGCCTTCCGCAGGCGATGCGGCCTCGTCCGTCCCCGCTGCTCCCGGTGCCGCGCCTGCGCTCACGCTGGCCGAGGCCCGCCGCGCGCTGGCCAGCGGCATTCCGGTGCCGCCCGAAGACCTGCTCAAGCTGGCCGACGCGCGTGCTCAGCGCGTGCGCGACGCGCTGCTCGCCAACGGCGAGATCGATGCGGGCCGCCTCTTCCTCACGCCTCCGGCGCCGGACGGCAAGGGTGCGCGCGTGTTCCTGCAGTTGCGCTGATTCGCGATGGCTTCCGAACTTCTCCCCGTGGGTGCGCTGCTGACCGGTTGGTCGCCGCCGCGCCGTCCTGCCCGGGAGATGCTGGCGGGTCGCGCGTGCCGTCTGGAACCTTTGGATGCCGCCGCGCACGCCGATGCGTTGTTTGATGCCAACGTGGCCGACGTAGCCGGACGCATGTGGACCTATCTGCCTTACGGTCCGTTCGCGACGCGCGCTGATTACCAGGCGTGGGTGGCGTCCGGCGCGGTGTCGGCCGATCCGTTGTTTTTTGCCGTCGTGGATCAGGCGACCGGCCGGCCGGCCGGCGTGGCCGCTTTTCTGCGCATCGATCCGGCAAACGGAGTGATCGAGATCGGACACCTGGCCTACGCGCCCGTCTTGCAGCGGACGACTGCCTCGACCGAGGCGATGTATCTGATGATCCGCCGGGTGTTCGAACTCGGCTACCGGCGGTGCGAATGGAAATGCAACTCGCTCAACGCCCCCTCGCGCGCCGCCGCGCTGCGCCTCGGTTTCACCCACGAAGGCACGTTCAGGCAGGCGATGAT
The DNA here is from genome assembly GCA_035459785.1 of Rariglobus sp. Taxonomy (GTDB): domain Bacteria; phylum Verrucomicrobiota; class Verrucomicrobiia; order Opitutales; family Opitutaceae; genus Rariglobus. The sequence continues at coordinate 1,226 of DATHXF010000249.1, read as the reverse complement.
CGCGAAGGGACGCAACCGCGACACCGACTGGTTTTCGATCATCGACACGGAATGGCCCGCCCGCCGCGCCGAGTTCGAGCGCTGGCTGGCGCCGGGCAACTTTGCCGCGGACGGACGTCAACTCACGCCGCTGGGTGCGGGCCGCGCATGAACTGCCGCCCGAACTGCGGCGCGTGTTGCATCGCGCCCTCGATCACTTCGCCGATTCCCGGCATGCCCAACGGCAAACGGGCCGGTGAGCGCTGTGTGCAATTGCTGCCTGACATGCGCTGCGCGATTTTCGGGAGGCCGGAGCGTCCGGCGTTCTGCGCGAGCCTGCGGCCGACCGAGGAGATGTGCGGCGCGAGCACGGCGGAGGCGATGGCGCATCTCGCCGCGCTGGAGCTGGCCACGAGACCGTAAATCTAGGCTCAGGCTTCGAGCGTGGTTTGCCCGTCTTTGTCGGATGCGGTGCGCTTCAGTTTGAAAAACGCCTGAAGCAGCGTGCGGCACTCGTCCTCCAAGACGCCGCCGGCGGTGATCTCCAGGTGATGGTTGACGCGGGGCAGGGCGTTCAGGTCGGTGGCTCCGCCGAGGCAGCCCATCTTGGGATCGGGCACGGCGTAACAGACGCGCTTCAACCGCGACATGAGCGTGGCGCCCGAGCACATGGGGCAGGGCTCCTTGGTGACGTAGAGTGTGCAGTTTTCGAGACGCCAGTTGCCGAGCTTCGTGGCGGCCTGGGTGATCGCCAGCACCTCGGCGTGCGCGGTGGGATCGAGGCTGCTTTCGACGGTGTTGTGGGCGAAAGCGATGACTTCGCCGCCGTGTTCGATCACGCAGCCGATGGGCACTTCGTCCTGTCGCCAGGCGTCGATGGCCTGGTTGTAGGCGAGGCTCATGAAGAACGTGTCGTCGCGGTTGAGTTGCGACGGAAAACGTTTCTCGAAAGGGCAATCGGGGGCGGTGGAAGGCATGGTTTGGGCGCGGAAGGCAGGTGCGCCGCGACCGGCGTTCCCGAGGAAAACCTTGACTTACGAGGGGGGCAGGTGGCTTACAAGTAGCTTTTATATAACTGTCCCGAACGCATGATCATCCTCGTCCCTGGCCTCGTTGCCGCTGTTAACCATGTCTGAATCCTCTGACGGCAAGTCCATCGAAGTAGAAGGCAAGGTCGTGACCGTCCTCCCCGGCACGATGTTCAAAGTCCAGTTGTCCAACGGCCACATCGTGCTCGCGCACATCTC
>DATHXF010000248.1:0-39036 GCA_035459785.1 Rariglobus sp. | reverse complement strand
GATGAGGCGGGTTAACATGGGAGGACTTCGGAGTTTTTAACCACTAATGGAATCCGCCAATGGGCGGATTCTCTGGGAGCAGCCTCTCGCCAATGGCTCCGGCAATGAAGCGGAGGCGCGGCTGATGCCGCGGGGGGAGTCAGGACCTGCGCCTGTTTCTGCATTATCGATCATGAGCGTTTATTAGCGGTTTAAAAATCGGTTACTTGGCTTCGGTATGCGCCGGAGCAGGTTTCTTCGCGAAGAGCGTCACGACGAAGGCGACGAAGAAAACGCCGGTGAGGATTTTCCAGAGCAGGGCGCCGTCGTGCGCGTGTTCGTCGCCGTGGGCGTGACCGTGGTCGTCGTCGGTGGCGGCGCCGGCTTTGAGTTCGGAACCGTCGGCGGCGTGTTCGTGGCCGTGAGCGGCGTCGAGGGCTTCTTTGAGCGAGAGTGTGCCGGCACCGGCGAAGGCGAGCGAGTAGGCGCCTTGGGTGACGACCTCGTCGGCGGGGAGGAGTCCGCTGACGATCTCGACGACGCGGTCGTTGCTCTCGCCGGTGACGACGGGGGTTTTCACGAAGGCGTGGGGGAGATCGAAGTCTTTGACGTAAACAAAGCGGTTGGCGGGCGTGCCCTGGAGCGCGGCGCGCGGGACGCTGGTCACATCGGCGCGCTTGGCGGTGACGATGGAGAACTCGGCGCGCATGCCGGGACGAAGCGTGAGCTCGGGGTTGGCGACGCGGAAAGCGGCCTCGACGGTCCCGCTGGCCGGATCGGCGGCGGCGCCGAAATGTTCGAGCTCGGCGATAAACGTTTGGCCGGTGACGGCGGCTACGCGAATGTGCGCGCGTTGTCCGCGCTTGAGGCGGCCGGCGAGTGATTCGGGCACACGGGCGAGCGCATAGACTTTGGACAGGTCGGTGATTTCGGCGAGGGGCTTGTCGGGATCGACCGGTTCGCCGGTGACGACGTGGACGGCGCTAATGAGGCCGGAGATTGGCGCGGTGAGTTCGACGGTGGGCGGCGGGTTACCGACCTGGCGGCTCTCGACCACGAAGGCGAGATCGCCGGCGGTGACGGAGTGGTCGAGCTTGAGGCGGACCTGTTGCGCGCGTCCGGCGATGCGGCTGCTGACGACGGCGCGGTTGCCGGGATAAACCTCAATGCGGCCGAGAGCGAAGACGGTTTCCTCGAAGTCCCCGGGCTCGACGACGAGGGTTTGGATGCGAAGGTTTTTCACGCCGGTCTCGTCGAGGACAACCGTGTTGGCACGGCGGGTGGCGGCGTCTTGCGCGGACAACGGGAGCGTGAGCAGGAGCGCGGTGGTGAGGACGAAGAGTTTCATTGGGCGGAAAGGAGGGCGGTGGTGAGCGGGAACGTAGAATCGGTGAGCGCTTCGAGACGGACGAGCGCGGCGGCGGCGGCGATGTCGGCGTCGAGGATCTCGCGACGAAGGGCGGCGTGGGCGCGCTGGGCCTCGAGCACGTCGAGAAGCGGAAGTTCGCCTTGGGCGTAGGCGCGGCGAACGATGGCGAGGGCATCCTCGGCAGCAGGCAGCGCCTCGGCGCGAAGATCGCGGGCGACAGTGCGAGCGGTGACGAGGTCCTGCCACGCGGCGGTGAAGGCGGCGCGCAATTCGGCGTCGAGGGAGCGCACGGATTGTTCGGCGCCGGCGAGGGTTTCGCGGGCGGCGCGGATGGCGCCCTGGTTTTGTCCGCGGAACGGAATCGGCACGGAAACACCGGCGACGAAACCGGCGTCGGAACTTTCGCGGAAGAAACGCACGCCGCCGGCGACCGTGACGTCCTGAGCGGTTTGCGACTGGGCGAGTTGGAGCGAGGCACGGCGGCTGGAGATCGCGGCCTGTTGGAGGTCGAAGCGCGGGTGAGCGGCGAGCTTGGCGAGAAGCGCATCTTGCGCGGGCAACTCGGCGGGCACGGGCAACGCACCGGTGAGTGTGGGAACATCGGCGGCGCCTCCACCCCACGACGCGGCGAGCGCGGCGCGGGCATGGGCGAGAGACGACTCGGCGCGGGCATGGTCGGCGCGCGCAGTGGCGATCGATGCGCGGGCCCGGGCGGCCTCGGCGACGGAACCGACTGCGGACTTCACGCGGAGAGCGACGGCGTCGGCGGTTTCCTGCGCGAGGACCAGCGAACGGCCGGAGATCGCGAGACGTTCCTGCGCGGCAAGCACGTCCACGTATGCCGCGACGGTGGCGGCGAGGATTTCGGAGCGGCGCACGGCAAACTCGCGGTCGGCGACATCGCGCTCGCGACGGGCGACGGTGACGCGTTTCTCGCGTTTGCCGCCACGCTCGAAGGCTTGGCTGACTTGCACGGTGGTTTCAACGGCATCGGCCCCGCGGAGAGCACCGGTCCCGGCGAAGTTTTCCAGCTCAAAGCCGAGTATGGGATTGGGCCGCACGGAGGCCTGGTCGATGAGGGCTCCAGCGGAGCGGCCGACGTAACTGTGGACGAGAAGCGAAGGGTTTTCCGCGTCGGCGTGGCGCAAGGCCTCGGCGAGCGAAAGGTTTTCGGCGAACAGGGTGAGGGGTGTAAGAAAAAGGATCAGAAAACGGAGCATAATGAGCGTGGGAAATGACGGATGCGGTGGAGTAGTCCTGACAGCACGCCGATGCGCACAGGCATCAGGCAGGCGAAATCCGTCCGCGCAGGGACGGATCAGGTGGCAATATTCGGGGCGCGCGCCGGCAAAGCCGTGCGGCGTGAGAATTGCCAGGTAGGCAACCAATTGATCGGCCGCTCCGTGGCGGAGACGGCAAGGGCGGGTGTTTCCGGGGGACTCGTCGGCAAGAGCCGCGAACACAGGAAGCAGATGCAGAGGGTGAGATCTGGGGCGAAAATCTTGGCGGTGGTGACGGTCGGACGGGCCAGATTGCTTTCGGCAACATCGCAACTGTCTTGGACGCAAGATGCGTCGGTCTCGCAGCACGTTGAAGATTCTACGGCTTCATGGGCGAACACGCCCGCGGCTTCGAGGTTACAATGCTGCGTCGCCGGCAGCCAGAGGGCCAGCACTGCAAACACCATGACTCGGGTTAAAAACCTCACAACGTGGGCTAACAAGGCAAAGCAGGCGGTCTTGTCAAGGGACTCACCAGCCGAACTGGCGCTTGATGCGCAGGGGCTCGTAGAGGTCGGGGGAGAGTTCGGTGATGAAGCGGCTCGGGGTGAGGAGCAGGCCGCCGGGGCCGGCGCGGGTGGCGACCTTGGGGTAGCAGATGTAGAGTTCGTTTTTTGCGCGGGTCACAGCGACGTAGAAGAGGCGACGCTCTTCCTCGACGTCGTCGGCTTCGATGGCGCGGCGTCCGGGGAACATGCCGTCGGCCACGCCGATCACGAAGACGACGTCGAACTCCAGGCCTTTCGATTGGTGGACCGTGGTGAGTTTCACGGTGTCGGGCGGGACATCGACGTGCTTCTCACTGGTCTCGCCGTTCATGAGCGAGATTTGGGAGAGCATCTCGGCGATGTCGTCGAAGCGGGAGGCGAAACCGATGAGGGCCTTCAACTCCTCCATGCGGTCGATGTAATCGGCGTATTCGCCCTTCATGTAGTCGGCATACCAGCCGTCGATGGCGGTGGAGATGACCGACTCGGGTTTGCCGGTGCGCATGACGTCGGAGATCTGCTTCAGGGAAGCGGTGAAGCTGGCCCACTCGTCCTTTGCGTCCTTGGAAACCTTGGTCTTCACATCGTCGGTCGCGAGGGCGTCGACGAAATCGCGCTGCATGAGCTTCGCGTGGTCGAAGGCGGCGGCGTAGATTTTTTGCGCGCCCTTGTCGCCGACTTTGGGAAGGAGGACGGCGATGCGTTGCCAGGCGGATTCGTTGCGGGGGTTGGCGACGAATTGCACGAAGGCGATGAGGTCGCGCACGTGCTGGCGCTCGAAGAATTTCACGCCGCTGGTGATCTGGTAGGGGATGCCGGCGCGGGAGAAGGCGAGTTGGATTTCCAACGCGTGGAAATGCGAGCGGTAGAGGATCGCGATTTCGCCGGGAGAAACGCCATCTTCCTCGATTAGGTTGCGCGTGCGTTTGAGAATGAAGTCGGCCTGCTCGCGGTCGTCGATGGTTTGGACGACGAGCGGTTTTTGTCCGTTTTTGCGGGCGGCGCGGAGTTCCTTGTCGAAGTGGCGGCCCTTGGGCTGGGCGTCGAGGACGCCGTTGGCGAGTTGGAGAATCTGAGGAGTGGAACGGTAGTTGGTCTCGATGCGGTGGATGACCGTGCCGGGATGGCGGTCCTCGAACGTCATGAGGTTTTCGAAGTCAGCGCCGCGCCAGGAGTAGATGCATTGCGCGTCGTCGCCGACGGCCATGACCTGGTGGTGCGCGGAGAGGGCGTCCACGATCTGGGACTGGATGGTGTTGGTGTCCTGGTATTCGTCCACGAGGACGTGGCGGAAACGATGGGAGAAATAGGCGGCGACGTCGGGGGCTTTTTGGAGGAGCTCGAGCCAGAGTTCGAGGAGGTCGTCGTAGTCGAGGACATGCTGGTCGCGTTTCTTCGCGGCGTAGGCGGCGGCGAAGGGCGGGAGCATGTGTTTGATCTCGGAGTATTGCGGGAAGTAGCGCTCGACGGTTTCGTCGATGGGTTTCTGGGTGTTGCGCGCGAGGGAGAGGACGCTGAAGAGCGGGCCGGGCTTGGGGTTGGTTTTGTCCTTAAAGAAGAGCTTGTTCTCGGTTTCGACGACCTGCTTGAGGAGGGATTCGGATTCGTCGGCGTCGAGGATGGTGAAGTTTTTGGGGAGACCGATGGCGTCGCCGTAAATGCGGAGGGCGCGGTTGCCGATGGAGTGGAACGTGCCGCCCCAGAAACGGCCGGGCTCGACACCGGTGAGGTCGTGGACGCGGTGGAGCATCTCCTTGGCGGCCTTGTTGGTGAAGGTGAGCAGGAGAATCTCGGACGGACGGACACCCTTGGAGAGCAGGTATGCGACGCGGTAGGTGAGCGTGCGGGTTTTGCCGGAGCCGGCGCCGGCGAGGATAAGGAGCGGGCCGGGTTCGGCGGTGACGGCGGCGAACTGTTCGTCGTTAAGGGACGCGCGGAAATCGATGGAGGGCACGTCGTGGGCGTGCCGGGGACGGTCGTTGGTATCGGAGATTTCCATGCGCAGGCGGTGAGGCTTCGCGAAAAGGCGGGGGAGGCAAAGAATTTTAATGATTCCCTAAGAAACTCGCGGCTGGTTCGTCAGTCTGATGAAACCACTCATCCCCCACATATGAAAACACCCGCTTTGTTTGGTGCGTTCGCAGTTATGCTGCCGTTGTCGTTGGTCGCCGGTCCGGCGTTGACCATTTATAACCAGAATTTCGCCGTCGTGCGTGAAACCATTCCGTTCGACCTGAAGGCGGGGGTGAACCTCGTGAACTTTTCCGGCGTGACCACGCAGGTGGAGCCGGACTCGGTGGTGTTGCGCGATGCCTCGGGCAAGGTGGCGCTGCGCATTCTCGAACAAAGCTACCGCGCCGACGCGGCGTCGCAGGGGCTGCTGCTCGCGATGAACGAAGGCAAGACGCTTGACTTTATCGTGCGGGATAAGGATGCGCGTGAGCACCTCGTGAAAGGCCGGGTCATCCGCAGTGGTTACAAGGCCGGTGGAGAGGCCTCGATGCCGATTATCGAGATAGACGGAAAGCTGCGCTTCTCGTTACCGGGACAGCCGATTTTCCCGTCGTTGGGAGACGATGCGATTTTGCAGCCGACGCTGGCGTGGCAGGTGAATGTGGAGAAGGCGGCGAAACTGGATGCCGAGTTGGGTTACGTGACCGGAGGCATGAGCTGGCAGGCTGCGTATAATTTTGTGGCGCCGGAGAAGGGCGATCTGGTCGATATCGTCGGCTGGGTGACGGTGGTAAACAACACCGGCAAACGCTTCGACGAGGCGACAATCAAATTGATGGCGGGAGATGTGAATCGCGTGCAGCCGGAGCCCGTGGGTTATGCGCGTAGGGAATCAAAAGTGATGATGGCGATGTCTGCGCCGGTGGCGGACGTGACCGAGAAAGCCTTTGATGAATTTCATCTGTATTCGCTGCCGCGTCCGGTGACGCTGCGCGATCAGGAGACCAAACAGGTCGAGTTTTTGCGGGCGACTGGGGTGACCGCTCCGCAGCTCTATATTTTCGACCAGCAGAAATACGGCGCGAAGGTCGCCACGGTGCGCGAGTTCAAGAATACGAAAGAAAACGGCGGCCTGGGTCTGCCGCTGCCGAAGGGACGCACGCGGTTTTATCGTCAGGATTCGGCGGACGGACGCCTGGAGTTTGTCGGTGAAAACAACATCGACCACACGGCGAAGAACGAGACGGTGCGCATTTACACGGGCGACGTGTTTGACCTCGTGGCGGAGCGCAAGGCGACGGATTCGAAGCTGAGCAGCCGGAACGAGGAGCGCGAGGAGGCGTTTGAAATCACGCTGCGCAACCGGAAGGCCGAGGCGGTCGAGGTGCGGGTGACCGAACATTTTTACCGCTGGCCGAACTGGACGATCATCCAGCAGTCGGATCCGTCCGAAAAGATCGATGCGAGTTCGACGGAGTTTCGCGTGAAGCTGAAGCCGGACGAGGAAAAGAAGATCACGTATCGCGTGCGCTACGACTGGAAGTGATTTGCCGGTCACGGCTTGCCTGAGGCACGGGCCTTGGGCAGGTTCGGCGGCAATGAAAACTCTGCGCTGGGTATTGGCGGTTGGGTTGAGTGTGTCCGCGGCTTTTGCCGCCTGGAAAAAAGACGATCGCGTCGAGGCGTTGTCCTACGGGAGCTGGTATCCGGCCAAAATCATCGAAGTCGAAGACGCGCGTTGGAAGGTAACCTATGACGGCTACACCAGCAGTTCGGACGAATGGCTGCCCGCCGAGAAAATCCGGGCATTGCCCAAGGCGCCCTGGAAAACAGGCGATCGCATCGAAGCCTATTCCGCCGGAAAATGGTATTCGGGGAAGATCGTCGAATCGGAAGTCGCGCGCTGGAAAGTCACCTACGATGGCTACGGCAGTAATTGGGACGAGTGGCTGAAATTTGATCGTATCCGGCTGCCAGCCGCCGCGACGACGGGGGCTGACGGAAGGCCGGTCGCGGTCGTTGATCCCAATGCAAAGAGCTTTGCCTGGCCGGAGCGTCCGGCGGGTGCGAAGGCGGGTTTGCAGGGGGCGTGGTTTCGGGTGGAAACGTTTTATTGGAGCGGCCGTTTGAGCCTGAATAATCAAGGCTGGTTTTTCACCAAGGACGGACGATTCAGCAAGGCGCCGGCGGGCGGGTTTGATTTCAAGACGTTTTCGGCCGCCGAACAGGCGAAGAAGACAGATGGCGTGTATTGGATAACCGGTGACAAGATCACGCTGCAATGGGCGGACGGCTCCAAGGCGTCCGAATACGAATTTGAAAGAAAGGGCGACGAGATCGTGCTGGGCGGGCTGGGGGGCGTCCCGGTGAAGGGATTCAAACGCGGGTGGCGGCTGGACGGAGAATATGAAGGCGGTGCGTCGTTTGGCGGCGGTGCGGTGGCGAACTCCAACACGCTGGTATTTCGCAAGGACGGGACGTTTACACGTTCGTCCATCGGAAGCATCCGTTCGACGGGGGAGGGCTCGACGGTTTCGGCGGGATCGCAGAGCGAGGCGGCGGGCACGTATGAGTTCGACGGTTATACGCTGACGCTCACTTACGCGGATGGGACGGTGAAGGCGCACACGGTGTTCGCGTTTAGCGACGAGGACGGCGAGGGACGGGCGGAGTATATTTATCGTGACGGAACCATGATGCGGAATCAGGAATCAAAGAGGGCTGCCAAATGAGAATCCACTGGTTTCAACATGTCCCGTTTGAAGGGCTCGGCGCGATCGAAGGCTGGCTGACGGCGCGCGGGCATACGCTTAGTTGCACGCGCTTTTGGGCAGGCGAGATGGCTCCCGCGACGGTGGATAGCTTTGACTGGCTGATCGTGATGGGCGGGCCGATGAATATTTACCAATACCGGGATCATCCGTGGCTGAAGGCGGAGAAGCGGGTGATCCGTGATGCGGTGGCGGCGGGCAAACGCGTGCTCGGCGTGTGTCTCGGTGCGCAGCTCATCGCCGATGCGCTGGGCGGAAAGGTCTACCAAAACGCAGAGCGCGAGATCGGGTGGTTTCCGGTGACGGCGGTGCCGGAGGGGAAGGGGGCACCGTTGGAGTTTCCTGCGGAGAGGGTCGTTTTTCACTGGCATGGCGACACGTTTTCGCTGCCGCCGGGCGCCGTGTGGCTGGCGCGCAGCGAGGCGTGCGAGCATCAAGCGTTCGCAGTCGGCGCGCGCGTGATTGGGCTGCAATTCCATCTGGAGATGACTCCGGACGACGTGGCGCGCATCGCGAAGGAATGCGCGGACGAACTCACCGCTGGGAAGTTCGTGCAGTCGGCCGAAGCGATCATCGCCCGCGCACCGCAGGAGACGGCGGCGGGGGCTTTGATGGAGCGGTTGCTCGGGTTGATCGAGCGAGGGTGATCAGCGCTGAGAGAGGACGGTTTTTTCGTAGGCCTTGATCTCGTCCATGAAGCCGAGGCCGACGGGAGTGTTGTGGCGGCGGCAGAACTCATCCCAGATGGCGCCCAGCGGGAGCGTGCGGGCCTCTTCGAAAAGGGCCAGACGTGAGGTGTGGTCTCCGGCGGTTTCGGCGGCGCGCAGTCGGGCGGCGGGTTCGAGCAGGGCGGCGAGCAGGGCTTTTTGAGCGGAGCGGGTGCCGATGACCCAGGCGGCGACGCGGTTGATCGAGGCGTCGAAGTAATCGAGTCCGATGGCGGTGCGGCCAAGATAGTCGCCGCGCACGAGTTCTTCGAAGATGGCGCGGGTAGGATCGTCGAGCGTAACGACGTGGTCGCTGTCCCAGCGCACGCCGCGGCTCACGTGGAGGAGGAGGGCGGGGGTGAACTGGAGGACGGAGGAAATCTTGTCGGCGAGCGACTCGGTCGGGTGGAAGTGGCCGGCGTCGAGGCAGTAGGCGACATCGCCGCGCTTGAGCGCGTAGCCGAGGTAGAATTCGTGGGAGCCGACGGTGTAGGATTCGGCACCGATGCCGAAGAGCTTGGACTCGACGGCGTCGAGGTGGTGCTTGGGCGAGAGTTTCTCGGCGAATACTTTTTCGAGGGAGGCGGCGAGGCGCTCGCGGGGGCCGGAGCGGTCGAACGGCGTGTCCTTGGAGCCGTCCGGAATCCAGACGTTGGTGACGGTGCGGGTGCCGAATTTTTTTCCGAAGTGGGCGCCGATGCGACGGGAGGCGGCGCAGTGGTCGATCCAGAACCGGCGGATTTTTTTGTCGGGATGCGAAAGCGTGCCGTCGGCCGAGAGAGGGTGGGAGAAGCAGGACGGATTGAAATCGAGACCGTGGAGATTGAGGGATTTGGCCCAGTCCACCCACGATGAGAAATGCTTGGGCTCGATGGCGTCGCGCTCGACGGGCTTGCCGGCGAAGTCGGCGTAGATGGCGTGGAGATTGAGGCGGTGGCGGCCGGGGAGGAGTTTATAGACGAGTTCGAGGTCCTGGCGGAGTTGGGCGATCGTGCGGGCTTTGCCCGGGTAGTTGCCGGTGGCCTGGATACCGCCGCCGGAGAGCGTGGCGTCGGCTTTTTCGAAGCCGCCGACATCGTCGCCCTGCCAGCAGTGCAGGGAGATCGGAGTGGCGGCGAGAGTGGTGAGCGCGGCTTCGACATTCACGCCGAGGGAGGAGTAGGTCTCGACGGCGGACGTGAAGGAGGCGGAGCGGGGGGAGGGCTTGCGGGTGGACATGGCGGGGATTTGGAAGGCGTTACTTTAGCGGGATTGCCATTCGTTGAGAATATGCGTGTTGATCGTGGCATACAGATTTTGAGCAATGTCGAGGATCCCCCAATCGTTTGCCCGTTACATGTCCGTTTCAACGGAGGCGGAGGCTTGGGGCATCGTGGTGAGGGCGGGTGGATGTATCATAAATGAGCCGGGGGAGGTGTATCCGCCGGCGGGGCATCCCTCGGACCATGTGTTTACCTGGGAGCATGGGCGCGTGCTGGGTTGCTGGCAGGTCGTGGTGATTACGGAAGGCGAAGGCATTTTCGACGGACAGCCGGTGGAGGCGGGCGAGGTGATCTTTGTCACGCCGGGGCGGTGGCATCGCTACCGCCCGTCGGAGATAACCGGATGGACGGAGCATTGGATCGAGTTGGAGGGGGACGTATTAAAGCGGCTCACAGCCAAAGATGTGTTGCCGGATGAGTGTTGCGTGCTGCGGCCGGTGCAGTTCGAGGAACTGACGGAAGCGGTGGCGGCGGTGCATCGCGAAATCGGGGAAAGCTCGGGTGCGGGTCGTCCGGCGGAACTGGGGGCGCTGGCGATGCGCGTGCTCGGTTTGTTGACGGCCAAGACGGCGGAGCCGGGCACGCGGCTGGAGAGGGCGGTGAAGGCGGCGGAGCGCATGCTGGCGGACCGGCTGGACGAGCCGCCGTCGATGCCGGCGCTGGCGCGGAAGCTGGGGGTGAACTATGCGAGTTTCCGGCGGGAGTTTGCGCGGCGAGTCGGGATGGCTCCGCGGCAGTATTTGATGCGGTTACGGCTGGAGCGGGCGCAGAGATTGATCGGCACGACGCCCTTCACGCTGGAAGCGATTGCGGAACAATTGGGGTTCAGCTCGGCGTTTCATTTGTCGGCGGCGTTCAAGAAACGCTTCGGCGTGTCGCCGGCGGTGTGGCGGCGGGGCGCGGGCGGGGGCGCGTAGGAGGTGCCGACGGGCCTTGTGCCGGAGGGCCGCGGTGGATTGAGTGTGCGTTTATGTGCGCCGTATTTTCACCGGAAGAGGATGAACTGTTTGAGAAGATCGGTGCGTCGGTGTTCAAGCGGCTGCGCAAGACGCGCAATCCGGCGGATCTGCTTTCGGTCGTCGCGGGTGCGCACAAGGAGTTTGACCGCGCGTATGCGGCGGCTCCGGCGGAGGCGAAGGCGGCGGTGGCGTGCCGGGCGGGTTGCGACGCGTGCTGCCATGTGCCGGTCGGGGTGCAGGCGCACGAGGTGTTGATCGCGGCGCAGCATGTGCAGAAGCATTTTTCACCGGTTGAACTGGACGCGCTGATCGCGAGGGCGGCGGCGCATCGCGAGCTGTTCGCGGGGCATTCGAGTTTTGATCGCATGAGCCTGCGCAAACCGTGCGTGTTGTTGCGCGAGGGCAGCTGCTCGATTTATGACGCGCGTCCGGAAGCGTGCCGGTCACATCACAGCCACAGTGCGGAGGCGTGCCGCGCCAATCTCGCGAGCGGGCGCGAGGATATTGACGTGTATATCCCCGGGGTGCGCGGGCGTATGTTTGCGGTGATGTTGGCGGTCGATCAGGCGACGGTGGAGGCCGGTTACGACGGGCAGGCTTATGATTTTGGATCAGCGTTGCATGAGGCGCTTACCAACAGCCTGTGCGCGGTGCGGTGGGTGCAGCGCCAGCCGGCGTTTCCGGATGATTGCCGCGAGGCTTCGGAGGATGACGACGACGCGGAGTCGGGCGTCATGCATGCGGAAGGATATTTCCAGTAACTGAGGTTACGGCGAAGTGGCGGCCGCGGGCGGAAGCGATTTGCGTCCGAAGCCCCATGAGAACGGAGTCTTGAGTGCATCGGTGCCGCCGACACGCACGCCGTGAAACATGGTCTCGGCCATCTTGGTGGAACCGAGCAGGCGGGCCACGTCGATCATGAGTTCGGCGTCGGCGACGAGGCGTTCGACATCTTCGTTGGGATAGCCGGCCCAGTATTTCAGATCGTGGAGGAATCCGGCGGGATAAAGGCTCACGCCGTTCCATTCGTCGAACCAGCCGGTGCAGCCGTCGCTTTTGAACGGGCGCACCGGGGGATCGCGTTCGATTTTTTGCCAGAGCGCGTGGAGTCCGTAGAAGGCGCAGATTTCCTTGATGCGGGTGAGGGGCACTTCTGCTCCGATAGGCGGCAGTTCGATCTTCGTAGGCGCGACGGTCGGAGCGGACTCTTCAGCCGGAAACGCGGTGCCGGCGCAAAGCAGGGAGATGACGAAAAACGTCAGGCAGGCAAGAAAAGGAATGCGCATGGAGGGAGATCGGGTGGTGCCAATCTGCCCTCGATGCGCGGGAGGTTCCAGCGGGAAACCGCTTACCGCCAATTGCGGGTGCGGGACGGGGAGCGATCAGACGTGTCGTCCGTCGAAGTGGTCGACGTGGACGAAGCGGGTGCAGGCGCGGCGGTGCGCTCGGTTGAGCGCGAGGAGACTATCTGTTGTTGCATAGCGGAATGTCCGCCGAAGCCGGAGGAGCCGGATCGTTCAGCCCTTGGAGAGGCGGCCGGCGGGGTGTTTGTCGTGATAACGGTGCGCGGGGTGGATCGCGTGACGACGGGCGCCGACGCGGTCACCTGTGCGGGAGCGGAGGCGGGCTGTGTGCGACGACTGCCGAGGGTGCGTTCGACGGAAGAAAACGCAGGAGGGGGAGTGATAGACGTGGTTTGGGTTTCCACGCGGTTTTCACGGCGTTCACTGCGGCTCGGTGGCACGGGTTTTTCAGCGACGAGTCCGGACGCAACGACGGGGGCGCGGCTCGGACGGAGACGATTCGAGTTGGAGCGGTCGTTGGATTGCGACGGCGTGGTGGTGGACGAGGAGGCGGTTGCATCCGGGGCGACGAGAGCGACATGGGCCGGCTTGCTGTCGCGGTCGTCGGAGCGAGTGTAGTTGCGTGGAGGCGTATCGCGCTCCGAGGGGCGTTGATAATTGCTGTAGGCGGTGGGACGGGACACACGGTAATCCGGGCGGCGGTCGAACTCACGGCGGGCGGTCTGGACGCAGACGGGCGACGGGCGCCAGACCTGGTGATAAACCACGGCGTGCGAGGGATAGCCCCACGTGGGATAGCGGTTCCAAACCACGGTGCGGTAGGGACGGCCGATCACGACGACGGTGTTGAGGCCCCAGTTGCAGTCGTAGGAGAGCCAGAAGCCGGCGGGATAACCGATGCTGAAGCTGATGACCGAGCGGGGATAATACACCACGCCGACGGGGCACGGACGGTAAACGTAGACCGGATCATAGACGGGCACGTAGATGATCTCGCGTTGCGCGGGAACGATGCGGACGACCTCGCGTTCGACGACGACGGTCTGCTGGGGCGTGGTCTTGAGATTGCCGGCGGCGATGGCTTCGGTGCGCAGGCGCTGCGTGCCGCTCATCACGGCGGCGGGTTGCAGCACGAAGACGGAGCCGAGCTGCTTGGTCCAGGCGAGGTTTTCGTCCATCCACTTCACCACATCCGGATAACGGGCGAGCGCTTTCACGCTGTCGTCCCAGTCCTGGGATTCGATGGCGGCGGGGGTGCCGCCGTCCTTCAGATAACGGGCGGCCATGACCACGTCGGCGGGAAATGTCGCCGCGGGCAGGATGATCGCGATCAGGGGATCGGGATACAGCGCGACGGGGGCGAGCAGTTCGTCGATCTGCGCGGGCGTGAGAGGGGTCTGTTCTTTGGCGGTGGATTCGCTGGCGGCGATCACCTCGTCGGCCTGGAGCGGACCCACCGTCAGGCAGGTCAGCGCAGAGACAAAAAGAAACGTGGTAGAGTTCATGGGGTGCCTGGGTTGGCTTTTATTAAGACCCTACGTTAGTCCTGAAGTGCCCCCGGAGCCAGCGGCGCGCGGACGCGAACGTTAAAGGCCTGCTGATTAGGCCAATCCAATGTTTATTTACAGGCGCAGAAGACGTTAAATACGGCGCAGACCGACCACGGTGATGTCGTCGGCCTGCGGGGCGGTGGACTCGAAGGCGAGGACATCGGCGAGCACGGTGGCGACGGCATCGTCGGCCGAGGCGAAGCGTTTTCCGGCGAGCAACGTGTGCAGGCGGGCGTCGCCATAAAATTCACCGTCGGGGGCGATCGCTTCGTTCACGCCGTCGGTGTAGAGAATCAACGTGTCGCCCGGTGCGAGCGTGGTGCGGTGGGTCGGGTAGGTGTGGTCGTCGAAGACGGCTAGCGGGGTGGCGCGCGGCGCCTGCAACGCGGACAGCGCGCCATCGGCGCGGAGCAGAAGCGGGGACGGATGGCCGCAGTTGGTCCAGGCGAGTTCGCCGGTGGCCGGATCGAAGAGCGCGGCGAAGACGGTGACGAACTGGAGCGTGTCGTTGCGCTCGCAGAGCAGGCGGTTGACCTGCGTGAGCAGTTCACCAGGAGGCCGGGCGCCGGTGGCGAGCGCGCGGATGGCGGTGGCGGTCACGGCCATGAACAACGCGGCCGAAACGCCTTTGCCGGAGACGTCGCCGACGACGACAAAGAAGCGGCCGTCATCAAGGAAGAAACCGTCGTAGAGATCGCCGCCGGCTTCGCGGGCGGGTTTGATGCGCGAGGCGAAATCGACGCGGGTTCGCTGTTCGGGCGGGAGTGCGGGAGGGAGGAAACTCGCCTGGATTTTGCCCGCGATGCGCAGCTCGCTTTCGATCGCCTCTCGCTGGGTGGTGGCGGCGCGAAGTTCGTCGAGATACGCGTGCAGGCGGGCCACGAGATGTTCCAAGGCGCCGGCGACGGCGCCGACTTCGTCGGGGCGGCGGGCGGCGGTGGCGACGGCGGCGCGGTCCCAGTCGGATTCGCCGAAGTTACTCGCGGCGAGTCCGCGGATGGCGTGGGCGAGGCGGGCGAGCGGGTCTTTGAGCTCGGTGTTGCTGTAGGTCACGCGCTCGGCGAGCAGACCGGCGACATGGCGGTGCATGGCGACGGCGAGCGCGGGTTCGTTCTGCTCGAAGGCGAGCAGTTGCGCGGAGGTGAGACGCCAGAGACGGGCGGGGAAAAGGGCCTCGACGGTGGCGGACCGGGTTTCGTTGCGGTAGAGCGCGATCTCGCCGATGCACTGGCCGGGGCCGAAGCGACGGACAGGGACCCGGCCGGCGCCGGGAACTTCGAGGACGACGGCCAGTTCGCCCTGCTCGACAAAGTAGAGGCAGTCGGACGGGTCGCCCTGATGGAAAAGCACGACGCCGGCGGGCAGATCCACGCTTTCAAGGTGGCGCATCCATTTGTTGCGCGCGATGAGATCGGGGGCGAACGGCGAAAGGGATTCTGTGCTGGGGGCGGGATTCACGAGGCTGGGACGACTACCGGATTGAGGGTGTTGTCCGGCGAGGGCGAGCGTGAAGCGTGAAGCGGGAGGGCGGTTGGCGGCCGGCAGGTAACGCGGGCGGGGCGGAAGCGTCTTTCGAGACATGAGCATGTCATTTTTCAACAAGATCCAGGGTGGCTTGCGGGTGGCGGCGTTTTTTTGCGCTCTTGCCCTGTTCATGAGCGGGGGGCTGGACGCCGCACCGGCGGCCGCGATTCCGCAGGTGCGTGAGTGGACGGTCAACGGCGTGAAACGCGAGGCGTTGGTTTATCTGCCACCGCCGCCGACACCGACGGGCGGAGCGGCGAAACCGGCGCCGGTGATTTTTGCGTTTCACGGACACGGAGGCACGATGCGGCATGCGGCGCGAAGCTTCGCCCTGCACGAGCAGTGGCCCGAGGCCATCGTGGTGTATCCGCAGGGATTGAACACGGTGGGGCAGATTACCGATCCGGAGGGAAAGAAGTCAGGTTGGCAGCCGAAGGTAGGTTCGGAAGGCGACCGGGATCTGGCGTTTTTTGACGCGATGTATGCGTCGCTCTGCAAAGATTACGCGGTTGATACGAAGCGGGTTTATTCCACCGGACACTCGAATGGCGGCGGGTTCACTTATCTGCTCTGGGCGGCGAGGCCGAAGGTGTTCGCGGCCTTTGGTCCGGTGGCGGCGGTGCCGGCCATGGGGAATTTTCCGGAGACCGCGAAACCCGTGATCCATGTGGCTGCGCGCAATGATCCGTTGGTGAAGTTTGCCTGGCAGGAACGCACCCTCAAGCGGGTGCGACGGCTCAACGATTGCGCCGACGGAATACCGTGGAGCGGTGATAAACGCTGCACGCTTTATCCGTCGGAGACAGCCGCCCCGGTGGTCACCTACATCCACGACGGCGGGCATTCCTATCCCGCCGAGGCATCGGAGCTCATCGCGAAATTTTTCAAGGAGCACGCGCTGCCGTAGCGGGCGGCAGGTCAGGGCTTGGGCTCTGACTCGACGATGGACTTCAGGTTGGCGAGTCCCTGATCGAACTGGCCGCCGATCATTTTATCGCAGTCCATGAAGAGGCCCACGGCTTTGAACATAAAGTTGTTCTCTCCGCTCATGCTCCAGACCACGACCGTCTGAGCGCCTTCGGTTTTGAAGGAGAACTCGGCGGTGTTGGTGCCCTTGAACGGTTTTTCGAAATCGAGCCGGAAGCGGATCAATTCGTGGGGACGGCTCTCGGTGATCGTCATGCGACCTTCGCCGACCTCCTTGTTGCCGGCCCAGGAAAAGGCGGAGCCGGTGCCTGCTGGCGGTCCGGAGAACGCGATCTTGGCGGCGGGGTCCAGTTTGGCCCAAGGGGAAAATTCCTGCCATTTGTAGAGATCATTCACGTGCGCAAACACGGCGGCGGGCGCGGCGTTGATGCGCGTGTCGCGGGACACCCGGAATGTATCCGGCTGCCGGGCGATGATGACAACGAGGGCGATTACGAGAATTGCGAGGACTGCGAGGATTTTGACCCACATGGCAGTTGATGGACGGATGGTTTTTGGGAGCGGAAGACAGTCTTAATTTGCAGTGAAACGGGCGGTGAGCAGCGGGCGGTAGGCCGCGCGATACACCCATGCGAGATAAAGCTCAAAAGCCAGGAACACACAGGCGGGGGCCAGGCCGGAGTGTTCGAGGAAAATATGAAATGCCAGGCTGTTCACGATGAACGGCGCGAAGAGCATCAGGGCCAGCGGCACGAAGCGGTTGATGACGAGCAACACGCCGACGGTCAGCAGCGTGAGGCCGATCAGGGGCATCATGTAGCCGGAAGCTGCCAATGCTCCCGCGAAATTTGCCGCAGCCTCGGGAAGCGGGTCGGGAGGCGGCGGGATGAAATTGAGAAAACCGTTGAGGCCGAAAATGCACAGCGGCAGGCCCATGAGGATGCGGGCGACCGGAGGGATGAAGCGGGTGAACGAGCGGGAGGGAGTGTCGGTTGTCATGGTGAATAGAATGGATGAATCAGGCCGGGGTGACGAGCGCGGCGAGGCGGTCGATGCTTTCGCCCCAGCCGTGATAAAAGCCCATCGCCTCGTGGGCCTGCCGGTTTTCCACGGTCCAATGCAGGGCGCGGGCCGTGTAGCGGGTCCGGTTTTCGGGCAACGCATCGAGGGTCGTGACGGCCGTGAAAAAAATCTCCGGCGAAGGCTGCCAGCCGGGGCCGTAGGCGTCGGTGAACACGATGCGTTCGTTCTCCACGACTTCGAGGAAGATGCCCTTGGTCGGGTATTCGCTGCCGTCCGGCGCGCGCATCAGGGTGCGAAACACGCCGCCCGTCCTCAGGTCCATCTCGACGAAGGGCGTGGTCATGCCGTGTGGTCCCCACCACTCTTTGAACCGGGTTGTCCAGGCGTGAAAAATGCGTTCGCGCGGGGCATCGATGATGCGCGAGATCACCAGTTCGCGATCGGCGGAGGTTCCGGTGGTTGGAGTGCGGGTTGGCATCGGGAAAAGAAGGAGGCTTCAATTATTCAACGAACGAGCCGGCCTGTTCCGGACATGGTTTTGAAAACTCCATGCGCAGTTCGACTATGCGGGCGCGGAGCGTGTGGGCGACGTCGGCGGCCTCGGGGTTGCCTCCGCGTTCGAGTGCGAAGGCGAGATCAATGAGTTCTTCGCGGAGGCCGTCGATTCGGCTGAGCAGGTCGAGATGCGCGGATGTTGTCATGGAAGTGCGGCTTCAGACATTCAACGAACGGCTTGGTGCGTTCCGGACCGTCCAGGATCTTTTCTCGCAATATCTGTCCTTCCGGAGGCGGCAGGTTCGTCGTAAGAGATGAACCCAGCATCACTCCAACCCTAGCCAACAACTCACATGGAAACCCAACCCTACCT
Organism: Rariglobus sp.; assembly: GCA_035459785.1. GTDB lineage: Bacteria > Verrucomicrobiota > Verrucomicrobiia > Opitutales > Opitutaceae > Rariglobus. The sequence goes on along the minus strand of DATHXF010000248.1, from coordinate 21,072 downwards.
GCTCTTGTTTCGGAATACCGGCCCGCAAAATCATCAGCACCTTTCGCCGGACCAGCGCCAGCAATTGATCGTGCGTTGGAATGCCTGGTTCGAGGGGCTGCTCGCCCAGGGCAAGGCGGTCGAGGGCCAGCCGCTGGAGACGGATATCCGTGTCGTTTCCGGACCGAGCGGACGCATGGTGGACGGACCATTTCCCGAAACCAAGGAGTCGGTCGGCGGCTACGTGAAACTTCTCGTGGGCAGTGTCGAGGAAGCCGTCGCGATCGCACAGGCGCATCCGGGCCTTGAATATGGCATGCTCATTGAAGTCCGCGGGATGACGCCGCATTGCCATCTCGGCGTGACGACGCGCGCGGCCAGCGCCGGAACCGCCTGATTTATCCGTGTCGTCGTTCGATCCCATACCGCCTCCGCCCGCCGGTGCGTCGCCGTCCGGACTGGTCGAGCACTTTTTCCGCCATGAAACCGGGCGCCTGCATGGCGCGTTGATCCGGTTGCTGGGCGTGCAGAATATCGCGCTGGCGGAGGACATCGCGCAGGAGGCGCTGTTGCGTGCGCTGCGCACCTGGTCGATGGGCGGCATTCCGGCGAACCCGTCGGCATGGATCACACGGGTCGCGATGAACCTCGCGAAGGACACGCTGCGCCACCGCAAGATGTCCGCGGAGAAGGAGCCGGCGATCATCACGCACATCGAGCAGACGCTGCCGTCGCCGGCGGTCGCGGTGGAGGCGACGCACGCGATCCGCGACGATGCGTTGCGGCTCATGTTTGTGTGCTGTCATCCGGCGATCGCGGCGGACGCGCAGGTGGTGCTCGCGCTGAAAGTGCTGTGCGGCTTCGGCACGGGAGAAATCGCGCGGGCGTTTTTCGCGAGCGAAGCCGCGATCGAGAAACAGCTCACGCGCACCAAGCAGCGCATCCAGGACTCGAACATCGCGTTCGAGCTGCCCGAGGGCGAGGACCTGGCGCCGCGTCTCGACGGCGTGCTGGCGGCGCTCTATCTGCTTTTCAACGAAGGCTACAAGGCCTCGTCGGGCGACCGTCTGCTGCGCGAAGACCTGTGCAGTGAAGCGATCCGGTTGAACTCATTATTGCTAAGTCATCCGGCAGGCCGCACGCCGCGCAGCCACGCGCTGCTTGCGCTGATGCTGCTTACGAGCGCACGGTTTCCCGCGCGGGTGGATGAGCAGGGCGGACTGCTCCGGCTCGACGAGCAGGACCGCTCGAAGTGGGACGTGCGCCTGATCGGAGAGGGATTGCGGCATCTTGCGGAAGCAGCCCAAGGCGACGAGATCAGCGAATATCATCTGCAGGCCGGCATCGCGGCGCTGCATTGCACGGCGCGCGATCCGGCCTCGACGGACTGGGCGCGCATCCTGGTTCACTACGACCTGTTGTTGAAAGTGAAGCCGTCGCCGCTGGTGGAGTTGAACCGCGCGGTGGCCGTGGCGCATGTGCACGGCCCGCAGGCGGGGCTTGATGTGATCGAGGCTATCGCCGCAGGCACCGAGCGTTTTGATTCGCACTACCTGCTCCATGCCGTGAGCGGAGAACTGCACTCGCGTCTTCAAAACCATGCGGCGGCTGCAGGGAGTTTCCGACGTGCGCTCGAGCTCGCGCAGGTCGGCCCCGAGCAGGCGCACCTGGCGCGCGAATTGGAACGCGCGGTGAAGCTGGCGGGGATTGCGAGGGACTAGCGCGAAGTCTCGCAGGTCGTCCGGTAGGCGGTGGCGGCTTCTTTTTCGATGGGGCGGATCTCGAAAAACAAGCCGCACTGGAGCGTGGGATTTTCACCGGCGATCTTCGCGGCTTCCTCCAGGCTGCTCGCGAGGATGAACCAGTAGCCACCGATGACTTCCTTGGTCTCACCATAGGGGCCGTCGGTGACGATTGATTTTTGGGAAACCGTCGCGCCGGTGCTAGCGAGGCGCTGGCCGGTCTTCATTTTTCCTTCGGCGACGAGACGGTCGAGCCACGTGTAAAAGTGATCGATGGTCGCCTGGATTTTTTCGGGCGAAGCCTGCGGGTCCCATTTTCCGCGGGAGATGACGAGGTATTCGCCGGAAGGTTTCGGAGTGCTCATGGGGAACGTCAGAGACGTTGGGCGAGCGCATCGAGTTGGGTGGTGGCGATGCCCCAGCCTTCATGGAAACCCATTTTGGCGTGTTGTTCGCAATCGGCGACGGTCCAGTGGCGCACGCGGGCAGTGTAGCGGGTCTTGCCCTCGTCGGCGTCTTCGAACGTGAGGATGCCGGTCATGAACGGTTTCTCCGAGGGCTCCCAGGAGGACGTGTAGGCATCGGTGAAGACGAGGCGTTCATTGGGGACGACTTCGAGGTAAACACCGCGATTGGGAAACTCCTGCCCTTCGGGGCTCTGCATGGTGATGAGGCTGGAGCCGCCGGGACGCAGATCGACTTCGGCGGCAATCGTGGCGTAGGGAGGCGGGGTGAACCACTGCGTGATGAGGGCCGGTTCGGTCCAGCAGCGAAACAGTTTTTCGCGGGGCGCATTGAGGATGCGGGTGAGAACCAGTTCGCGATCGGCGGGGAAGGGCGCGGGGCTTGCGGAGGGCGTGGGCATGTCGTGATGAAAAGAGGGCTGGGTTGCGGTTCAATCATTCAACGAATGGGCAGTGCGCGGACGGACAGGTGTCCGTGAATATCTTCTTCGTTTCGGGCATCATGCCCTGCGCAAGGTCTTGCCGGTCCGTGGTTTTTCTTCCGAGGGCGAACCGAAGTCGGGAATCTCGGTCTGTCAGGGCTGTAGGTGTGGCGAACCCCTTCGCCATGTGTGTTTAAACCCTCGTCCCCCGGATACTATGAAAACCAAAAACATATCCATCCTATTGCTGCTGCTCGCTTCCAGTCCGTTCATGCTATTCGCCTCGCCGGAAACCGATCGCAAGATCGAGGACGCCGCGAAGGCTTCCTATAACTACCGCACAGTCCTTGAAGATCATGTGAAGGTGAAGGCCAAGGACGGCGTGGTAACCCTGACCGGCACCGTGCAAGACAGCGATTACAAGGATCTCGCTGAGGACACCGTGAAAAATCTTCCCGGAGTCACGGCGGTTAACAACGAAATCGCGATCAAGCCCGCCCATCCCGAGAACTCGGACGGTTGGATCGCCTTCAAGATTCGCAGCCGCTTGCTCGTGAAGTCCAACGTCAGCGCGACCACCACCACGGTCGCGGTGAAGGAAGGCGCGGTCACGCTGACTGGCACGGCAGAGAACCTCGCGCAGAAGGAACTCACCGGGATTTACGCCAAGGAAATCGAAGGCGTTAAGTCGGTTAAGAACGACCTCGTTGTAAAGCCCGTCCCCGGTGACACTATGGTAGAAAAAATCGACGACGCGTCCATCACCAGCCAGGTCAAATACGCGTTGTTGCGCCATAAATCGACCAGCGCGCTCAAGACCAAGGTGACCACCACCGACGGCGTGGTCGCCATCACCGGCGAGGCGGACTCCGACGCCGAGCGCACGTTGGTTAGCAAACTCGCGCTCAGTGTCCGCGGAGTGAAATCCGTGGAGAACAACATGACCGTTAAAAACTGAGTTCATCTGCTTGGTCCCAACGTCCCGGACCGCCGCACGGCAGTCCGGGACGTTTGATTCAAAGCATCCGAAAAACCAAAGACCCAAGAACCCAAACCTATGAAAAAGAACCACCTCATCTTTGCGACCGTCACTCTCTTACTGGGCGGTTTTACGGCGACCCGCGTGCTTGCGGACGTTGACCGATCCGTGCCTGTTGAAATGAACTCCTCGCCGACCAATACGGCTCCGGCTTTTGGCCCCGGCCAGGGCGACTGGGAATTCACCGTGGGCGGCGCCGGCTCCAGCGATCAGGATTTCGACAACTCGCTTGGCGGCGTGAGCGGTTCCGTCGGTTATTTCCTGAGTGACACGCTGGAAGTCGCCTTGCGCCAGACGATCAGTTTTTCCGACAACTCCGGTAGCGGGGCTGATTACGACGGCTCGACCTTCGTCGCGCTGGATCACCATTTCGGCACCGAGCGCCTGCGTCCTTTCGTGGGCGTAAACGCCGGACGTCTCTATGGCGACACCACGAACAACACTTGGGCCGCCGGCATCGAAGGCGGTCTCAAGTATTACCTGAAAACGGACACGTTTCTCTATGGAATCGTGAACTATGCCTGGGCATTTGAGGAGGCTGACAATCCGTCCGACAACTTCGACGACGGCGCCTTCCTCTGGTCGCTTGGCGTGGGTTTCAGCTTCTGATCATCCGCGTCGGTTGAGAAAGACGGCCTGTGTTACGAGGCATCCGGGAGCAGAGGCTTTACCCGGGTGCCCAACAGTTCGATGGCGCGCAGCATTTTTTCGTGCGGGAGTGACGCGACGCTCATCTGGAAGCTCAGGCGATCGATCCCTCCCAGCGACTCGCTCACTGAGAGGATCTTCGCAGTCACGGCGGGCGCATCGCCGACCAGCAACGCGCCGGAAGGGCTGAGCAGCGCGTCGAAGTGACGGCGCGTGACGGGCGGCCAGCCACGCTCGCGGCCGATCTCGGTGAAGGCCCGCGCATAGCCGGGGAAAAATTCATCGGCCGCTTGCTGCGTCGTGTCGGCGACATAGCCGAGCATGTGCAAGCCGACGCGTTCTTGCCCGGGCGGATGGCCGGCCTTGGCCCACGCCTTGCGGTAGAGATCGATCAACGGACGGAACCGGTGCGGTTCTCCGCCGATGATCGCGACCATCAGGGGCAGTCCCAGTTCACCGGCGCGGGCGAACGAAGCGGGCGTGCCGCCCACTCCCAGCCAGATCGGCAGCGAAGCCTGCAGCGGACGGGGGAACACGCCCTGGCCGTCTAGCGCCGCACGGTGGCGGCCGCTCCAGGTGATCGGGTTTGCGGCGCGGATTTTAAGGAGCAGGTCGAGTTTTTCGGCGAACAGGGAATCGTAGTCTTCGAGGTCGAGGCCGAAGAGCGGGTAGGCTTCTACGAAGGAACCTCGACCGGCGACGATCTCTGCGCGGCCTTGGGAAATGAGATCAATCGTGGCGAAATCCTGGAAAACCCGCACCGGGTCGTCGGCGCTGAGCACGGTGACCGCGCTGGCGAGGCGGATGCGTTTGGTCAGCGCGGCGGCGGCGCCGAGAATCACCGCGGGAGCCGAATCGAGGAAGTCGTGCCGGTGGTGTTCGCCGATGCCGAACACGTCGAGGCCGCTCCGGTCGGCGAGGGTGATCTCTTCGAGGAGCTGCTGGAAGCGCTCGACAGGGGAGGGCGTGATTCCGGTGACGGGATCGGGACGGACGGCGACAAAACTATCCAGGCCAAGTTGCATGTGATTGATGAGTGGTGAAGCGGACTCCGGCACCGTGCTCGCAACTGCTCGTGAGTCAAATGGAGTGATCCTAGCGACCGGTGTCCGTTTCACAGGTGCTGGAACGTTGTTATTATGAACTCAACGAAACCCGATAAACCAAACATTCTATCCTTATGAATACGCCCACCGCACATCCCCCGATTGTTTCGCAGACTGAGTGGCTCGCCCAACGGACCCGGTTACTTGAGAAAGAAAAAGAAGCCACGCGCGCGATGGACCGTATCGCAGCCGAACGCCGCCGCCTGCCGATGGTGCGCATTGAAAAAGACTACGTCTTCGACGGACCGGCGGGAAAGCGCCGTCTCGTCGATTTGTTTGAGGGACGCACGCAGCTCATCGTCTATCACTTCATGTTCGATCCGGAGTGGGAGAAGGGCTGTCCTGGGTGCACCGGCTTCGTCGATGCACTCGGAGATCTGTCGTTGCTGGCGCAGCGCAACACGTCGTTCTGCCTGATCTCGCGCGCGCCTTTCGCCAAGCTCGATGCCCACCGCAAGCAGCGCGGGTGGGATCGTCCGTGGTTTTCATCGTTCGGAAGCGAGTTTAATTACGACTTCCACGTCACATTCGACGAAAAAATCCGGCCGGTGGAATACAACTACCGCCCCGCGACCCACACCGGTGAAGCGCATGGGCTGAGCGTGTTCTTTCGTCTGAACGACGAGATCTACCACACCTATTCGGCTTATGCCCGTGGAGTGGAAAACCTGGTCCACAGCTACAGCCTGCTCGATGTCACACCCTACGGGCGGCAGGAGGACTGGGAGGATTCGCCGTCCGGTTGGCCGCAGCGTCCGACTTATTCCTGACCAATCGTCTCGGATTCCGTTGGCTCGACGTGTATCGGAGTTTTTTGACGCACCGCAATGTGCGCCAAACAGGCGCATCGCGTGAGGGGAATCGGTTCCGTTTGTCAGAGACTGGCGTTCCAAGCTGCGAGGTATGCAAAGCGGCATGTTTGATTGAACGTTTATGGATTAATTAAAACTACCTGTCGGGGATCCAGTATGCGTGATGTCACGGACAGATTGCGAAACAGGTAAAGCAGGATTACGTTAATGGTAACCCCGATACCCCATGAACTTCGCGCCCTACCGTCGGGCGGGTTGGTTTTTTGGAAACACATTGCTGGCTTGCGCCGCGGTTTCCGGGGCGGAGGTCACTGAAAATCACCGGCCGATTCCGGCCGGTGAAGCAGTCATGCCGGGGGTGTTTAACACCGAACTGCCCAAGCTGGTGCTGCCCGAGTCACTGCGCATTACTTTGCGTCCGCATTTCGGGGATTTTCTCAACAAGGATTATTTCCGAGTGACCGTCGGGGCACGCTATGGACTCACTCCGCAATGGGAGCTTAGTGGTGATGCCGACACTTATATCTCGCATGGTTTGGGTGACGAAAGCGCCGGTAAGAAAATCGGCGTGTCGAGTGGCACCCTCGGCATAAAATATCAATTTGAAGGTTTTCTTGCGCCGTATTGGGAGACGGCAGCCGGTCTCAAATATCGGTTTCCGGTGAGCGATGCCCCGGCTGATCTTACGGACGGAATTCATCACGTCACTCCTTACATGACACTGGCGCATGACTGGGCGAGCCGTCCGGATATGACCACATTCATAAGCTACGGCGTGGATTTTGTGGTGGAATCCGATCTGGCCGGATCTGTCGCAAATGGAGCGATCGATGCCAACCACTGGTTCATAACGCCGGGCGTGCTGTGGCATCGAGGCGCGTTTGACTACACAATTGAGACGGCTTTCAGCAGCACGTTCGGCCTGGATTCGCGCGATGAATATCGGGTGACCCTGCGTCCGGGAGTGAAATGGACACTGCCGCCCCATTTGAAGTTTTACGCACGCAGCCGTTGGATCGTCGGCGTGAGCGTAAGCGGCAGTTATGGAACCGACGGGACGGATATCGGCGTGAGCGCGCGGTTGCAGACGAACTTTGATTTCAAGCGGTTCTTCAGGGGACGTCCGCAACTTCACGAGCCGGAGCCTGCCAAATGATGTGAGCCAACCTGAAAACCCGCCGCCGTGGATTCTTCTCTCTATCAGCCGCTGTTTCGCCTTGGTCGCGGCTGTGCATTCGCGACGTTGATGGTGGTGTTCACAGGCTGTGTTTCCTTCCCAAAAGAATCGGCTGAAATTCAGGAACTGCGGCGGCAACGCCGCGCAGAGGCCGTGATTCCTGTCGAGAAACGCGCCGTGCAAATTGAGCGGATGCTCTTTGGCGATTTTTATGAAGAGCGACTCGGGCTCGTCTCGACGTTTGTAACGGTGCGCGACGGGCGGATCGAAAAAGGCCCCGTGCATGTGGAGCAAAACGCGCACCTGCTCATCGGACTGGCCTGTCATTATGCGGTGACCGGAGATCCGGCGATCGAGGAGCGTGCGCTGCGTCTGATCGCGGGTTTGGATGAGTTGGACAGGACCAACGGGTTTGACGGATTTCTTCCGTTGGAGGCGCGGATCGACGCAGGAGAGATTGAGGTGATCAACGACCGTTTCGTAGCCAGCTCTTACGTGCAACTACTCTACGCCGAAGTGCTCGCCTCGCGTTTGTTTTCCGATTCGTCGCTCAAGGTGGCGATTCGCACGCAGGCGCTACGTCTGCTCGATCATCTCAAGGAACATGATCTGGTCGTCGTGGATGAACACGGACGTCCGCTGGAGTATTCCGACGCCTCGCTGAAACCCCGGCTTGTGGGAGCGAGCAGCGAGCTGGAGACGCTGATGTTTGTGGAGGCGGGCGTGTTTTTTACGCATGGCGATCCGGCGCTCGCGCCGGCGTGGGCCGCGTTGAAAAAGCGGATGGACGGCGGGTTCAAGTATGACCGGCTTCCCTTCGTTCTTCATTTTTCGACACCGCTGCTGGAGCTGCCGACCATATCGAGTTCCTGGCTTAACTTCATGAAGCTCTCGGCGCTGGTCGAAACCACCGGCTCCGGAAAATACCGGGGGCTGCTTCGCGGACTGGTGGATGATTATCGGGCGCATCAGAACCCGTTTTTTATCGCGCTCGATTTATTGCACGGTCCGCCTAAGTGCGACGGGAGGGCGGCGGATGAACTGCGGGTAGCGTGGAGCCGGCTGGAAACCTATCCGCTGACGAACACCTCGCACGAATTGAGCAACCGCGGACGTCCGCCCTATCGCCTGCAATGGCCGCCGCGTTTCATAAAGAACGCCTGGGCGTATCAGGCGGTGAAGCCGGTGCCGTTTTATGACTATGCGGGCGACCGCTACCTGTGGAAACGGAACCTGAGGCTGTTGAGCGGAAACCGTGGCAACGAAGGAGGTGAATGGTATTCCGGCGTCGATTTCTACGAGGCGTATTGGATGCTGTCCTATGCGAAATTCGCCGGGTTGGCGGGACGCTGATTACTAGGAGGAGGGCGCGCTCAGTTTCTGGGTCGTATCGACGAGCGCGGCGGCGAGGGTGGTCACGGCTTTTTGCGCACGGGCGTCGGTGAGGGCGCCGGTGGCGTCAAAGGCCTTGTCAGCGCGGGGGAGAATGGCCTGCGCGGGCACGACGTGGCAGCCGAGTTGAATCAAGAGTTGTTGCGCGAGTTTTTGCGAACGCACACCGCCAAACGGACCCGGCGAGGCGGAGACGACGGCGGCGACTTTTCCATGGAACGGGTCGTCTTCGGCGCGCGAACACCAGTCGAGGGTGTTTTTGAGCAACGGCGTGATCATCGAGTTGTATTCTGGAGAAGCGATGAGCAGGCCGGCGTGACTGGCGATCAGGCCGATCAACTTTGCGGCGTTGGCAGGCAGGCCTTCGGCTTCCTCGAGGTCGCCGTGATAGAGTGGCAGCACGTAGTCGTTGAGATCGATCAATGTGACTTCGCCGCCCGCTTCGCGCACGGCGGTAACCGCGACAGCGAGGAGTTTTTTGTTCAACGATTCGCGACGGGCGCTGGCGGAGAATGCGAGGATGCGCGGAGTGGAAGACATGGGCGTAATCAAAGCATGATGGGCGGAGCCGGCAAGCGGCCGGAACCTAAAAAGCCCCGCACGGGTGGGTGCGGGGCGGATTGACCGACGGAGATGAACGCGGGATTATCCGCGGAGGGTGACGAGTCCGTTCGACGGTGAAACGATCCGGGGCGGAGGCAGGGTGAGCACGAGAACCTTGGCGGGGAACTCGGTGGGATTTCTCAATTCGTAGCGACGTCCGGGCGGAATGCGCAGCGTGGTCTCGGGCTGCAGGACGAAGTTGTTGATATCGATGGCGGCGGTGATCGAGCCGGCGGCGACGAAGAGGAGGGTTTCGCCCGGAGAAGTCTGTTCGGGGACATGGGAAGCGCCGGGGGAGAGCAGTTTGAGGTCGCCGTTGAGGCCGGCTTCATTGAGAACGGGCTTGGAGATGATCCAGGGAGTGTCGGGAGGAGGGAGGGAGGTCGTGTTTTTCATGGGAGACAGTGTCTTGATTTAGGTTGGATGGAGCGCGTTTAGCGCGAGGCGAGGGCAGGGCGGGCGGCTGGATTGGCCGCTGCGGGAAAGTCGTTGGGCGGAGTTACTCCGAGGATGCGAAGCCGGCGCGGGCCGCCGGGCATTTCCCAGGTGAATTCGTGTCCGGAGGGAAATCCGAGAAGCGCGGTGCCGAGCGGAGCGAAGACCGAAAGGCGTCCGGCGGTGATCTCGGCGTGTTCGGGAAAGCACAGGGTGTAGCGTGCCGTTTCCCCGTCGGTGAGGTCGTGAACCTCGACGCTTGAGTTGATGCGGACGACTTCGGGCGGAAAAGCGCCGGCGGCGAGCACGACCGCGCGTTCGACTTCGGCGCGCAGGCCTGAGAGGGCGCGGCGCGAGTGGGGATCTTGCGAGAGGGAGTTGAGACGGTGCCGCAGGGAAGCGGCGTCGGAATCGAGCAGGTAGAGAGGAGCGGACATGGGGAAGCCAAGGGAAGGGATGACGATGGGTGGCGGCGTGCCGACGCGACGATGCGCCGGAGCCGGTGTGCGCGCGTGCGTGTGCGAAAAGGCACGCGGAATATGCGCGTGTTATCAGTGGAGAATCAGTTGCCCGGTGGCCGAGGCTGATCCGTTAATCCGGCGCGACGGCCGTTCGGTCAGCGGGCTTCACCGGGCACACCCGGGAAGATGGACAACTCCATGCTCACACAAATCCCGATGATATGATGAATGGCGTAGGACATGGCGGAGTTGACGTCGGGACCCTCGGCAAAATTTTCCGATAGTCAAGCGACCGGAGTTTTTTATCAGTCGGAGGCCTACGCGTAGAGTTCGATGGGCAGTCCGTCGGGGTCGGCGAAAAAGGTAAAACGGCGGTCGGTGAATTCGTCGATACGCACCGGTTCGGTGGCGATGCCATGCGCGGTCAGATGGGCGATGCAGGCGTCGAGATCGTGAACGGAGAACGCGAGGTGGCGCAGTCCGGCGGCCTCGGGGTAGGAGGGACGGCGCGGTGGATTGGGAAACGAGAAGAGTTCGATCTGCACACCGTCGGGCAGCGCGAGGTCGAGTTTGTGCGACTGACGCGCCTCGCGAAAGATCTCGGCGACGACACGCAGACCAAGGATGTCTACATAGAATTTCCGTGAGCGGACGTAATCGGAAGCGATGATGGCGACGTGGTGGACGCCGCGAAACAGGACAGGGGCGGGCATGCAAGCAACGCTGAGCGTGCCGCCGACGTTGGCAAGCGGCGGTCGGTGCATCACTCGTGCCTTCGATGCGCGAAAAAACCCAGCGTGCCGACCCCCATGACGACGCCGAGCCATGCGAGTGCGGTCGGCCAGGCGGTCGTAAAACCAGCCGGTGCGCCGCAGATTTCCGGACCGCCGAGCCCGAACGCGGCACCGAGGCCGGCGTAGGCGAGCAGACACAGCACGCATTTTGGCGCGAGCGCGAGCAGAGCCGCCGGCCACAGCCAGCGGATGGCACGGCGGGAAAACTCAGGGCGTGACGACGGCATGGGAGGATTGGTCGTAGCGGTCGTGGTGCCGGACCCATTCCATGCCATAGTCCAGTCCTTCCTCGTCACGGCCTTTCGGAACCAGGTCGAGGATGTGGTAGGTGCCCATGATGAACTCCACGCCGCGGCCGTAGGTGGAGTAGCTGTGATAGATCGCGCCGGCGGCGTCGCGGGCGAAGACGCTTACACCCGGAGCCTCTTCATGGGGGAAGGCCCGGGGACCATAGTTGTAGTAGACTTTACCCGAGGCCACTTCCTCCTCGGTGAACGATACGTGGTAGTCTTGGTTGAAGCCGGTGCCGTGTGCCGAGACCCAGTTGACGTTCCACCCCATGCGTTTTTTGAAAGGCAGGATTTCGGCGAGCGGTGCATGGGAAACGGCGGCGAACGCCACGTCGCGGGCGGGCAGGTGCACCGCGGCGGCATTGAAATGATCCATCATGAAGGAACAGCTTTTGCAGCCTTCATCCCAGCCGGATCCGAGCATGAAGTGTTGGACAACGAGTTGGCTGCGACCCTCGAAGAGATCGGCCAGAGTGACGCGTCCCGAGGGACCGGTGAAGACATAGGGCTTGTCGATCTTGACCCACGGCAACTGGCGGCGCCGGGCCGCGAGCTGATCCTGGAGCCGGAGCAGTTTCTTTTCCTCGCGCAGGAGTTCGAGGCGGGCGGCGAGCCATTGATCCGGGGAGACGACGGACGGGTGGGGGAATGCGTTGGTTTTCATGGGAGACGGATACCTGTGGTTATAACGACGATTTGGAGGATGGATTTCGGACAGGTAGGTGAACGGGCAAGGCAGTGGCCTAAGGTGTGGTTTCCTGTCGGAAAAATGTGGCGCGGCGTTACGTGGTCTGCGCTTCGGCGTAGAGCTTTTGGTATTCGGCCTTGAGCCGTTTGTGCGTGGCCCAAAATGGAGGTGACTGGGTGCCTTCGAGCAGGGAGGCGAGCAGACTGAAATGCGTATGCCATCCGCTCGCGTAACCGGGAATCGACGGGATGTCGTCGCCGCGTGCGCGATGAGTGAGCACGAGCAGGACTTGTTTGCCCTGCGGGGTGAGCTCGAAAGTGACCTCGGAAGCGTCATCGAAGGTGTAGCTCAACAAGCGCGGAGGCTCGCAGCGAAGGATGATCGAGGGCATCGTGAAGCCCGTTTCGTTCATCTGTTTGTATTGCTCCGGCGGCTCTTCATCGGGCGACAGGTTTTTATGCTGGAAGACGAGGTCGTTCTTTCCGCCTGCCTTTGGCTCGCAGAATCCGCCCGCAAACCAGCGGGCGCGTTTTTCGGGAACGGTGAGGTATTCCCAGACGCGCTCGATGGGGCCGGGCAGGGTGCGAACGATACGCACTTCGGCGGGGCCGTTGAACTTTCCGTATTGGTCGTTGGTGTTCATGATGAAGATTTATTTTTGGCCTTCCTGGCATTGACCGCGTCCTCCGCGCGCAGTTCGCGTTCGAGGGCGTCGAGACGGCTCGACCAGACGGAGCGCGTTTTTTGCAACCAGGACTCGAGGTCGTCGAAACCGCCGGGGTTGAGCGCCTGGATGCGGGACTGGCCTTCCGTGCGGGTGGTGACGAGGCCGGCCTCGCGCAGCACGTTCAGATGCTGGGAAATCGCCGGGGCGCTCATGTCGAACTCGGAGACGAGTTCACCCGAGGTCCGCTCGCGCACGGCGAGCAGTTCGACAATCCGGCGGCGAGTGGGGTCGGCAATGGCGGCGAGGCTCTGCATGGAACTGTTAATTAAGATAAAACTTAATTAAGCAATATCTAAATTATGGGTGGGCGAAAGGGGGTTCGATTTGGACGCCAACTTGGCGTTGCGAGGGACTGCGTCGGCTTCAGAGTGGAAGGCATGGCTTTTGCCCAGCTGGCACTTCAATCCGTAGAGTTTGCACATCAAGGGATGACTGCGCCTTTGTTCACCGATTTGACGGTGCAGTTCCCGTCCGGCTGGACAGGCATCGTGGGGCCAAACGGCGCGGGCAAGACCACGTTGTTGAAAGTGGTGACGGGCGAACTCGCCGCGCAGGGCGGCACGGTGCACCGGCAGGGACTGTCGCTTTACGTAGCGCAGCGCACCGACGAGCCGCCTGAAATGTTTGAGGATTTTATCTGGGCTCCCGACGCCACCGTGCTCAAGGCGCGGTTGCGCGTGAGCGAGGACTGGCCCGAGCGCTGGTCCACGTTGAGCCACGGCGAACGCAAGCGTGCGCAGATCGCCGTGGCGCTCTGGCGCGAACCGGCGGTGCTGGCTCTGGATGAGCCGAGCAACCACATCGACGCCGATGCGCGGCGGTTGCTGTTGCTTGCGTTGAAAGAATTCACGGGCGTCGGCCTGCTGGTGAGCCATGACCGCGCGTTGCTGGATGAACTGTGCACGCAATGCCTGATCATCGACCCGCCGGAAGCCGTGATGCGGCCGGGCGGTGTGACCGAGGCGATGGAGCAGCAGGAGCAGGACGAGCAATCCGCCCGCAGCGCCAACGACGCGCTGCGCCGCACCGAAAACCGTCTCAAGGACGAGGCGCAGCGCCGTCGTGTGATCGCGGACCAGAAGGCGGCGGCGTCACGCGGATCGAAGCAGATCAAAATCCCGGCGCACGACCACGACGGGCGGGCGCAGCGCAACCTGGCCAAGATGTCGGGCAAGGATGCATATGCCGGGAAAATGGTCGCGCAGATGAACCAGCGTGCGGGGAAGGTGTCGACGCAACGCTCCGAGATTACGGTGAAAAAGCGTTACGAGACCGGAATTTGGGTGGATGGCGCGTCTTTTATGCCGAGAGATTTTCTGCTGCGCCTGCCGGCGGGCAGCCTGTCGTTGGGCGGGGGGCGCCAGTTGCACTTTCCCGATTTGGAAATCGGCGGGACGAGCCGTATCGCGATCACGGGAGCCAACGGACTTGGGAAGAGCACGCTGATCCAGCACCTGCTCGCACACTTGCAGTTGCCGGCGGAAAAATTGGTGAGCGTGCCGCAGGAAATCTCGGCGGAGGATTCGCGCGCGCTGCTGGAGTCGATCAAACGTCTGCCGAATGACGAACTCGGCCGCGTGATGATCACGATCAGCCGGCTGGGCTCGCGTCCGGCGCGGTTGCTGGAGAGCGCGCTACCGAGTCCGGGTGAAGTGCGGAAGCTGCTCCTCGCGATCGGCATCGTGCGCGGCCCGCATCTCATCGTGATGGACGAGCCGACGAACCACATGGATTTGCCGGGAATCATGTGTCTCGAAGGCGCACTGGCGGATTGTCCGTGTGCGATGCTGCTGGTGAGCCATGACGAGGCGTTCCTTGATAAAATCACCACGACCGACTGGCACCTCAAGCGCGACGAAGCCGGCGATACGCGGCTGGAGATTCAGGGGTGAGCAATTCTTCAGCGGAGGTCCACATAGGGGCGCTCGGACCATTCATTGTGTCCGCAGGGCATTGCGTGGAAACGACTGCCCTTGGCCGCGTCGGCCAGCTTTTGGGCGTGATGGATGGGGATGACGATGTCTTCGCTTGCGCCGTAGATATCGACGCGACCTTCGTAACGGGCGAGTGCTTCGACGTTGTTCCAGCGATCGAAAAGCATTAAGCCGACGGGCAGTATCCAGAGTTTCTCCTGTGCAACAGACGTCAGGCGGTCAAAGGGGACGACGAGCACGATGCGGTCGGGGGGGCGGGAAAGTGTGGCCAATGAACAGGCGGCTCCGCTGCCAAGCGACTCGCCCAGAATGTTCACTTCGAGATTGGGATATGCCTGGCGAAGGTGTTCGTAGCCTGCCTTGGCTGCGGCGTTGAAGGTGTCTTTGGACGGTGAGCCGGGGCGTCCTCCGTAGCCGGGGTATTCCAGAATGAAAACACTGTCTTCCGCGTCGAAGGAGGGCAGGGCGTAAACCCGGTCAATGGCCTGGCCGCCGTTGCCATGCAGCATCAGCCAAATGCGCCGGGGTTGACGGACTTCGCGTGCATAGCCGATGACGTCGCCCTCCAGCGTCCAAGGCTTGATGAAAAAGTTCTTCGCCATCACCGGGGAGTCTTCGTGGGTGGGAAAGTAGAGGAGTTTGCGCTGAAAAACGGTCATCGCCACGCATACCAAAATGTAGATGCGCAAAACCGAGAGCCCGACTCGTTTGAGGAAGAATGTGCGGGACGGAGTTTGGGGTGTCGGGTCCGGGGCGGGTGAACTCATGTATGTTTGGACGGCAACGAATTTTTTGTGCACCGGCGTGTCATCGCCGCGTGCCGGTCAAGGCGCGCAGGCGCTGGCCGATGGCTTCGGCGATGGTAATCATCTCCGCGGCTTCGGTCGCGGGCAGGTGTGCGTTGCAGTGGCGGTGCCAGAGTCTCAGCCAGGCTTGAAAGTGTTTTTCTTCGAGTCGGAGGGGGATGTGGCGCGCGGCCATGCCACCGCCGTAGAGCGCGGGACCTCCGGTGAGTCCGGACCAGAAACCGGCGATTTTTTCCAGGTGCGCGGGCCAGTCCTCGATGTGTTCTGAGAAAATGGGACCGATCTCTTGATGCTGACGCACGTCGGCGTAGAACCGGCGCAGCAACAGGGTGAGGCCGTCGTGTCCGCCGATGCGTTCGTAGAGGCTGGGGAGAGGTGTCATGGGCGGTGGTCGATTCAATATCGATGGGATTCGGAGGTAACGCAAAAAACACCACGGTTCGGTGCGCCGGCCCTATTCCGATGAAATATGGTCAAGGGTGTCCGTCCGGTGCAGGTTCGTTCGTTGAATTACTGACGGCATCGTCTTTCATTTCAAAAAAAGAATTCCCATGTCCACCCATACCATTCGCCTGCATCGCGTCCTTAAGTCATCACCCGAAAAAATCTATCGCGCGTTTACCGAGGCCGATGCCATGTGCCGCTGGCTTCCGCCCTTCGGCTTCATAGGCAAGATGCACCACTTCGAGCCCAAGGTGGGCGGCAGCTTCAGGATGTCGTTCACCAATTTCGGGACGGGTGCCAGCCACAGCTTCGGCGGCAACTTCCTCGAACTCGTGCCGCACGAACGGCTCCGCTACACCGACAAGTTCGACGATCCCAATCTGCCGGGTGTGATCGAGGTGACTGTGACGCTGAAAAAAGTGCTCTGCGGAACCGAAATGAACATCGAGCAGGCAGGTGTGCCGGGGGTGATCCCGGCGGAGATGTGCTATCTGGGCTGGCAGGAGTCGCTCGTGCAACTGGCGCACCTGGTGGAGCCAGAGATTCCCAATTGAGCCGGAGGTGATGCCCCAGCAGGAGCGGAACGGGTTTACACTTCAGCGCGGATCGCTCGTGTCCGGATTGCGTTGAACATGCCGAGGCAGCGGGCCGACTCCTTGAAGGTGACGTGGAAGCCGTGCTGTTCGAGGACGGTTGCGAGGTGTTCTTTGCGGTAGTCTTGAAAGCCGGGGACAACCGCGCCGGGGTCGAGGCAGGGCATGCTATGCGCTTCGATTTCGTGGTATTCGCCCACGATGCGTTCCACGCGATGCAGGAGCCGGCTGGTGAGCAGAATAGGAAACTCGCTGCCTTCGCAGTCGATTTTGATGAGTTTCACGGATTTGAACGGCGCGAGAATGTCGTCGAGCCGGATGGCGGGTATGCGGACCTCGGAAGTGGCGGGCGTCCGTTCAAAGAGCTCCTGTTTGTAGAACTCAAAGGCGCGTCCGCCCATGATGACATTGCCGCCGCCGGTGTTGCCGTCGATGTAGCCCGAATGCACGACATCCGGCTTGGCGTCGGCATCACTGCGTCCGACCGCCTTGTAGTGGATATGAATTCCCCGGAGCGTGCCGAGGTTGGAGGATGCCGTGGTTTTCGCCATCGGCTTCGAATGCGTGGATTGCCCGGCTGCCCAGAATATGGGCCATGTAGCTGAACACGCCGATGTGAGCCCCGATATCGATGACGATGTCGGAGGGCGAAAACTTCTCATGGGCGACATCGTATTCGTCCTCAAGTGCGATGCGGCGCAAAATGGCGTAGTCCTCGAAGGAGGAGCGCGCCGTGAAGCGGTTCCTGATTCCCCGGAATTTCCACTGCCGGTAGCGTGCGCGGTGGGTGGCGGAGTGCCGGCCGTTTCGTAGCCGTGCAAGTATCATCACAAGAAACAGCCGGAAGGGACTGTGTTGAAGGGCCATGGTGTATTGGCAACCGTGCGGACGTTCCGGGACAAGCTGAATGCGACGGCGGGGAAATCAATCGTGAGGCCCGACGGAATGACGTGGAGCCGGTTCAACCCTGCCGTGTGTGCGAAAGAGCGGTGCGGAGGGTCGAAACAGCGTGGCGCATGGAGTCGAAGGCGAGTTCGGCGAGTTCGAGTGTGGCGAGCGGGCGGAGCTGCCAGTCGGTTACCTCAGAGTGTTGCAGCACGACGTCGAAGGACACGGCGCGGGCCTGAAAAAATGCATCGCACACCGGACGGGTGAGTCCGGCGTAGGTGTAGGGGTTGGGGTGCGAGGAGAGGTAGCGCAGGTCGGTAAGTGCAAGGCCGATTTCTTCGGCCACCTCGCGGTGAACAGCCTGTTCAAGGGATTCGCCGGCATCGACGAAACCGCCGGGCAAGGCGAGCAGCCCGCGCGCGGGATCTTTGGCGCGACGGATGAGCAGGAGGCGATGCTGAGGGTCAAGTATGAGCGCGGCGACGGCGGTGACGGGGTTGTTGAAATCGCGATGGCCGCAAGCGCGGCAATGGCGGGTGCCGCCGGTCGCGGAGGGTTCGTGGTCATAGTCGGACGAACCACAGCACGGACAGTGGGTGTAGGCGGCGACGAGGGGCTGCATGGGGAAACCAAAGAAGCACGGGTGCAAAGTGGCAAGCAGCAGACAAATGTCTCCGGAAGTCTTCGTATTTCTCGAAGATTTCATCGCGGCTTCATCAAGACTTCACGGAGACGATTCATGATCGCGGCATGATCTCCACCGCTACTCGTGTTCGCCTCGTTTCGATTGCTCATTCCGGACTGCATCCGACCGCCTGGTGGGCGGCGCATTTCCGGACCAATTCATGGAAGGAATGGCACATTCCGTGGACGGAAAATCCGCCGCTTTCCGCCGCGGAGCTGAGGCGGATAGCGGGCTCGATCGCCGAGTTTCAGCGCGGCGAATCGTCCGAGGCACAAAACTATCTCGCAAGGTCGGCCGCCTTTGCCGCGACTGTGCGCGAACCGTCGTTTCACGAGGCCTCGGTGCTGTTCGTGGGCGAGGAAAACGAACATGCTGCGCTGCTGCTGCGCTTCATGAATCTCGCCGGAATCGCGCGCAAGCAGACGACGTTTTCCGACGGTATTTTCCGGCGCATCCGCGCGGTGAGCGATATCGGCTGGTCAAGCCGCGTGCTGATCATCGCCGAACTCGTGGCCCAGGAATACTACCCCTGCCTTCGCGTCACGACCCGGCATCCGGTGTTACGACGCGTCTGCGACAAACTGATCTACGATGAATTCGCCCACATCCGCTTTCAGGTGGAGCGCATCGCCGGCGCGGAGTCGGGGCGGGGAGGGGCCGTGCGGAGACTGCGGGAAGCGGCTCAGACGATTCTGACGCTAGGCGCGGCATTGGTGGTGTATCGGGAGCATCGCCAGGTGCTCGCCTCGCTGGGGTGCCTCGGTTTTACAGCGCGTATCCTGCGCAGGAACCGCCGAGTGATCACGGCTGTGCGCCGATTACACGCGGGCTTGTTTTGTGACGCCTCGATTGTCGGCGGATTGCTCGGGCGGAGTCCGTCCTGAGTTACTCGCGGACGGATCGTTGACGGCCTGGCCGAACGCTCCCGAGGTAAAATCAAACGCACCCGCCCTGCGTCCGGCTGATCGGCCGACGACGCAGGGACGGGGCTGGAGGGTGACTCAGAGGCCCTTGGCCTTGAGCAGGGCGGCGAGTTCGACGGGGTCGGCTTCGCCCTTCACGGTATTAAGCAGGCCGAGGACCTTGAGACGTTCGTCGGCGCCGCAGCTGGAGATTTCGATCATCCAGTCTTCGGACTTGGGGGCGGAGACGATCACCTCGTCGGACCAAGCGATGACCTCGGCGGCGTCGATGACGCCGGAAGTGATGCCTTTGATGTAATATTCAGCCTGGGTGCGGTAATTCATGGGAGCACGGACTGTGGAGTTACGGAAGAGGGAGCCAAGACGGAAACGCGCCGGTGATTCGCGGGGTTGTCCGGTCGCTTTTTGGTTTGAGGCAGAATCACACCCTGAGCGAACCGCGGAATCCGCGGCCGCTGTAGTAGGACTGCGCGCCGTTGTGGTAAATGAAGACATGATCGTAACGGCGGTCACCGAAGAGGGCGCCGCCGAGTTTGCGAATGTCATCCGGAGCCACCACCCAGCTCGACGATTTGCGGTCGAACTTTCCGAGTGTCTGTAGCTCTCGGTATTGTTCTTCCGTCAGCATCTCGATGCCCATGTCCGCGGCCATGTCCATGGCGCTGGTTTTGGGTTTATGCTCTTTGCGCGATTCCAGTCCTGCGCGGTCGTAGCACACCGAAGTGCGTCCGTCGGGACTCTCAGGTGAACAGTCGAAGAAGATGTATTCGCCGGTCTTTTTGTCGTGGCCGATGACGTCCGGCTCGCCGCCGGTTTTTTCCATTTCATGGAGTGACCATAGTTTGGCGGAGTTGGCTTCCAGTCGGGCCTTCACCTTGGACCAGTCGATACCCTTATGGCGGTTGATGTCTTCTTCGAAGCGGGCCTGAAGTTTTTTGATCAGCGCCTCACGTTGTTCGGGCGACAAGGTGTTTTTCGTTTTATCGGCTTTCATGAGATTTTCAGGAGTTTTGGGTTTGCCTGCAGATCATCAGCCTCCGCCTGGATCCGCTTTAGGGGCAGGTGCCCGATGCTTTGCGTTGTTCGCGCCAGGCGCGCGCGCCTTCGATTACGATGGGGGCGACGGAGACGGCGATGATCGCCATGATCACGAGTCCGAAGTTTTCCTTAACGACGGGAAGGTTGCCGAAGAAAAAGCCGAGGTAGGTGAACGCGTAGATCCAGACAAACCCGCCGATGATGTTATAGGCGAAGAAGCGGCGGTAGGTCATCGCGCCGACGCCGGCGACGAAGGGGACAAACGTGCGCACGATAGGGACGAAACGGGCGAGGATGATGGCGCGGCCGCCGTATTTTTCGAAGAAGGCGTGGGCGCGCTCGAGGTGTTTTTTGCGCAACCAGATGGAGTCTTCGCGCTTAAAGACGGCGGGGCCGATCTTGCTGCCGATCCAATAATTCAAGGAGTCGCCCATCACGGCCCCGATGAAGAGCAGGAGGGCCATGAGGTGGACGTTCAGGCCGGAGACGGGGAGGGCGGCTAGCGCGCCCGCTGCGAAGAGCAGGGAATCGCCGGGCAGGAGCGGCATCACGACCAAGCCGGTTTCCGCAAAAATGATCAGGAAGAGGACACCATAGGTCCACACACCGTAGTCGCGGATGATTTCCGAGAGGTGGGTGTCAATATGGAGGATGAAGTCGATGAGCTTCTTGATCAGGTCAATCATGTGGCGGAAGCAGGCAGGCGATAAACACGGGGAATCCCGAGCACAAAAAAAGCAGGCAGCCACGGGGACTGCCTGCTTTTTAAAAAACGTGAGATGGAATCAGACGTCGGGCTTGGTCTTGCGGAGGCCGGCGACGCGATCGCCCTCTTTCCACTGGCCGCGCTTCTTGAGGATCGCGACGCGCTCGAAGCGCTTGAGGACGTTACGCTTCACGACGATGCCGGAGGCGCCTTGGAGACTTTTGTGCTGTGACATGGTATTAAAAAAAGAGGGTTTCGATTCGTTAAAGGGTCAGT
>DATHXF010000247.1:0-3335 GCA_035459785.1 Rariglobus sp. | reverse complement strand
GTTGTCGAGATAGTCGGGGACCTGGTGAAATTTCTGAGTGCCCACGATCAGGTCCACATCGGGCAACTGATCCAAGAGAGCGGCGCCGCGGTTCTGCGCCATGCAGCCGAGAATACCCAACACAAAGTCAGGATTCTTCTTTTTGCGGTGAGTGATGTTGGCTGCCTTGCCGATGGCCTTCTGCTCCGCCGCTTCTCGCACGGAACACGTGTTGAGCAACATAACGTCGCACTCATCCTCGGAACCCACGATGCGGTAACCCCGGGCGCGAAGCATCGCCGCGACCGCCTCGCTGTCGCGCTCGTTCATCTGACACCCGTAGGTTTTGATGTGGACCCTGTTCATCCGGAGGAAGGTTGTAGGTAAACGCCCCCGCCCGAGGGTCAAACGGGAAAGCTCCCCGCCGCCGCCCTTCCCTTCCGTGCCGCCATCCGCCAACCTCCGCCGCAAGTCCCCCCGCATGCCTCCTTTTCTGTCCAAACTTCTCCAAAACCTCCGCCGCAATGCATTTGTGCCAGCCGAGGGCGTCCCGACCGACCTGATCCGGCGCGCCCAGTCGCGGCAGGAATATCGCATGGCCTGGTGGCGCCTGCTGCTCTCCTCGGTGCCTCTGCTCGAAGCCGTCCTGGACACCGCGCGCTCCGCCGGTGGCTTTGAGTATGTGATCATCGGCTACTCGGTCGCCGTTCTCGTGATCACCAGCAACCGCAGCCACCACCCGTCCTGGCGCTGGTTGTTCGCGGCCGGCGATGTCGCGCTGCTCCAAGCCTACGCCTTCTACCATCTCGGCGGACGCACGACGCTCGAAGCGGCCTTCGCCTACGTGGCGGCGGCCAACATCGTGATGCTCACCAACTCCCTGCGCCTCTCGCTGCCGCTGTTGTGGCTTTCCACCGCCGGCATACTGGCCGGCTACGGGTGGTTTTTCCGCGCAGGCATGGACGACATGCGCGTGCGCATCGGCGGAGTCATGCTGCTGCTCATCGGCGCCTCGCTCACCACCATGGTCGTGAAGGGCCAGCTCCGGTTGCTCACCGAATCACGCGCCCGCGCCCGGCTGCGCCGCTTCGTGTCGCCCGAAATCGCCGACGAACTGGAGAGCCGCCACGAGATCTTCGACCGCCCCATGACACGTGAAGTCACCGTGCTCTTCGTGGACATCCGCGGCTTCACCTCCAACGCCGAGAGCATGGCCGCCGAGGAATCCGTCGCGTTCCTCAACCAGTTCTTCCAGCGAGTCACCAAGGCCGTCTTCGCCCACCAGGGCACCGTGGACAAATACATCGGCGATTGCGTCATGGTGCTCTTCGGTGCCCCGCTGCGCCAGCCCGACGACGCCACCCGCGCCGTGCGCGCCGCCCTCGACATCGCCCGTTCCGTCGAGGAGTGGAATCGCGAACGCGCCGTCCGCGGCGAACCGCCCGTCAAGATCGGCATCGGCCTCAACACCTCCCTCGTCGTCGCCGGCGCCGTCGGCACGCCGCAAAAACTCGAATACACCGTGATCGGCGACGGTGTGAACGTCGCCTCGCGCGTCTGCGCCCTCACCAAGGAAAAGCCCGCCGTCATCCTCGTCACCGGCGCCACCCGCAGCCGCGTGACCGACGACCTGCCGTGGATCGACTTCGGCGAGATCACCTTGCGCGGTCGCAACACCCCGCTGCACATCCACGGCCTCAACGCCTGACCCCGCAACCGCCCCGCCTTTCACGGGTCCAACACCCCATGTCGCTCCGCCGTCTCCTGCTCCTGCCGCTCACCGTCGCCGTCGTCTTCGCGGCGGAGCCCGCGCCTGCGCCAACACCAACGCCGACTCCCCCTCCCACTCCGACTCCCGTTCCGGCGGACACCGAAGATTTGTTCACGATGGGGCAGGCGCTGTTCGAGGCGCTCGCACCACCGGAGATAAAGGAGGAGTTCGCCTTCCCCACCCGCGCGCAATGGGACGAGTTTGTCGCGCGCCTCGAAAAAACCCGAGAGTCCGGCTCGCTCGCCGAACTCGCCGCCTACGAACCCGAGGCCCGCACCGCCCTCCTCGCCCTGCGCGCCCTGCCCGAATACAAGGACTACGCCGACTGGCTCGAGGAACGCATCGACGAAATCGTCGTCGCCAAACGCGCCATCACACCCGCGCCGCCACCACCGCCCGTCGATCCGGCCAAGCCCCCGGTTCTCCCGCCGCCTCCGCCCGTCACGCCGGTGCCGTCCGACATCCCGCTTTACGATCTTTGGGTGAGCCGCGTGCGCGAACGTCCGCGTCCCGCCCGCGCCGACGAGTTTCTGGCCGAACTCAAAAAGGTTTTCCGCGACGAGGGCCTGCCCGTCGAACTCGCCTGGATTCCCGAGACCGAGTCGATGTTCAACCCCGCCGCCAAAAGCCCCGCCGGCGCGCGCGGCCTGTTTCAACTCATGCCCGTCACCGCCAAGGCCCAGGGCCTGAGCCTCTTCCCCTTCGACGAACGCATCCATCCCGAGAAAAGCGCCCGCGCCGCCGCCACGCTGCTGCGCCGGCTGCATGGCATGTTCGACTCGTGGCCTCTAGCGCTCGCCGCCTACAACGCCGGCGAGGGCCGCGTGCGCCGCGTCCTCAAAGCCGAGGACGCCAAGACCTTCGCCGAGATCGCCGACGCCCTGCCCACCGAGACGCGGCTCTACGTGCCGAAAGTCCTCGCCACCCTCGCCGTGCGCGAGGGCATCAACCCCGCGAAACTCGCCGCCCCCTCGCCCGCGCCCGCCGCGACCGCCGCACCGCGGCCGTAAACCCGCATAAAATCTGTAAAACCCACGCCCGCGACCGCCTTTGCACGCGAATTGCGTCGCGACCGCCGGCGGACCAGCTTCGTTTTCGGCATGGGTCTCTTTGCTCGTCTCTTTGGCCGCGGCGCGGCCGTGCCATCCGCCGGGGTCTTCCCCAGCCTGGCCGACCCTGCGCACCCGGCCGGCGGCCCGCCCCCCGAAACCGTTTCGCTCGTCAGCATCTCCAAACCCGTGTGGTCTTACGGGCTCGAAACGATTCCCGGCGTTCTTCCCGCCAGGGACGCGCGCAACCGCCGCATCGCTTTCGCCCAGCTCGCGACCTCCGGCCTGACCGACCTGCGCGCCCGTCTGGACGCCCCCGAGGACGACCTCGGCCGTTTCGCGCGCGGCCTGCCGCTGTGGCTCGCCGAGACGATGTATTTTTCCGGCAACTACACGCCGATCGCCGTGCTCGGCTCGCGCGACGGGTCGCGCCACGTCCTGTTCCCGCATCCGTGGACGCCGGCCAACATCCGGCAGATCGTGGACACCACCGAGGGCGGGCTCGACTTCGTCGTCACCGGCACGCTCACCGGCGG
>DATHXF010000246.1:0-6062 GCA_035459785.1 Rariglobus sp. | reverse complement strand
CGGCCGAGTTTGCCTTTGAGTTTCCGAGTCGCTGGTCCGAAGGATGGCATGGAAGTGTTTTCACATTCCAGCGGTAGTCCCCCCGCTTCAACCCGATAAAACGGTTCCTTCATCCCCTTTTCAATGACCCGAGTCCTCCTCACGACCACGTCCTTCCAGGACACGCCCGGCATCCACCACGATATGCTTGCCGCCGCCGGCTTCGAGATCGTCCGCGAACGCGGCCCCCTCCCCGAGTCCCGCATGCTGGAACTCGCCGGCCAGTTCGACGCCTACCTCTGCGGCGACGACGCCATGACCCGCGCCGTCATGGAAAAATCCGTCCCGCGCCTGAAGGTCATCTCCAAATACGGCATCGGCCTCGACAAGATCGACCTTAAGTCCGCCAAGAACCTCGGCCTCCCCGTCCTCTTCACCCCCGGCGTCAACCACACCACCGTCGCCGAACACACCTTCGCCCTCCTCCTCGCCGTCGTCCGCAACCTCGTCGTCGAGGCCAACCACGTCGCCGCCGGACGCTGGACGCGCATCACCGGCAACGAAGTCTGCGGCAAAACCCTTCTTCTCATCGGCCTCGGCCGCATCGCCAAGGAAGTCGCCGTCCGCGCCCGCGCCTTCGGCCTCCGCGTCATCGTGTTCGCCAATTACTGGGACGAAGACTTCGCCCGCTGGCAGGGACTCGAGCGCGTCGAAACCCTCGACGAAGCCCTCAAGCAGGCCGACTTCGTTTCTCTCCACACCAAGCTCACCGCCGAGACCAAGGGACTCCTCGACGCACGCCGCCTCGCCCTCCTCCCGAAGGGCGCCGTGATCGTCAACACCGGCCGCGGCGAACTCATCGACCTCGACGCCCTCGTCGCCGCCATCAAGTCCGGCCACATCCGTTACGGCGCCGACGTCCTCGACCAGGAGCCCCCGCCCGCCGACCACCCGCTGCTCGGCCTCCCCGGCACGGTGCTCACGCCCCACATCGGCAGCCGCACCCACGAGAGCGTCCAACGCCAGGCCTCTTGCGCCGTCGAAAACCTCACCCTCTTCCTCGCCGGCAAAGCCCCCATCGCCCGCGCCGTCTGATCCTCCGATCTACTCGCTACCCGCTACTCACTACTCGCTACTTCCCTCCATGGAAACCTACCACGTCGTCCCCGAGTCCCAGCACAACGCCCTCATCGCCGCCGCCTACCAGCATCGCGGATTCCATGCCGACGAGGCCGCCGAGGGCGCCCGCTTCTGCGCCGAGGCCTCCCGCCACGGCATCCGCACGCACAACGGCATCAAGGCCCTCCACCTCGACCACCTCTTCGGCTCCGGCTCCAAAGGCTGCGTCCCCGGCGCGCAAATCCAGGAAATTCCCTCGCGCTTCGAGGCCGTCAAAATCTGGAACGCCAATAAAAAGCTCGGCCAGTCCACCGCCTACCGCGCCATGGACGAAGCCATCCGCCTCGCCGACAAATACGGCGTCGGCACCGTCTCCGTGGACAACGCCTTCCACTACCTCTGGGGTGGCGGCTACGTGATGGACGCCGCCCGCCGCGGTTATATCGCCTACACCAACTGCACCGCCGCGCTCGCCGAGGTCGTCCCCTTCGGCGGCAAGTTCCCGACCCTCGGCACCAACCCGCACTCGTGGGGCTTCCCGACCACCGAGGCCGTCGGCTATCCCATCGTCATCGACTGGGCCACGTCCGTCGTCGCCATGGGCCGCGTCCAGCAACTCAAACGCGAAGGCAAACAACTCCCTCCTCTCGCCGCCGTGGACAAAGACGGCAACCCCACCACCAACCCCGCCGACGCCGTTTCGCTCCTCCCTTTCGGTGCGCACAAAGGCTACGGTCTCTCCCTCATCAACGAGATCGTCGGCGGCTTCATCGGCGGTTCGCTCCCCACCATCCGCAACCGCTGGGACCAGGTCACCCCGGGCGAAAAGGGCACCTGCGCCTTCTTCTTCCAAGTCATCCACCCCGACGCGATGAACGCCGGCGCCTTCGCCAAGGGCCGCGACCAGAAGGCCAACGTGAAAGCCGTCATCGACGATGTCCTCGGCCACGGCAACGAAAAGTCCATGCTCCCTGGCCAGCTCGAAGCCTCCTTCGCCAAACACACCGCGAACGCCGGCGGACTCCTCTTCACCGCCGCCGAAATCGCCGCCTTCAACGAACTCGCCGCCGAAGCCGGCCAGCCGCTCTGGGATCTCACCTCCTTCAAAACCGTCACGGTCTAAACCATTGAATGGGGAACTCAGGAAATCAGGAAACCGATCCGCTTCCTCCGTTCCTGATTTCCTGAGTTCCCCATTCAGACTCCGGTCGTTTTCATCCAGACAACAGTCGCCTTCATCCTAGTCCCCTGCCGCTCCGTTCTGGCCATTCCGGTCTCTCAACGCTCAACTCTCAGCTCTCAACTTCTCCCTCCCCACCATGGCACTCAAACTCCGTCCCGCCTCCGAATGTCACTACGCCCAGCTCTCGCTCGGCGAAGTCATGCTCCGCCTTGATCCCGGCGAGGGCCGCGTGCGCACCGCCCGCCAGTTCACCGCCTGGGAAGGCGGCGGCGAATACAACACCTCCCGCGGTCTCCGCAAGGCCTTCAACCTGAAGACCGCCGTCTGCACCGCCTTCGTGGACAACGAAGTCGGCCACCTCGTCGAAGATTTCATCATGCAGGGCGGCGTCGCCACCGACTTCATCAAGTGGCGCGAAGACGACGGCATCGGCCGCACCGTGCGCAACGGCCTCAACTTCACCGAGCGCGGCTTCGGCCTGCGCGGCGCCGTCGGCGTGCCCGACCGCGGCAACACCGCCGCCTCGCAACTCAAGCCCGGCGACTTCGACTGGGACTACATCTTCGGCAAACTCGGCGTCCGCTGGTTCCACACCGGAGGCATCTTCGCCGCCCTCTCCGAATCCACCGCCGCCCTCACCATCGAGGCCGTCAAAGCCGCCAACAAATACGGCACCGTCGTCTCCTACGATCTCAACTACCGCCCATCCCTCTGGAAGACCATCGGCGGCCTGAAAAAAGCCCAGGAGGTCAACCGCGAGATCGCCAAGTATGTCGATGTCATGATCGGCAACGAAGAAGACTTCACTGCCTCCCTCGGCTTCGAAGTGAAGGGCCAGGAGACGCTCGGCCACATCGAGACCGACGCCTTCAAGGCCATGATCGAGACCGCCGTGAAAGAGTTCCCCAATTTCAAGGTCGCCGCCACCACGCTGCGCCACGTCATCACCGCCACGGTCAACGACTGGTCCGCGATCCTCTGGCACGACGGCGCGTTCTACGAGAGCCGCAAATATCCCGGCTTGGAAATCCTCGACCGCGTCGGCGGCGGCGACTCCTTCGCCTCGGGCCTCCAGTTCGGTTTCCTTTCCAAGAACGACCCGCAGGCTGCCGTCGATTACGGTGCGGCCCATGGCGCGTTCGCTTCGACGACCCCCGGCGACACCTCGATGGCCACGCAGAAAGAAGTCGAAAAACTCATGAAAGGCGGCAGCGCCCGTGTCGTGCGCTAAGCTTCCGATTACGAACACGTATCTCCGCCAAAAGCCCGGGCCTCACCGCCCGGGCTTTTTTGCTTCCATTGGGAAATCGCCAGGCGACAGGAAATTCACCTGAGTTCTAAAACATGAGTGACGCAATACCCGATTCTGTGCCCGTTCCAGCGATCCTGAAGGTCATCCGCTTTGGGCTGGGCGCGTTGCCTGTGATTTTCTGCATCCAAGTCATTCTCGTCGTGGCGGCAGTGCCGGTCTTTGCAGCCATGTTTGAGGATTTTGGCGCACACCTGCCCGCGCTGACCGTGATAACAATGGACTACGGCGTAATCGGGCTGGCTCTCGCCGTCATCGGTGCGGCGTGCGCGGTCTATCTGTGCATAAAACGCGAGCTCACCAAAACGACGATCCTATCAACCGCCTTGATCGGCTTGGCGGTGTTTGCGCTGGCTCAAGTGATGACGCTGGCCCTCTTCCTTCCGGTCTTCCAACTGGGTGTGGTCGCCGGCGGCGGGAATGCCCCTAACTAAGGACGCCCGTCGATTCCAAGACCCCAAGCCGGATCCGTGAGCGCCCCACCCGTCATCTGTCCACTTTGCCAAAGGTCGAACCGCTGCGATGCCTCCGCCGCCAACGGACGCTGTTGGTGCTTCGATGTGCAGGTGCCTGCCGGATTGCTCGCCCAACTGCCTGAAGACCAGCGCAACACCGCCTGCATCTGTCGCGAGTGCATCGTCTCGTTTAACGAAGAATCCGGGCACAAAAAAACCTCCCTGGCCTAGGGAGGTTAAAAAAACTGGTGGTGGAAGCCGGAGTCGAACCAGCGAACGCGTGAGCGGGAGGATTTACAGTCCCCATCCTTTGGCCACTTGGATATTCCACCAAACAGGAACGGTCAAAAAGGCGCGTCCCAGAGGTGAGTTCAAGCCCCAATTTGGGTAATTTCCAACCGTGCACTCCTCTTGCTTAACCCGCTCCGCCGCACAGCCTGAGGTTCCACCCGCCTCATGACCCCGGAAGTCTCCGAAGCCGTCAGCACCAGCCTTACCACCCACCTCGTGACCGTGGGGAGCTTTCTGCTGGCCATCTTCGCCATCGCGCGCCTCGTCAGTGAAAAGCGTCCGCCGAGCAACACCCTCGCCTGGATCCTCGGCATCGTGCTGATCCCTTACGTCGGCGTGCCGCTTTATCTGATGTTCGGGGGCCGCAAACTTCACCGCCTCGCCCGGCGCAAACGCCGCGTCGTCCCCCGTCTGCCCGGCGTTCCCGCCGTCGATCCTGCGATCGCCTGCCTGCCCACCGCCCATACGCTCACCTCCATCGGCGCCTCCGCGCCCGCCGGCGGCAACACCGTGCGTCTCATCACCACCGGCGAACAGGCGTTCACCGAGTTGGAAACACTCATCAACAACGCCCGCCACTCGATCCACATCGCGACGTTTATCCTCGGACGCGACGATACCGGACGGCGAATCGTCAACCTGCTCGCCAAACGTGCCCGCGAGGGCGTGAAGGTGCGCCTGCAACTCGACGCGCTCGGCTGCCTCTTTTCCAGCCGCGGCTTTGTCGATGTCATCCGCCGCGCCGGCGGCGAGGTCGTGCGGTTCATGCCGGTGGTCCCGCTTTCCACCCGCGGCTCCGCCAACCTGCGCAACCACCGCAAGATCGCCGTGTTCGACCAGCACACCGCCATCGTCGGCGGGCACAATCTCGCCCACGAATACATGGGCGCCCAGCATTTGAAAAAGCGTTGGAATGACTTCGGCGCCGTTATCACCGGTCCCGCCGCCGCATTACTCAACGAAGTGTTTCTCGCCGACTGGGCCTTTGCCAGCCACCAGTCGATCGATACGCTCCACGCCGAGCTTGATCCGGCCGCGGTGCGCATCGAGGGCGACAGCGCCGTGCAAGTTGTCGCCAGCGGTCCCGACGTGTCCGGCGATGCCCTCTACGAAGGTATCATCTCGATGATCCAGGAAGCCGAACAGAGCATCTGGATCATCACGCCTTACTTCATTCCCGAGGAGGTGCTGCTGCGCTCGCTCATCGTAAAGGCGCGGGCCGGCAAGAACGTGACGCTCATCATTCCCGCCAAGTCCAACCACCCGGTCACCGACTTCGCACGCCGACATTACGTGCGCCAGCTGCGCCGGGCCGGTGCGCGTGTGATGGTTCATACCGGCCGCATGATGCACTCGAAAGCGGTCATCGTGGACGAACGCATCGGGCTGCTCGGCTCGGCCAACTTCGACCTGCGCAGTCTGTTCGTTAATTTCGAGATCGGCGTGTTCCTGTATTCTGAAGCCGATGTGCGCGCGATGCGCGTGTGGGCGGGCGAACTGCTGCGCGAATGCGTGGAGCCGAAACCCGAGGCACGCCCGCGTTTCCGCCTGCTGGGTAACATCGCCGAAGACCTGAGCCGCCTGTTCTCGCCGTTGCTCTGAGTGTAGGAGCCCATTTATGGGCGATTTTAAGTTTTGAAGGTGGACGGCGATCTCCGAGCGCCGTCTGAACCGTCAACCCGCAGACCGCGCCCGGAGGTCACGGTCCACCTTTTCGTCCGCCGCA
>DATHXF010000245.1:0-3407 GCA_035459785.1 Rariglobus sp. | reverse complement strand
ACGCCGCTGCAAGCGCTGGTGCAGCAGCTCTACGACGAACTTTCCGCCAAGGGCCAGGTGTTTCATCCGCCCTGCCATGTCGGCGACGAATGGTTCGTGCCCGTGGGTATTCCGGCGATTTTTGTGCCGTTTTTTCTCACGCATGAGCGTCTGCGCAAGCTGGAGAAGACGATGATGCTCGAGGTGGAGGGTGAGAATCCGGAGTGGTTCATGCGCTTGATGCGGCATGAGGCGGCCCATGCGTTTGCCTACGCCTACCAACTCACGAAGAAGCGGAAGTGGCAGCGGATTTTTGGCCGGACGTCCGCCGACACGACGCCGGAGTTCTACCGACCGCGGCCCTACAGCCGTTCGTTTGTCGTGCACCTCGACGACTGGTATGCCCAGAGCCACCCGGATGAGGATTTCGCCGAGACCTTCGCGGTGTGGCTGACGCCCGGGCTCGACTGGCGCACCCGCTTCAAGGGCTGGAGGGCGTTGGAGAAACTCGAATACGTGGAGGAGTTGATGGGTTCCCTCAAGGGCCAGCCGCCGCCCTACCAGCCGGGCTATCGGGAGCGGGACTTCAATTTCCTCAACATCAAGCTCAAGACCTACTACGCGCGGAAGCGGAAACAGTATGAGGACACGTATCCGGATTTCTACGACCGTGATCTCCGCCAGCTTTTCGCCGGCGCGCCGGACGCCGGCCCCGCGTTGAAAGCGTCGCGTTATCTCCGCTCGCGGAAGCGCGAGTTGATGGACGCGGTGTGCGACGCGACGAACGAAAAGCGATACCGCGTCAACAAACTGCTCTCCCGGCTGATCGAACGGTGCGACCAGCTCGATCTGCACCTCGTGCCCGGCGCGACGGCCCCGGATCTGGCGGTGGCGGCTTACATCACGACGCTGGTGATGAACTATCTGTTCACGGGAAAATTCAAACGCACCAAGTGACCTGACCATGGCCAAAAAACTCAAAGTGCTCGCCCTCTTCGACGCCGTGCGGCCCACGGAGCTCAACCAGGACATGGGTCCCGAACTGAAGACGGTTGACTGGAAAACCGAGGCCGGCGTGCTCGCGGCCCTGAAGGAGCTCGGGTATCCGACCGAGCACCAGGCGATCTTCGACGATCTCGATCTCCTGCGCCAGAAGCTCCAGACCTTCAGCCCGGACGTGATCTTCAACCTGGCCGACCAGTTCCGGAACAACCGCTCGTTCGACCAGCACATCGTGTCGTTTCTTACGATGACCGGCATCCCCTTCACCGGTTGCGGCTCCACGGGGCTGACGCTCTGCAAGAACAAGGGCATCTCCAAAAAAATCCTCAGCTATCACCGCATCCACACGGCGGACTTCGTGATCATCCCGCGCGGCAAGCGCATCGTGCGCCCGAAGCGCCTGCGGTTTCCCATTCTCATCAAACCGCTCAAGGAGGAGGCGTCCTACGGCATCTCGCAGGCGTCTTTCGTGGAGACCGACGAGCAATTTAACGAGCGGGTCCAGTTCATCCACGAGAAGACGGACAACGATGTCATCGCCGAGGAATACATCGAAGGGCGCGAGTTGTATGTGGGCGTGATCGGCAACCACCGCCTGCAAGTGTTCCCGATCCGCGAGCTGGTTTTTCGGGAAGTGCCGCCGGACGAGCCGAAGATCGCCACTTACAAGGCGAAGTGGGACGAGGCCTACCGCAAGCGCTGGGGCCTGGAAAACCGCTTTGCCGAGGGACTGGAGCCAGCGGTGGTGAGGAACATCGAGGCGGTCTGCAAGCGCGTCTATCATCTGCTGACGATCGACGGCTACGCACGGCTGGACCTGCGACTGACCGCGAAGAACGAAGTCTATGTGATCGAGGCGAACCCGAACCCGATGCTGGCGCCGGACGAAGATTTCGCGCTGTCTGCGTTGAAGGCGGGGCTGAGCTTCCCTCAGTTGATCGACCGCATCACGCGCCTCGGGCTGAAGACGGTGCGGGATTAGGAGAAAGGCCCGCCGGCGGTCTTACTGTAGGACCGACCGCTGGTCGGGCCGTTTTTTAGTCCGAATGATTTCCTTTGGGCTTCTTATCCTTGCGGCCCTTGCCGTGGTCATCGTCGTTGCGTGAGTTTTCCTCGCGGCCCCAATTTTTAGGATAACTCTGCACCACTGCGGAGTGATGATGTTCGGGCGCGTCGCGAAAGCCCATTCTCACCGTTGGAGTGGACAAAAGCACCTGCACGGTGACGCCCCGTGGTTCGGGACTGCGGACCCAGCGACCGCCATCCAGATACACGTATTCACGCCGATTGCGGCTGTAGTAAACGCCGTAGCTGGGATAGTAATCATAATCATCTACAATCACGATGGCGGGCTGAACCACTACGGTCCGGGGTTCCGGATATCTTCTGGGTTCCTGAACAATACATCCGGTGAACAGGGGCAGTAACATCGCGAGGAGGAGGCTCGATTGCACGGGGTGGGCGACAGATTTTATCATGTCTCCACCCTAATCCTCCCTCTCTGCCGCAACCATGGGGTGTTACCCGCTGCGCGAAACATCGCCAAGCGATGGGGTCGGGGCGAATCCGGTTAATTTTTGAGTGAGGGTTGCTGGCGGGCTTCCGCCAGCAGTTTCTCCCAGACCGCTTCGGGTTTGGCGCCCACTTCCCGGTGATGATTGATGATCCAGCTCGGCGTTTGATCGATTTGGTTGCTCGCGGCCAGGGCTATGTTGCCCTGCAAGATCGCGGCGGCGGCGGATTGGTCGAGTTCCCCGCGCACCGAGGCCACTTGTTCCTTTCCAACGAGACCTTCGACCACTTCCCAGACCAGGGTCTCATCGACCACGCGGTCCGTAAGCATGACCGCCTTGTAGTAGGGCCAAAACAGTTTCCGGTTTTGCATGACCGCCCCGACCCGTGCCGCGAGGCAGACGGCTTGTGACGGAACCCGGCCCGCTTCGTGACGGCAGGAAGACATGAGTATCGCGCAGCGCAGTTCCACCGTCCCGGGGTGTTTGGCCATGAAACGATCCAACTCGCGGGCGGAATACCGACAGGCGGCGCATTCAAAATCGAGAAACTCGGTGACCTGCAGGACCGCGTGATCCGAAACGATCCGCGGCAAGCCATCCTTGTCGATCGAAGAAATTCCGAGACTTGCTGACGTGATCGCCAGCGCCGTGGGCGCGGCCAATTTTCGCTCTGCAAAAATGATGAGTGCGAACAGGACCAACGGCAGTGCCCAAACCTGACAGAATTGGCGGGCGACTCCTTTGAGCTTCTGCCTGGCATCCGGGGACACTTCCATTCCCCAAAAGGACAGCGCCGCACTCAGTCCGACCAAAAAATAAAGTCCGCCGCAATAAAGGCAGAAGGCGTGCAGCACCAGGGTGGACAGCGCGATGTAGGCAAGGGTGATGACGACCCCGGGCACGATGGCCCAA
>DATHXF010000244.1:0-2987 GCA_035459785.1 Rariglobus sp. | reverse complement strand
ACCCAGGTCACCTGCCATTATCGGGACTCCGCCAAAACCGAATTCCAGACCGTCGCCGCAGCCGTGCTGAGTGCGGACGAAAAAACCATGACCGCGGTGATGGTCATTCCGCCCGCCACCCTCAGCGGCGCCACGCAGATCGACTACTACTTCGATTTTCTCTTCGACGGCGTTTACAACCGGCGCGACGAAGCACCGCTCAAAATCGAGCCATAACCCGCCTCCGCTTTCCCCGTTTATCGCCGTGCTCGCCATGCCGCGCTTAACCCGTGCAGGATGGCTCCATGCCTTTTTCAAAACTCGGTCTCTACTCCAGCCTCGTGCGCGGCGCGCAAGCCCTGGGCTACACCGAGCCCACGCCCATCCAGGCGCAGGCCATCCCCGCCGTCCTCTCCGGCCGCGATCTGATCGCCTCCGCCCAGACCGGCACCGGTAAAACCGCCGCATTCGCCCTCCCCATTCTCAACCGCCTCGGCCCGCACCGGGCCACCGGCCCGCGCGTGCTCGTCCTCGAACCCACCCGCGAACTCGCCCAGCAGGTGGACGACTCGTTCCACGCCCTCGGCAAGTTCACCGATTTCAAGTCCGTCGTCCTCCATGGCGGCGTCACCATCGGCCCGCAGCGCAACGCCCTCCGCGCCGGCGTCGATGTCATCGTCGCCACCACCGGACGCCTCCGTGAATTCCTCGACGGCACGCTCATCAACCTCTCGTCCATCGAGGTCCTCGTCCTCGACGAGGTGGACCGCATGCTCGACATGGGCTTCATCGAGGACGTCAAAGCCATCGTCAAACTCTGCCCCGCCAAGCGGCAGACGCTCCTCTTTTCCGCCACGATCCCGCCCAAGCTTGAAGAGGTCGCCAAGTTCGCCCTCAACAACCCGCAGCGCATCGAGATCGCCCGCGCCCGTCCCGTCACCGAGTCGGTCAACCACGTCATCCACCCGGTGACCGAGAATCAGAAGCTCGACCTGCTCTACACGCTTCTTAAGCGCGACGATTTCAAGAGCGTGATCGTCTTCACCCGCACGCGCAAAGGCGCCGACCGCGTCGCCCATCAACTCCGCCTCGAAAACCAGGCCTGCGTCGTCATCCACGCCGAACGCACGCAGGGCCAGCGCGTCGACGCCCTCGACAAATTCAAGACCGGCCGTTGCGGCGTGCTCGTCGCCACCGATATCGCCGCGCGCGGCATCGACGTAGCCGGCGTCTCGCACGTCATCAACTTCGACGTGCCGCTCCACGCCGAGGACTACGTCCACCGCATCGGCCGCACCGGCCGCGCCTCCGCCACCGGCGACGCCGTCACGCTGGTCACCCCGCAGGAGGCCAACGAGATCGTCGCCATCGAAAAACTCATCGGCCAGCCCATCCCCGTCGTTCCGGTCGAAGGCTTCGCCTACGAGGGCGGTGCGGCTCCGCGCGTCGATCCCGCCAACCCGCTCGCCAATTCGCCGAAACGCGCCGGCCACCAGCAATCTCTCGGCAAAGGCGGCAAGCAGAAGGGCGACGCCGGCAACAACCAGGACAAGACCTACCGCGGCAAAGCCTTCGGCGGCGGCAATCCCACCTGGCACTCCAAGGGCAAGCCCGGCGCCCACTGGCGAGACCGAACGGGACGTTAAGACCGTCGGAGTTTAGACAGGATTTGAGAATCACAGCATAGGGAGCCTGCACATGGAGAAATATCTTATATGTCGGCCCGAAGGAGGCTTCACCGACATGCTGTCGCAGGTGAGCCGGTGTTTTAATTACTGCCTGCGCTATGGTCGGGTTCTGGTGATCGATACGGAGAACTCGTTTTCATTCTCCTCGCCCTTTTGTGATTATTTTTCGTTCGTTCACCCCTCCCTCAAAGTAGTGACCGATCCAGCGGAATTCATCCGAACCGCGACTGCAGCGGGGTTTTCTGTCCATCCCCCGCATGCTAGACTCACGCCAAGCGATCATGAACGGCCTCGCTATAGTTACATCAACGATCTGAACGTTTGTTTCGATGGTATCCCCCTTACTTTCGCCTTCGACTGCGACCACGATGCCGCGGTGCTGATTCACCAGCAATGCGGACGGACGCCATTCGATTTTGAGTTCATGAGCTGCCTGCGGCTGAGTCCGCGTATGCGCGGACTAGTCGAGCGGCGGTGGGCGAGCCTGCCCAAACCTTACATAGGAGTTCACGTAAGAAACACCGACATCAAATCGGATCCGGATAAAGTAATGCCGCTCATCAAGTGTTACCCTGGAACGGTTTTTTTGGCCACCGATTCGGCGACGGTCCAACGGAGTGTCCACAAGGAGGCGAAACGGCGAATATTCACATCTAAAATTCCTGATTTCAACGGCAGGCCCCTACACCACAGACACGTCTCCAAAAAAATGAAGATTCGTATCAACACGACGGCAATCGTGGACCTGATTCTGCTGGCACTTTCGAAGCGGGTATATGTGGCGACAGAAGCCTCCGGTTATTCGCTGCTGGCCCGGAAACTGAATCAAAACCGCCGGGTGATTGTCGCCTGGTTGGGACGTGACCTCGCGACCGGATCATGCCCTTGGTGGAGCGATGCCCATCTAACAATAGGAACGATCCAAGGATCGTTGTCGCGTTGTGCAGCGTGGTTTCACGCATCGAAAGCTGCGCGGCCCTTAGGTGGTGGCCGTCGAAAGCCCAATGGCGCAACCGGCATTTAAGCCGAACGTGCAGTCCCTTAAATCGCCCGCATGCACTCCGCATCGGGGCGAAAATCGCTGACGTAAATCAGCCCGATGATCGCGCGCGACACCGTGCTCGCGTCGAGCATGTGGCGCATGTCCAGGAACTCGCCCTTGTCCACCACCGCGGCGATGGAGCCTTCCAGGTCGAAACCGTCCGCCAGCGGTTGCGGGTTAAACGCAACGACGTGGTTGTGCAGCGTGAGATCCGCCGCGCCTTTGTTCGCCGGATTGTAATAAAACGTCTTCTGCAAAAACTCCTGCGTGAAACCCGA
>DATHXF010000243.1:0-14993 GCA_035459785.1 Rariglobus sp. | reverse complement strand
AGGTGGCGGAGGTAGTCGGAGGTGAGATCGATTTCGGAGTGGACCCACTCGGGGACGGCGCGTGCGGCGAGGGTTTCGGTTTTGAAGTAGGACGGGTCGGTGTCGAACTTGCGCTGGAGGTCGAGGGCGGAGGCGACGCGGCTTTGGGTGGAGGCGGATTTATCGAGCCAGTTGAGCCAGCGGTAGTAGATGAAAACGGCGCGGGAGATGTCGCGTTTTTCGGAGGGGTGGAGGTCTTTGTCCGCGCCGAGCACGCCGCGCAGCACGTAGTCGGCGGGTTTTTCGGCCGAGACTTGGTCAATAATAAGAGTGGCGCGGCTGAGGAGGGCGGAGTCGGACATGGAAGATTAGGTGTTAAGCACGAAACTTTCGAACTGCACGAAAGAATCAGGCGGCGCTGAAATCAGAATTTCTTGGACCACTTGCGGTCGTCGGCGATTTCGAGGTGTTTGGTTTCGATTTGCACGCCGGCGACGCAGGGGTGCGTGCGGAGTTCCTGGAATTTGTTGGGCGTGAGTTTCCATCCCAGGGCGCCGCTGACGTCGGAGAAGGCGGTGATGCGGTCTTCGAAGAGGAAGCCGAGGCTGGTGAGCGTGGAGCCGACCTGCTTGTTGAGCGTTTCGCGGAGCGTTTTAAGAAATTCGTTCAACTGCGGATGGTCGGGCTTGAGGAGCCAGGTCACGCGTTTGACGTTGGACATCACGTAGGCTTCGAGCGGGCGGACCTCTTTGATGTTAATGCGGGCGCCCTCCTGGTTGACGATGATGTTTCCGAGGACAGCGACTTGGGCGTTTTCGGCGAGGTTGACGCCCCACTTGGCGGTGGCGTCGGCAAACATGTTGAGCGGGAGCGAGGCCTTGCGCGTGGAGAGCGTGAACATGAACCACGGGCGGTTGTCTTTTTTGGCGAGGCGCTTGACGAGGTTGCTGCTGAGTCCGCAGAGACGGAATTCGACGCGGTCGCCCTGGTTGAGGAGTTCGTCGGGGGCGAAGGTGTCGAGCGCGTCGGCGAGGCCGATGTAGGCGTTCATCGGGTGGCCGGTGACGTAGAAGCCCAGGAGTTCTTTCTCGAACTGGAGGCGTTCGGCCTGCGTGAAGTCGTCATCGGATTCCACCTGACGGTTGCGGACGACGGTCTTCTTCGCGGCGGGCGCGTCTTCGGCGAGCATGTCGAAGAAGCCGCTTTGGCCGGCGGCGCGGTCACGGGCGTTGGCGGCGGCGGTGGCGAGGGCGTTGTCGATGTTGTCGAAAAGTTTTTTGCGGGAGGCACCGGAGAAGTCGAAGGCACCGGTCTTCACGAGATGCTCGAGCACGCGTTTGTTGAGCGCCTTCGGATCCACGCGGGAAACGAAGTCTTCGAAGTCGGTGAATGGGCCGTTTTTCTCGCGCTCTTCGATGACTTTGATGGAGGCGCCTTCGCCGACGCCTTTGATGCCGGCCATGCCGAAACGGATCTTGTCGCCGACGGGGGTGAAGGTATCGCGGGACTCGTTCACGTCGGGGCCGAGCACGACGAGGCCCATGGCCTCGGCCTCGGCGACGAAGTGGGATACTTTTTCGGAGTTGCCGAGCTCGGCGGTGAGCACGGCGGCCATGAACTGCACCGGGTAGTTAGCTTTGAGAAACGCGGTCTGGTAGGCGACGATCGCGTAGGCGGCTGAGTGGGATTTGTTGAAGCCGTATTGGGCGAACTTGTTGAGGAGGTCGAAAATTTCGTTGGCCTTGGCCTCGGAGATTTTGTGCAGGCGGCCGGCGCCTTCGACGAACTTGATGCGCTCCTTGGCCATGCCCTCGACGTCCTTTTTACCCATGGCGCGGCGGAGCATGTCGGCGCCGCCGAGAGTGTAGCCGCCGATGACTCGGGCGCACTCCATCACCTGTTCCTGATAGACGATGATGCCGAAGGTTTCCTTGAGGACGGGTTCGAGCAACGGGTGCGGGTAGGTGATGGATGCGGGATCTTTTTTGCCGCGGGCGTAATCGGGGATGAACGCCATCGGGCCGGGACGATAGAGGGCCGAGATGGCGTTGATGTCGTCGATGGTGGAGATGCCGACGAGCTTGGAGGCGTTTTGCATGCCGCCGGACTCGAGCTGGAACACGCCGACAGTCTTGCCGACGTTGAGGAGCTCGTAGGTCTTGGGGTCTTCGAGCGAAATAACCTCGATGTCGAAGGTCGGGTTGACGGTGCGGCGGACATTGGCGACGGCGTCGGAGATGACGGTGAGCGTCTTGAGTCCGAGGAAGTCCATCTTCAGCAGACCGAGCTTGCCGACGGCGTTCATGTCGAACTGCACGGTGACGTCGCCTTCCTGCAGGGTGAGAGGGACGAATTCGTCGAGGGGCTTGTCGGTGATGATGATGCCGGCGGCGTGTTTGCCGGTGTTGCGGACCATGCCTTCGAGCACGCGCGCGGAGGTGACGATGCGTTTGGCGATGGGGTTGCGTTCGATCTCCGTGCGGAGCTCGGTGGACTTGGTGATGGCGTCCTCCAGCGAGATGTTGATCTCGTCGGGGATCATCTTGGCGAGGCGGTCGGCGTCGGCGTAGGGGAGGTTGTTTACGCGGGAGACGTCGCGGATGACCATCTTGGCGCCGAGCGTGCCGTAAGTGATGATGTTGGCCACGCAGTCGCGGCCGTATTTGTCGCGCACGTAGTTGATGACCTCTTCACGGCGGCGCATGCAGAAATCGATGTCGAAGTCGGGCGGGGAAACGCGCTCGGGGTTGAGGAATCGCTCGAAGAGGAGACCGAAGCGGATCGGATCGACGTTGGTGATTTCGAGGAGGTAGGCGACGAGGCAGCCGGCGCCCGAACCGCGGCCGGGGCCGACGGGGATGTTCTGGACCTTGGCCCAGGCGATGAAATCCCAGACGACTAAAAAGTAGTCTATGAAGCCGGTGACATTGATGATGGAGAGCTCGTAGCCGGTGCGAAGGACGAGGAGCTCGTGCGGGTCGAGGCCGTTGTAGTCAGGCGGCTGGGGTTTCTGGCCGGCGGGGACGTTGACGAGTTTTTCGAGGCGCGGGACGAGGATCTCGCGGGCGGCGACGTTGTCGTGGTCGAAGTTGTAGCGCTTTTTTAGGCCCTCGATGCAGAGCTGACGGAGGTATTCGCCGGATGAATACTGGGACTTGATCTCGACGGGCAGCGGATAGCGGGGATAACGCTCGGAGCCCTTGGGGAAAGGGATGGCGAGGTCGCACATCTCGGCGACGAGGTTGGTGTTGTCGAGGGAGTCGGGACGCTCGGGGAAGAGCTTGAGCATCTCGGCGCGGGACTTGAGGTAGAACTGGTCGCCCGAGAACTTCATGCGGTTCTCCTCCTCAATCTTGGCGCCGGTCTGGATGCACAACATGGCGTCGTGCGGGGCGGCGTCCTCGTGGTTTACGTAGTGGACGTCGTTTGTGCAGATGACCTTGAGATTGAACTCCTCGGCGAGCTTGAGGAGATCGGGGATGATTTTGAGTTGTTCAGGGATGCCGTGGTCCTGGATTTCGACGAAGAAGTTTTCGCGTCCGAAGATATCGACGAAGCGTCCGCAAGCCTTGCGGGCTTCCTCATAGCGGTCGTGCATCAGATGCTGCGGGACGATGGCGGCGAGGCAGCCGGTGAACCCGATGAGGCCGTCGGCGTATTTGGCGAGGGTTTCGAGATCGGCGCGGGGTTTGTAGTAAAAACCTTTGAGGTGGGCGTCGGAGACCAGCTTGAGGAGGTTTTGGTATCCGGTGAGATTTTTGGCCAAAAGCCCCATGTGATAGTAGCTTTTTCCGTCCTCGGATTTGCCGGCTTTTTCGAGGCGGGAACTCTCGACGATGTAGATCTCGCAACCGATGAGAGGTTTGATGCCTTTGGACTTGGCTGCGTTGTAGAACTCAATCGCGCCGAACATGTTGCCATGGTCGGTGAGGGCCAGGGCCTTCATGCCCATGTCGCACGCGCGCTGCATCAACCGGTCGATACGGCAGGCTCCGTCGAGGAGGCTGTAGTCGGTGTGGACGTGAAGATGGACGAAGTCGGAGGCGGCGGACGACACAGGGGCTAGGCAAGGGGCGCGTTGAAGAGGCGCAAGCCCGCAGGCGCAAACACGGGCAAAAAAGCCATTGACGCTGACGGAGGCGTTTGACCTATTCCTCAGCTTTTCAGTCAAAACTTCCCTCCCTTTCATCATGCCCATCGAAATCAAAATCCGCAAAAACGAGCCGGTTGACCGCGCCCTGCGCCGTCTGAAGAAGAAGCTCGAGCGCGAGAACATCATCAAGGACGTGCGCGCCAAGCGTTACAACGAGAAGCCCACCGAGCGCCGCCGCCGTA
Organism: Rariglobus sp.; assembly: GCA_035459785.1. Lineage (GTDB taxonomy): Bacteria > Verrucomicrobiota > Verrucomicrobiia > Opitutales > Opitutaceae > Rariglobus. The sequence goes on along the minus strand of DATHXF010000243.1, from coordinate 10,679 downwards.
AGGAGAAGGTCATGGCCTTCACCCAGATGCTGCGCAACCGCCACGCTCAATAACGCACTCCTCAGGGAGTCAGTTCATTTTACGACCGCGTCGGCCGAAGTCATTCGGGGACGCGGTTTTTTTGCGATCGGTTGAATTATAGGCATGCTTTGGCGGCACCTTTGCGTGCCGCTGTTGACCGTAGCCCCCATGCAAAAACCCACGCTAGCGCTGTCCACTTGCTGGAACTCGTTCCGTCATACCGACGGCTACACGATGTTGCGTGAGATCGCGGACCTCGGTTTCACCCATGCTGAACTCAGCCATGGCATCCGCATCGTGCTGCTGCCGGGCGTGATTCGTGCGGTAGAGGAGGGCGTCATCAAGATCAGTTCGACGCATAATTTTTGTCCGCTGCCGACGGGGATCAGCCAGTCGGCTCCCAACTTGTTCGAGCCGTCCTCCCGCGAGCATCGCGAGCATGAGCAATGGTTGCGGCATACGAAGCGTTCGATCGATTTTGCGGCCCAGATGAAGTCACGGGTGCTCGTTATGCACTTGGGCAGCGTAAGGTTCATCTGGTTTAATCCAGCGCGAAAGCTGAAGGCGTTTATCCGGAACAATCCGACGGTCACCGTGCCCGGAGACCGTGCCTACCAGGCCGTGCTCAAGAAGGCCTGCGAGAAGTTGCGGGTGAAGATGGGTCCGTCGTGGCAGCAGGTGCAGGCGAGCATCGAGGAGATTCGCACCTATGCGTTCGAGCGCGCGGTGATGCTGGGATTTGAAAACCGCGAGAAGTTCGAGGAGTTGCCGACGGACGACGATTTCGAGGCCTTGATCGACGGGTTGCCCCAGCCGCATACGGCCGGCTACTGGCACGACACGGGCCACGCGGATATCAAGCAGGGACTCGGGTTGCTGGAGCACCGTCATCATTTGGAGAAAAATGTGTCCCGCCTGCTCGGGTTTCACCTGCACGATGTGAGCGCCGAGGGGAAGGATCACCAGCCGATCGGTTCCGGTCGCATCGATTTCAAGATGATCAGCAGTTTCTGGCGTCCGCAGCATTTGCTCACGCTAGAGCTGAGTCCGCGCGTGAAAGTCGAAGAAGTGCTCGAGTCGAAGGATCGCATCGAGGAGTTGATCGCCGCGCGCTTCGGAGTGACCGCGGGTTAATCCGTTGATTTCAGCAGTTCGCCGACCCAGCGCTTGTGAGGGCCGGACAAGGTGAGGGTGTCGATATCGGCGACCGCGACCCAGACCAGTCCCGCGCGGTCAAGTGATGTGCGTGGCAACGTAGCCGTGGACAGTGTATAGATCGACTCGGTGATCGCGAAGCGGGTGATGCCGCGCTTTTTCTTGGCGAGCAGTTTTGCGTGCGCGCCGATGAACGCGGATTCGGCGAGCCCGAGGTGTTCGGCGGCGGGCAGCTCGTGCATGTTGGCCAGACGCCGGGAATCGCCGGCGGTGCGGTGGAGGAGGAGCTTTCCCTTTTGCAGGCACCATACGCGGGAGACGGAGCGTTGTTCGATGACCTTGGCGGCGAGTTTTGGGTATGACTCGGGATCCCCGCTTTGGCCGGCGGCGCAGAGTTTGAGCACGGGGCAGATCGTGCAGAGCGGGTTCTGCCGGTGGCAGACGGTTGCGCCGAGTTCCATCATCGCCTGGTTGTGATCGCCGGGCTCGCCGTGGTTGAGAAGCGCATCAGCCAGCGGGGTGAGCGCCTTCGAGGCCGAGGCGCTGTCGCGGAACGGCGTGGCGTCGGCCGTGAGACGGGTGAGGATGCGCACGACGTTGCCGTCCACCACGGCGGCGGGCGTGCCGAAGGAAATGCTGGCGATGGCCGCCGATGTGTAGGGGCCGATGCCGGGAAGCTCCATCCACGCCTCGCGCGTCGTGGGAATCGAGGGGAGAGCGGTTAGTGCCTTGGCGAGTTTGTGCAGGTTGCGGGCGCGGGTGTAGTAACCGAGGCCCTCCCAGTTTTTGACGACCTGCTCCTCGGATGCGGCGGCGAGGGCTTTGAAATCGGGGAACACCTCCACCCAGCGGGCGAGGTAGGGCAGCACGGTTTTGACCTGTGTCTGCTGGAGCATGAACTCGCTCACCACGGTTTTGTAGAGCGACGGAGCGGTGCGCCAGGGGAGCTTGCGCTGGTGCACGCGATACCAGGCGAGCAAGGCGTGTTGAAACTCGGTCTTTTTGGCGATGAGCGGAGGTTGGGCCACGAAGGGAACAGCAGGCTGAAAAATTCACGGGCACGCCAGCGCAGATTCCTTTTGTGCTTTCGGTGCTTTTTGTGGCCAATGGTTTATGCCCAAAAAGCCGGACGACGACTCCGACCAACCCAAGAAACTCAGCAGCTACACAATCAAGCTGGACGATACCCAGATGGAAACGCTGCGGGCGATCTGCACGAAGCGCGAATGGATGCCCGCCGAGGTCGCCTATACGCGGTTCGCGTTCAAGGCCGACCACCTCAAGCTGAATGTCACCGCCTACACCAGCGGCAAGGTCGTCATCGCCGGCAAGGGCACCGAGGACTTCGTTCGCGATGTGATCGAGCCCGAGGTTACCAAGGCGCCGAAGCTCGGCTACGACGAGGTGCTCAACCCCGATTGGTTCGAAGCGCACGCCGGTCTCGACGAAAGTGGCAAGGGAGACTTTTTCGGTCCGCTCATCGCGGCCACCGTGATCGGCCAGAGATCGATGATCGAAACCTGGCGCAAGGCCGGTGCGCAGGACTCGAAGAAGATGGCCGAGAGCAAGATTCTCGAGCTCGACCATATCATCCGCAACACGCCGGGCGTCGTGGTGAAGGTGTGTTTCTGCGGCATGCCGAAATACAACGAGCTCATGGCCCGTCCGCGCGCCAACCTGAACCTCCTGCTCGCTTGGCAGCACGCCACGGCACTTTCGCAGGCCCTCGCGATCAGCCCGGTGAAGTGGGGACTCCTCGACCAGTTCACCGAGCAGCCGCTGGTGCAGCGCGAACTCGCGAAGAAAAAAGTGGAGAACTTCGAGCTGCGCATGCGCACCAAGGCCGAATCCGATCCGGTGGTCGCCGCGGCCTCGATCGTGGCGCGCGCCGAGTTTGTGCGGCAGATGAACCAGCTCTCAAAGCAGTTCGGCCAGAAGCTCCAGAAGGGCGCGGGTCCGCTTGTGCGTGCGCAGGCGCACGACATCATTAAAAACCTGGGTGTCCACGCGCTGAAGGATTACGCCAAGCTCCATTTCCGCACCGCCTACGAAGTCGTGAAAGAGGCGGGCAAACTGGACGAACTGCCTTTGCCCGAACCGAAGGAACGCTTCGGTTTCGGACGCGATTGACGCACGCTGACCCCGCATGTCCGGAAAACGACGCCAGCTTCGCGGATTCGACCTCAAGCACATCGAAGGCTTTGCCGAGCTGATCGGTGTCGATGAGGCCGGTCGCGGCGCGCTTGCCGGGCCCGTTGTGGCGGGTGCGGTGCTGGTGACACGCGAGTTTTTGGACAGTCGTTGGGCCGATGAAAACGTTCGCCGGATAAACGACTCCAAGCAGCTCACCGCCACCGAACGAGACGCCCTGTGGTTCGAGTTTGAGACGTTGATGGCCGAGGGAAAGATCCACGCCAACTTCGGCGCGGCCGACGTGGCGGAGATCGAGCAATTCAACATCCTTGGAGCGACCAAGATCGCCATGCGCCGCGCGCTCGAGGGCATTCACATGCCCGAGGAGTTCGCGCCGCCGGCGAAGGAGCCGGACCTGTTTTCCGCACCGGAGGAGGTAGCTGCGTTCAAGCCGATGGTGTCCGCGCGAGTCCTGGTGGACGGTTTGCCGCTCAAACATTTTCCGTATCCGCACCTCGGCGTGGTGGGAGGCGACGGACGTTCACTGTGCATCGCGATGGCGTCGATCATCGCGAAGGTCACGCGCGACCGGATGCTTAACGATCTCGATGTCACGTTCCCCGGTTACGGTTTTGCCCAGCACAAGGGCTACGGGACCGAAGAGCATCGCGAGGCCGTGCTCCGGCTTGGACGGTGTCCGCAGCACCGCGAGATGTTTCTGCGCAAGCTACTCGCCAAACGCGCCGATCCGGATCAGATCGATTTTCTCGCGGAACCGGAGTCCGATCTCTAAGCATTCCCGTCCATGGCCGGCAAAAAAAACACCTCGTTGGACCGCGTGCTGGGACGCCTTGATTCGCTCGATCCGGCAAATCTCGCGAGCCTCGTGCAACGCCTCGCCCGCGAGCGCGCCCTGCTTGAGAACGTTTTCAACATCCTGCAGGAAGGCGTTCTGGTGATCGATGCCGACGGGGTGATCGACTACGCAAACTCCTCGGCACACCGCCTGATAGGCCTCACAGCGGATGACCTTTCCGGCAAAATCCTCTGGCGTCTCGTGCCCGGGCTGCGTCCTTCGCTGGAGGCTTCGCTGGGCTCGAGTGCGCAGGAGCTTCCGGTGGTCACGCGCGAGATCGAGCTGACCTATCCCGAACACCGCACGGTGCGACTCTACATGGTGCCGTTCGTGGGGGAGGGTGACGATTCGGAGCGGCGCTTCGCCGTGATTCTCACCGACATTACGCGGGACAAGCAAAGCACGGAGGCGCGCATCGAGGACGAACGCACGTCGTCGATCCTGCTGCTCGCGGCCGGCGTGGCGCACGAACTGGGCAACCCGCTCAACTCGCTTACGATTCATCTCCAGCTGATCGAGCGTAAGCTCAAAAAACTGAAGGCGGCCGCGCGCGACAAGGAGACTGCCTCGCTCTCCGAATCCATCCGTGTTTGCCAAGAGGAGGTGCTGCGCCTCGACGGCATCGTCACGAATTTCCTGGAGGCCATCCGTCCGCGGCCACCCGATCTGGCCGACACCAATCTGGGAGAAGTCATCGAGGAAGTGCTCCGCTTCCAGGAACGCGAGCTGGCCGACCGCGGCATCGAGGTGAATGCCGTGATTTCGCACGAGCTACCGAAGGTCATGGCCGATCGCAACCAGCTCAAGCAGGTGTTCTTCAATATCGTGAAGAACGCCATGGAGGCCATGCAGCCGGGCGGCGTGTTGCGCATCAAGACCCGCTCCGACGACGACAACGTATATCTCCTCTTCGGTGACACCGGCAGCGGCATTAAGCAGGAAGACCTAGTCAAACTTTTCCAGCCCTACCACACGACCAAGCAGGGCGGACATGGGCTCGGGTTGATGATCGTGCAGCGCATCATGCGCGAGCACGGCGGTCAGGTCGGCGTGGAGAGTAATCCCGGCGTAGGGACGGTGGTGACGCTGCAGTTCCCGCAGAAAAACCGCCGGGTGAAAATGCTGCGCTGATCGTCTCCGCAGCGATGGAGATCAGAAACCGGACGTGCTGCCGGGGGCTTCGGTCTGCTGGATGCGCGTCTTTTCCTCCTGCTGAGTGACCTGGCGCTCTTTGATGATCCGCAGTTGTTCCTTCACGTAGGCGTCGAGCTTGATCGAGTAGACCATGATCCAGTTGCCGGAGATACGTGCGCGCAGGGATCCGTCGGTGAGTTCGTAATCGCAGCCGATTGCGGATGCACGGGATTCGAGTGAGTCGGCCTCGATCCGTTTCCATTCGGATTTGCCTTGGTTCGCGGCGAGAATGTTTCGGATTTCGAATTCGTTGAGTTCGGATCCCACTCGCTGGTAGGCCTCAAGGACTGAGAGGTTGTCCTGATAGAACACATGAACCTTCCATCCGTTCTCCTTGCTCAGCATGCGCGGAACCGCGGATTTCCAGTATTTGCGCTCGCGGACTCCCTCGGGGAAGTGATCGCGAACTTCGTTGAACGGTTGTTGGCGCATCAGTTCGGCCTCGATGGCGGGGTCGGGATTTTTCTCCTTGGGGATGATTGTGCCGACGTAAGGTTCAAGCAATCTGCGCTCAAACTCCTCTCGGGGTTCGCCTACGCGGGCGGCCGCAGTCGAGGACAGCAGCAAACTGATGAAGGCAATGGACAGCGTCGCGGGGGTAGCAAAGCGCATGAGCCGACATTCAGCTTTTTTGTCTGCGCTCGGCGATAGAAATTTTCAAAGGGCGACATTCCCGCCGGCGCCTTGACCCCGGGTCGGTTACTCGCGTTGATGTTCACATGCTTTCAAGCGTGCTCATCGTCGACGACGAGAAACACACCCGCGATGGTCTCCGCCAGGCTTTGGAGGACGACTACGACGTGTCCGTGGCCGCGAGCGCCGAAGAGGCGTTCAACCAGATGGACACGCAGGAGTTTGACGTTGTTTTGACGGATCTGCGCATGCCGGGGAAATCCGGACTCAAGGTCATCGACAAGGCGCTCGCTCTGCCGAACAAGCCGGCCGTCATCATGATGACGGCCTACGGCAGCATCGATTCGGCGGTCGAGGCGATGAAGCGCGGAGCGGTCGATTTTCTCACCAAGCCGGTCAATATCGAGCGGCTTGAAGTGCTGATCCAGCGAGCGCTGAAAACCCGCACGCTCGAAGTGGAGGTGAAGCATCTCAACGAACGGCTCGACGAAAAATTCAACGTCGAGGGCATCGTGGGACACTCCGGCAAACTCAAGGATGTGATCGACCGCGTGCGTCTCGTCGCGCCCTCGAAAGCGACCATCCTCATCGACGGTGAATCGGGCACGGGCAAGGAACTCATCGCGCAGGCGATCCATCAGGCGAGTCCGCGTGCGCGCGCGCCGTTCATTGCTGTGCATTGCGCGGCTCTTTCGGAAAATTTGCTGGAGAGTGAAATTTTCGGTCATGAGCGCGGTGCGTTCACCGGTGCGATGGAGAAACGCGTTGGCCGCTTCGAGGCCGCCGATACCGGCACGCTCTTCCTGGATGAAATCGGAGAGATATCTGCTTCGACGCAAGTGAAGTTACTGCGGTTTCTGGAGACGAAGGCGATCGAGCGCGTTGGAGGATCGAAGCCGATCCAGCTCGATGTGCGCCTGGTGGCCGCGACGAACCGCGATCTAGAGAAGATGGTGCGCGAGGGGAAATTTCGCGAAGACCTGTATTTCCGTCTGAACGTGGTGCGCATCACGCTGCCGCCGCTGCGCGAGCGAACCGACGACATCCCGCTGTTGCTGGCGCATTACATCCGGTATTTTGCACAGGAGAACGGGGTGCAGCCGCTCACGGTGGAGCCGGGCGCGCTGCGTTATCTTCAGGCGTATCCCTGGCCGGGCAACATCCGCGAGTTACGCAATTTCACCGAGAACGCAGTGGTCATGCATCGCGGTGCGAAGCTTACCGAATACGATCTTGAGCCGCGTTTCCGCGGTGAACGGCTCGCGTTGCCCGTATCCGGAAACGATTCAGCCAGTGCGGCTGCGACGTCCGGTGTTGGTGGAAGCAGGGAAGTGGTGGCGGGCGTTTCAGGGGGCGCGGCTTCATCCGGCGGTCCGTCCTTGTCCGTCGAGGAAAATGAAAAGCGCCTGTTGCGCGAAGCGTTGATCAAGGCGCGTGGAAACCGGACCAAGGCGGCGCAGTTGATGGGCATTAGCCGGCGCACCCTGCATCGCAAGCTCTCGCAGTGGCCTGAGCTCGACGTGATCGACGGCTGAAGCTGGGCGCGGGTGTGCGGTAAAACGGCTTATGGGTTGCCTAGCCCCAGGGTAAATATTTGCTGGGGACGCTTTCCCTCATGCGTCCCCTTTCTCTTTTTTTGGTTCTTCTTTGCACCGTGATGACCGTCCGCGCCGAAGTGCGGGTCGTGGGTTCGGATCTGCTGGGCAAGGAATTCGCGGACGGCTTGAAGGCGTATTCCAAGCGCAACGACTGGGGGGTCACGCTGAAGCTTGAGGGCAGCCGCACCGCGCTTGAGCAGCTGCAATCCGGACTGGGCGATCTCGGTCTGATCATGCTGTCGCCAGGCGAAAAGCCCCCGGCGGCTCCGTATGTCGCGCTGCCGGTGGCTTATCAGACCGCGGTGGTCGTGGTTCCTGCTACGCTGCCGCTCACGCAGATCACGTTTGCCCAGCTCAACGTTATTTATGGCGACGAGGCGCAGTCGGGTCTGCGCCGCTGGGGCGATCTTGGCGTGACCGGCGAGTGGGCGCAGCGAAACATCCTGCCTAGCATTCTCGGGCCGTCGGGCGGGTTGTCTCATGATCTGTTTCGTTACACAGCGCTGGCCACGCCCGCTCTGCGGCCGACTGTGAGCGTGCAATCGACCTTGGCGGAGTGTATCGGACGCATTCGCGGCGAGGAAGGCGGCATGGCCGTGCTGCCGTTGCTGCCGGCGACCCAGACCCGTCTCAAGACGCTGCTCGTGGCGCGCGGAGCGCAGGACGTGGCGTTTGGCCCGACACCCGACAACATTCATTCCGGAGACTATCCGATCCGTCTGCCAGTCTATCTGGTGTTCCGGAAGGACGCCACGAAGCGGCTGCAGCCCGTGTTGCGCTACCTTCTGAGCGAGGAGGCGACGGGCTTGTGGGAAAACGCGCAGCTCGTGCCGCTGCCGGTCCAGGTGCGGAACCAGCAGATCTTTGATTTGGAAGTTCTTTAAAATCTCCAAAAAAGCAGTTGACGAAGAGGGGTGAGGGTCTTGTTCTCCACCTCTCTCACGCAGGCGTAGCTCAGTTGGTAGAGCACCACCTTGCCAAGGTGGACGTCGAGAGTTCGAGTCTCTTCGCCTGCTCCATTTTTAAACCCGCGACCTTCAAGGTCGCGGGTTTTTTTGTGTCCGGAAATCCGGGTGTGCCGCGGCATGCCGGCGGCGGGGCGCAAAAAAACCCGCGGGCTTGGCGCCGCGGGTTTTTGGGGTGAGCGGCGTTTGCCGGTCAGCGATTACGCACGGCCCATGTAGGAACCGTCGGAGGTGCTGATGCGGATGATTTCGCCTTCCTTGATGAAGAGGGGAACGCTGACGACCAGACCGGTTTCGAGGGTGGCGGGCTTCTGAACGTTGGAGGCGGTGTCGCCCTTGATGCCGTCGGAGCTCTCGGTGACCTTGAGGTTCACGGAGGAAGGGAGCTCGATGGTGAGTGGCTTCTCGTCAACGAAGAGCACGTCCACTTTGCCGTTGGCGGTGAGGTAGTTCTTGGTTTCGCCGATCAGGGTCGCGGAGAGTTCGATCGTCTCGTAGGTCTCCGGGTCCATGAACGCGTAGCTGTCGCGGTCGGCGTAGCTGAACTCGAGGCTCTTCTTCTCGGTGGGGAGCACTTCGATGGTGTCGGTGGAGGCGAAGCGCTGGTCGAGCGCCTTGCCGTAGCGAAGATTGCGCATCTTGACCTGCACGAAGGCGCGAAGGTTGCCCGGGGTGCGGTGCATGGTTTCCATGACGAGGTGGGGCTCGCCGTTGAATTTGATTACTTGGCCTTTGCGGATGTCGTTGGCGGAGGGCATGTCGATGTGATGCGTCGAGGGTTTCGAGTTGTAGAAAGGTTAATTGGGTAACGCTCCGCCGGAGGGGGTGTCAAGAGCTCTGGCTCGACACCGCCGCCATTATGCCAATTGATCGCAGCCACCCCGGCTGACTCGGCGCTTGCGCTAAACGCATCCCCGTTGGCACATTGTTCGATTACATCTTTATGAAACAACGCACGCTCGCGCGCGCCGTGTCCATCCAAGGCAACGGCCTTCACACTGGCAACCCCGTCACGATGACCTTCAAGCCCGCACTGGCGGACCATGGTATCGTGTTCAAGCGCATGGACCTGACCGGACATCCCGAGGTCAAACCCCGTATCGAATTGGTGGGCGATCTCGTCCGCAACACCACGGTGCAGGACGGGCATACCAAGATCCATCTGGTCGAGCATGTGCTCAGCGCCCTGAGCGGCTGCGGCATCGACAATGTCCTCGTGGAGATCGACTCCGCCGAGCCGCCGATCATGGATGGTTCCGCCAAGCCGTTTGTGAATCTCATCCTTGAGGGCGATCCTGTTGAACAGGAAAAGGACCGTGAATACTTTGTGCTTGAGGAGCCAGTTTCCGTCACGCGCGGCAATTCGACGATCATCGCGCTGCCTTGCGACGAGCTCAAGATCACCTGCACTTCGGCAGACGATCGCGGCATCCATACGCAGCATCTCACGCTCACGATCGACCCGGACGTCTACATGACGCAGGTCGCCGCCTCGCGCACGTTCACCGTTTACGAGGACATCGAGGAGCTTCTGAAGCTCGGCAAGATCAAGGGTGGTTCGCTCGATTGCGCCGTCGTCATCAAGGGCGACAAGATCCTCTCCAAGGAAGGTCTGCGTTTCAAAGACGAGTTCGTGCGTCACAAGATTCTGGATATCATCGGTGACATCGTGCTGCTGGGTCTGCCGCTCAAAGCGCACATCATCGCCACGCGCCCCGGACATGCGAGCAATGCCGAGCTCACCAAGCTGCTGTTCGCGAAGCTCGAGGAGAAACGCAAAGGTCCGAAGAAAAAACCGCGTCCGGCCAAGGTTCTTCCGACCGAGACCGAGTTGGATATCCGCCGCATCCTCGACACGCTGCCGCACCGTTATCCGTTCGTGATGGTTGACCGCGTCGTCGAGTTCATCGGCGAGGACGAACTGGTCGCCATCAAGAACGTCACGATCAACGAGCCGTTTTTTCAGGGCCACTTCCCCGGCAATCCGGTGATGCCGGGCGTGCTGCAGCTTGAGGCGATGGCGCAGGCCGCCGGCATCCTGATGCTCCGCCGCGGCAGCAGCGAAGGTAAGACTTCGCTCTTCATGAGCGCCGACCGCGTCAAGTTCCGCAAGCCGGTGCGTCC
>DATHXF010000242.1:0-1720 GCA_035459785.1 Rariglobus sp. | reverse complement strand
TACAAACAGGCCGACGACGACGAGATGCGCCGGATGCTGGTCACGTTCCTGAGCTATCGTGCCGCGCTGCTGCGCACCGTGTGGAAATACCAGCGCCACGCTGACATCGACTCAGACCCGCAACGGTTGCGCGCATTGCTGCTCCATTACACCGCAGCCGCCGTGGCCTATGATTATTCGGCGCGCTTCGTGCATGCCTTTGCCGGACAGGACGAAGCCATCCGCAAGCTCAACGAAGCCGAGCCGCGCTGGGATCTGCCGGCCGGGACCTACAACGATATACGCGCCAACCTGGCCAACCTGGAGCATCGCCGCTGGCTGGAAGACGGCTGGAAAAATTACCTGCGCACGCTGCCCGAGTGGCAGACCTCGGGACTGGCCGCCGGCGAGCCGTATGAGAAATTCCACGGCGCGATCACACTCGCGGCGAAAAACACCGCGGCGCTTTCGGAAAAACTGTTCAGCTACAAGCTAACCACCGCGCTGGATGACGTGACCGGCGCGGCCAAGGGCGGTTACTATCGCGCAAGCTCCGCCGTCTCGACGCTCATCGGCGACACCAAGATACGCGAACCGCGACATGGCAAACCCCTGATCACCCCCGAGCTGATGGAGCGCCTGCGTCCGATGCTGCAGCCCGGCGACATCATCATCGAGCGGCGCAACTGGTATATGTCCAACGCGTTTCTCCCCGGCTACTGGCCGCACTCCGCGCTCTACGTGGGCACGGCGGAGCAGCTGAAGGCGTCAGGGCTCGACAAAGACCTGCGCATCCAAAAACACATCGAAGAATTCTCGAAGCGCGACGCCAAGGGCCACGAGTGGGCGATCATCGAGGCAGTCAGCGAAGGAGTGGTGTTCAGCACCGTGGACCACTCCGTCGGCGAAGCCGACTCGGTCGCGGTGCTGCGGCCCCAGTTGACCCCGCTGCAAAAACAAGAGGTCATCGCGCGGGCGTTCGAAAACCTCGGGAAGCCCTATGACTTCGATTTCGATTTCTTCAGCTCGGACAAACTCGTCTGCACCGAAGTCGTCTATCGCTCGTTCAGCGGCATGATCGATTTCCCGCTCGTGGAGATCATCGGACGCAAGACGCTCCCCGCGATCGAGATCATCCGCTACTGGACCGGCGGAGAAGGCGGAGCGCAACTGGAGTTCGTCGCCTACATCAACGGCGACGAACGCACCGGCAAGTGCACCTGGGCCCAAGCCGGCGAGCTGGCGTATTCGCTGCAACGCCCGGCGCTTACCTGGTTGCAGTAAGCTTCAGCTCGTCGCGCAACAGCTTGAGCGCGCGACCGCGGATGGCGGTGAGCCCGGCGCTCTCCGCCGCCGTCGCGGTCCAGCACCAGGCGTTGTTTTCGTCGAGATACGCCTGGTCGATGAGCGTGCCCTTGGGCAGCAGGCGCGGTTCTTCGCCGGGCACCGTCAGAGTGATCGCGCCGCTGCGCACATAAAAAAACGCGCGGCAGGACGCACCTTGCGCGAAGAGCAATTCGCCTTTGATCAGGTGAATCTCTCGCAACAGATCCTCCGCCGGCGGCAGCACGATGCTCAGATCGCGCGGAAAAATCAGTTCGAAGGTCCAATCGGTCATCACGCGCAGCTTGCGCAGCACGCCCGGTAGTTTTCCGAGGTAAACGGTGCGCCACATCCACCACGCGAAAAATCCGCTGAAGCGAAAACCGAACACCTCGGCCACGGCCTCGCGTTCGCCGAT
>DATHXF010000241.1:0-4743 GCA_035459785.1 Rariglobus sp. | reverse complement strand
CCCGTCAGCGTCATTTCCAGCAGCGGATCATTCTCGTCGTTGCCAAGCAGGAGATTGGCGACGCGCGCCGCCTGCCGGTCCATCGGGCCGCCTGCCGGGATTCCCCAATGCTGGCGTCCGGCGCGCCCGAGGTCCTGCACGGTCGTCAGCATGCCGGGCTTGATGACTTCAAACACCGCGCTGTGCTTTGAAATTTTGGCCGCGGGCAACGTCACGGTTTTTTCCGCCAGTTGCTCGGCTTGTTTTTCCGTCACGGCCTTGAACGTCACTTCATCTCCCGCCGCGAGCAGCGTCGGCTCGGCCTCGTTCTCCGGACGGAACAAGCGTGTCGGCGTGCGCCCAATCAGCATCCAGCCGCCGGGAGTCGCGATCGGATAAATGCCCGTCTGGTGCCCGCCGATGCCGACACTGCCTGCCGGCACCGCGACACGCGGCGTGGGCCGGCGCGGAGTCGCCAGACGCGGTGCCAAACCGAGCAAATACGGAAACCCCGGCGAAAAGCCGACCGCCGCCACACGGTATGATCCTTTGCTGTGCACACGGATAACCTCCTTCTCATCCAATTTAGTGTGTTTCGCCACTTCGCCGATGTCCGGGCCGGATTCGCCGCCGTAACACACCGGCAGCACCACGCTTCGCGGTTTCACGCGTTGCGCCTTCGGAGCAGGCGGCACCGTGTTGATCCACGTCATCACCGCCGCGACCGGCGCACCGCTGCCTGCAGGCACTTTGGCGGGATCGTAATGCACGGTGATCGTCGTGAACGATGGCACGATGTCCGTGATGCCGGCAATCGGCGCAACATTGAGCGCCCGGCTGAGTTGCGTCACCTCATCGAGCGCGGCCGTGGCCGACTTCGCCTTTATAACCACCAACACAGCGCAGTCTCCGAGCGGGATCAATTCCATGCCGCCGACTGTGCGCATCCTCAGGGTAACCTCAAGACTCACCTATGCATCTCTTGCGGTGGCTCTAATGCCGCAGTCCGCACATCTGATAATTGGCCGGATAGGGTTGCAGTTTTTCCTCGAATCCCGGAACTGTCTCCCTTCATGCCGTCCCGTAGCCCTCTCCTGATTCTGGCCTTGGCCACCTCGTTCGTCGTCTTCGGCTGCCGCGACGAGAAAATCACCACTTACCGCGTCCCCAAGGAAGCCCCGCCCGCCGTCACCGTGACCCCCGCGCCGTCCGATCCGCATGCCGGACTCAACATTCCCCCGGTCAACGCACCCGCCGCCCCGGTTTCCCCCGCGCCCGCCGACATGGCTGCCACGCCCGTGCCGACCGCCACTGGCGGCGACCTCACCTGGACCGCTCCCGCCCGCTGGCAATCCCGCCCGGCCTCCGCCATGCGCAAGGCCACGCTGATCATCCCCGGCGACACCGCCGGCGAACAAGGCGAACTCGCCGTCACCGCCTTCCCAGGCACCGTCGGCGGCAACCTCGCCAACCTCAACCGCTGGCGTCAGCAGCTCCAACTCTCCCCCATCACGGCCGGCGAACTCGACGCCGCGCTCGTCCACCTCCACGCCGGCGATCTGCACATCGACGTCGCCGAGTTGCTCGGCCCCGTGCCCGCCGACGGCAAACCCCGCCAGCGCGTGCTCGGCGCCATCGTGCCGTTCAACGGCGCCACCTGGTTCTTCAAACTCACCGGCCCCGACGCCCTCGTCGCCCGCGAGAAAGATGCGTTCCTCGCCTTCGTTCAAACCATCCAACCCGCCCGCTGAGTCATGAGCGAACACCGCACGTCTTTCATCAAGTTCTTCACATCGCTCCAGCTGACCGTGGTGCTGCTGGCGCTGTCGATCATCCTGATCTTCGCCGCCACGCTCGACCAGGTGAACCTCGGCATCTGGGCCGTGCAGGAAAAATATTTCCGCACGTTCTTCGTTCTGTGGAACGTGAAGGGCGTCCCGATCCCCGTCTTCCCCGGCGGTTACTTCATCGGCGGACTTCTGCTCATCAACCTCGTCGCCTCGCACGTTTACCGCTTCCGGTTCTCCTGGAAAAAATCCGGCATTCAGCTCACCCACGGCGGCCTCATCATTCTCCTCGTCGGCGAACTGCTCACCGGACTCATGCAGGAGGATTACCAACTGCGCCTCGACCAGGGCCAGACGCGCAACTACTCCGAGAGCTATCTCTACAACGAGCTCGCCATCATCGACGCCACCGATCCGAACTGGGACCAGGTTGTCGCCATCCCCGAGGAGCGCCTGCGTGACACCGATCCCATCCAGCACGAGCGCCTGCCTTTCCGCATCGCCACCCGCGCCTACTACCCGAACGCCACCGTGCAACTCCGCGAAGAGCTGGGCAACCAGTCCGCCCCGCCGCCCGCCACCCGCGACATCGGCGCGCGCCTCGCGATCATCCCGATGGCGATGACCTACAAACCCAACGAGCGCAATTTCCCCACCGCCGTCATCGAGTTGATCGGACCCAACAACGTCTCCCTCGGCACTTGGGTCGTCTCGACCATGATGCAAAAACAGCCGCAGACCTTCGACTACGCCGGCCGCACCTGGCGCCTCGTCATGCGCTTCGAACGCGCCTACAAGCCCTACTCGCTCACGCTTCTGAAGTTTTCCCATGACCGCTACATGGGCACCGACATCCCGAAAAACTTCGCCAGCAAAGTCCGCCTTCACAGCGAGGACGGCACCACCGACCGCGAGGCGTTGATCTACATGAACAACCCGCTGCGCTACGACGGACTCACGTTCTACCAGGCCGGTTTCGACAACAACGACACGACCACGATCCTACAGGTCGTGCGCAACCCCAGTTGGCTGCTGCCCTACATCGCCTGCATTTTGATGGGCCTCGGTCTCGTCATCCAGTTCGGCATCCACCTGTTCGCCTTCGTCTCCAAGCGCCGCGCCTCCGTCTGATCGCCATGAAACGCCTAATCATCCGTCTAGCGGTAAAATATCTACCGTTCACTGTTCTACTCCTCGGCGCGGTTTACCTGGCCAGTCCGTTCTTCAAAAAACCGAAGTCCGACTTCGACCTGGCCGCCTTCGGTAAAATCCCCGTCGTCGCCAACGGTCGCACCAAGCCGCTCGACAGTGTCGCCCGCAACACGCTCCTCCTCCTGCAGGGCCGCCAGCGCGTCATCACGCCCGACGGCACCACGCTCACGCCCGACCAGTGGCTGCTCGACGTGTTTTTCCGTCCGGAGCTGGCCGACTCCTATCAACACTTCGAAATCGTCCATCCCGGCGTGCTCGACGTGCTCGACCTCACCATCGACGACGGCGCGGGCAAGAAACGCTTTTCCTACAAGCAGCTCGTTCCAAAACTCGAAGAGATCGACCGCCAGGCCGGACTCGCCGAGGGCGTCGAGGCTCCTGTGCGCACCTCTTATCAGCGCGCCGTGCTGAACCTGCGCAGCCACGTCATCCTGTATCAGCAGCTCAAGCACAGCCTGGTCGCCCCCGATGGCAGCGACTTCCTCGGCGATCTGCTCCGCCTCCAGGACAACCTCGCCGCCAGCGTCGAAGCCGTGCGCAACCGCAGCTCCGGCAAGCCCGCCGACGCCGCCCTCGCCACCGCCACGCTCGACATGGGCGCGAAATTCCTGCGCATGTCCGAGATCGGCAACCTCCTCGTCATCCCGCCTGCGCCCGGCGCCGCCGACCAGTCCTGGCAGAAGGCTGGACAGGTCCTGCTCAACACGTTCCAAAACGGCTCCGTCAACATCCACGCGCTCACCTTCGCCGGACTCCAGCAAACCTGGAAAAACCAGCTGCCCGAGCAGTTCAACACGCTCCTCGGCAAATACCGCGCCGAGTCCGAGCGCTCCTACGCGCCCGTCCTCAAAAAGACCGACGCCGAAACGCGCTTTAACCAGGCCGAGCCGTTCTACACGAGCATGTCGCTCTACGTGCTGGCGTTCCTCCTCGCCGTGTTTTCCTGGCTCAAGTGGCCCGAGACGCTCCAGCGCTCCGCCTATTACCTGATCCTCCTCGCGTGGATCGCCACCACCGCCGGTATCATCACCCGCATGTGGCTCGAGGGACGTCCGCCGGTCACCAACCTTTACTCCTCCGCGCTCTTCGTCGGCTGGGGTTGCGTCGGCCTCTGCCTTATTCTCGAAAAGATCTTCAAGAACGGCATCGGCAGCGTGGCCGCCGGTCTCACCGGTTTCTGCACGCTGCTCATCGCGCACCACCTGTCGCTCAGCGGCGACACGCTGGAAATGATGCGTGCCGTGCTCGACTCCAACTTCTGGCTGGCGACCCACGTCGTCATGATCACCACCGGCTACGCGGCCACCTACCTCGCCGGCTTTCTCGCGATCATCTACGTCTTCCGCGGCGTGTTCACCCGTTCGCTCGACAAAGCGACGGCCGATTCCCTCAGCCGCATGGTTTACGGCATTATCTGCTTCGCCACGTTGTTCAGTCTCATCGGCACCATTCTCGGCGGCATCTGGGCCGACCAGTCGTGGGGCCGCTTCTGGGGCTGGGACCCGAAGGAGAACGGCGCGCTGATGATCGTGCTCATGAATCTTGTCATCCTTCATGCTCGCATGGGACGCTATGTGCGCGAGATCGGGTTTCACAACCTCAACATCTTGCTTGGTATCATCACGATCTTCTCCTGGTTCGCCACCAACCAGCTCGGCATTGGCTTGCACGCCTATGGCGCAATGGATAACGCGTGGACGTGGCTCTATCGCATTTGGGGCCTGCTCGGCGCGCTGCTGGCATTCGGTCTGGTCCGCGCCTTTCT
>DATHXF010000240.1:0-32576 GCA_035459785.1 Rariglobus sp. | reverse complement strand
GCCGTCAGCGTTAGCCGCAAGCCGACCCGCGTTGTGTCTATTCCCGACCAAACGCCCCCTACTCCGTCGCCGACCGGGGGTTTTTCGACCGAAGCCGGATGGCCGGAGACACACCCAAACCTCTCTCCTGTCCGGCCCGATACTGGCGTTGGAACTGCCCCGGCGTCTGCCCCGTGATGCGCCGGAAGACCTTGGTAAAGTGGATGCGATCCGAAAATCCCGCCTGCTCCGCCACGTCGTCGATGCTCGCCCCGGGCCGCTTCAGCAACTCGGTCGCATGGGCGATGCGCATGCGGCGGATGTGATCGCTCAGATCCGCCCCCATGTGCTGCTTGAACTTGCGGCTGAGAAAATCCGGATGGCACCGCAGATGCGCGGCGAGATCCTTGATGTTGAACGCCTCCCCGATGTGCGCGGCCACGTAACGCAGCGTCTCCTGGATCACATAGGGCTGCGGCGGTCCGTCGTCCGGCAGGTATTTTTCCAGTTCGGCGCCGTTGGACTTGATGACCTCGCGATACCACAACGCCGAATCCTTCAACGTGCGCCGCTGCGTCGCGTAATCCACGTGGATCAAACCGAAGCGGTGCTTGTAACCTTCCTGCCACTCGAAGTTGTCCATTAGCGACCAGGAAAAATACCCCCGCACGTCGATGCCTTCCGCCAGCGCCCGCCTCAGCTGCAGCATGTAGGCGATCATGAACTCGATCCGCACCTGGTCATGGACGCGTCCGTCATGGCCCACCATGTCGCAGTTCGACATGCCGTTTTCGGTGATGACGATCGGCAGCTTGTAGGTTTCCGCCAGAAACTTCGGCCCCCAATACAGCGCCTCGGGCGTCTGGCTCCACAGGTAGAGCGTGCGCGGATGTCCCGCCGGCAACGGAGCCAGCACCGGCGCGCCGCCCGGCCCGGCCTTGATCGCCTCGCCCTGGAAAATATTGCACCCGTAGAAATCGATCGGCTGCTGGATGATCTTGAAATCCGCCTTCGTCGCCTTCGGCGCCGCCTCCCCGTAAACGCGCAATCCGTCCTCCGGATATCCGCCCAGCACCACGGGATCGCCCCACCAGCGGTTGTTCCACACGCCGTCGGGCCACACCGAATTCGTCGCCGTGCGCGCCGCCTCGATGTCCCCGGGCGTCTCCGTCACCGGATAATAAATCGTGCCCGCGGGCGACCAGCCGACGACGGGCTTTTTCTTCGCACGCTCGCGGATCACCTCCACCGCGCGCCCGTGCGCCAGCAGCGCATGGTGTCCGGCCAGCAGCACCTCGGGCAGGTCGAGCTTGAGTCCGGGCGCGTGTTCGCCGCTGGCATGCCCGAGGCCGATGAAGCACTGCGGCTCGTTGAGCGTTACCCAGTGCGTCACGCGATCCGACAACCGGTCCACCACCGCCGCCGTGTATTTGGCAAACCACGACGGGCTCTCCGGATTCAGCCAGCCTCCGCGCAAAAAAAGCTGATACGGAAAATCCCAGTGAAAGAGCGTCACCCACGGCTGCACGCCAGCCGCGAGCAGCTCGTCCACCAGCCGGTCGTAGAACGCCAGTCCCGCGTCGTTGACCGCGCCCGTCCCGCCCGGCATCACCCGCGGCCACGACACGGAAAAACGATAGGCGTTGAGACCAATCTGCGACATGAGCGCGACGTCGTCCTTGTAGCGGTAATAGTGGTCGCAGGCCACCTGGCCCGTCTGCCCATCCCACACATGGCCGCGTCGCCGCGTGAACATGTCCCAGATCGACGGACCTTTGCCGTCGGCGTTCCAGGCGCCTTCCATTTGGTAGGCCGAGGTCACCGCGCCCCAGTGAAATTTATCCGGAAAGCTCATGCAGGGTAAGGGGGTTGCCGAGGATATCCACCCCATCGGTTTCAGTCCTCATTTATCCGAGATGGTCAAAACCCGATCAAAAGCGAGCCAAACTCCACCCTATTTTGAACACAGGCCAATCAGCAAATGACA
Source organism: Rariglobus sp. (assembly GCA_035459785.1). Lineage (GTDB taxonomy): Bacteria > Verrucomicrobiota > Verrucomicrobiia > Opitutales > Opitutaceae > Rariglobus. The sequence continues at coordinate 30,610 of DATHXF010000240.1, read as the reverse complement.
CATTTTGAATCAGCAGACGGCTAACGCGATTCAGGGGGTTGGTGCTATGCTGCGGACAGATTTACCCCGCCGACCGCTCCGCGCCGTCTCCCGCAGAACCGTTTTACCCCGCATCGCCTTTCTCTTTCACCATGCGTTCATCCTTTCCCTCCAACTTCACCTGGGGCGCCGCCGCGGCCTCCTACCAAATCGAAGGCGCCTGGAACGCCGACGGTAAAGGCGCATCCGTCTGGGACATGCTCTCCCACCAAAAGGGCCGCGTCTGGGAAGGCCACACCGGCGACACCGCCTGCGATCATTACAACCGCTACAAGGACGACGTCGCGCTCATGTCGAAGATCGGCCTCCAAGCCTACCGCCTCTCCGTCTCCTGGCCGCGCGTCCTCCCGACCGGCACCGGCAAGATCAACGAAGCCGGCCTCGGTTTCTACGACCGCCTCACCGACGAGCTCCTCGCCGCCGGTATCCAACCTTGGGTTACACTTTTCCACTGGGACTTTCCCTACGACCTCTTCATGCGCGGCGGCTGGCTCAACCCCGACAGCGCGCAATGGTTCGCCGACTACACCGCGATCATCGTCGACCGCCTCTCCGACCGCGTCTCGCACTGGATCACGCTCAACGAGCCGCAATGCTTCATCGGCCTCGGCCATCTTCACGGCGAACACGCGCCCGGCCTCAAGCTCGGCCTTCACGAGGTTCTGCAGGCCGGTCACCACGCCCTCCTCGCCCACGGCCGTTCCGTCCAGGTCATCCGCGCCCGCGCCAAGACCACGCCGATCATCGGCTGGGCCCCCGTCGGCTCCGTGCATTATCCCGTGACCGACTCGCCCGCCGATGTCGCCGCCGCCTACGCCGGCATGGACGCCGTCTGGGCCGACAACTGCTGGAACAACCGCTGGTGGGGCGACGCCCCCGTCCTCGGCTCCTATCCCGAGCAAGGCCTGACGGCCTACGGCAAAAACGCCCCGAAATTCAAAGACGCCGACTTCGACATCATCAAGCAGCCCCTCGATTTCTACGGCTGTAACATTTACCAGGCCACGCCCACCAAGGCCGGCCCCAACGGAGAAGTCGTCGTCGCCGATGTCGGCGCCGGATTCCCCCACACGCACTTCCTTTGGAAGCGCACCGACGAGGCCCTCTACTGGGGCACCAAGTTCCTCGCCGAGCGCTACAAGCTCCCCGTCGTCATCACCGAAAACGGCCTCACCCTCCCCGACTGGGTCGCCCTCGACGGCCGCGTGCACGACTCGCAACGCATCGACTTCCTCCACCGCTACCTGCTCGGTCTCGACCGCGCCATCGCCGAGGGCGTGGACGTCCGCGGCTATTTCCAGTGGTCGGTCATGGACAACTTCGAGTGGGCCGAGGGCTACAAGCACCGCTTCGGCCTCGTCCATGTGGACTATGCGACGCAAGTGCGCACACTGAAGGACTCCGCCTACTGGTATCGCGACGTCATCCGCTCCAACGGCGCCAGCCTCTTCCCCGCCCGCGACGCGTCGGAAACCACCGCCTTCACACCCCCTTCTGCCGCGATCTCCACGCTCCGCGATTCCGCACATCCGCTTCTGTCCACGGTCAGTTCTTAAACCTACCCCATGTCCTTTACTCCCGGTATCTCCGCGTCGTCCTCTCGCGCCCCCCACATGCTGCGCACACCCGCCCGCCTCGTCGCGCTGGCCCTCTTGTGCGGAGCAACCGCCTGGGCGCAGGTCGGCGGCATCGCCCCGAAATTTTTGATCGATCCCGGTTCGCCCAAGGCTGCGGCCCAGATCACGCCGAGCAGCGACCAGGTGACCTTCACCACCGGCCGGGACGGCGTCACCGTCAACATCGCGGCCGGCGCCGAGCAGTATCCCGGTTTCTTCATCAAGCCGGAGTCCGGCTCCGCCTGGGACCTGACCCCGTGGGGACGGGTCGAAGCCAAGATCACCAACCTCGGTGCCGGCGGTCTTCAGCTCAGCATGCGCGTGGACAACAAACCGGACGGCAGCAGCGGCAACACCGAGGGCATCAGCCTCAAGCCGGGCGAGAGCAAGATCATCAAAGTCATCTTCGGCTACGCCTACGGATTCAAGCCGGGCTTCCAATTGAATCCGGGCTCCGTCAAAGACCTCCTCTTTTTCGCCAACGGAAAAAAGGATGCGCCCCGCTCCTTCCGCATCGAAGACCTGCAGGCCACCGGTTCCACCGGAGACAAGCCCCCGCTTGACCCCAACACCGCCCGCCTCAAGCCGGAAAACGGCGTGCTCCTGGGCAAGGGCGTGAAAATCGACGCCGCCAAGCAGGTGGCGGCCAAGGAACCCGTCACGGCCGACATCACGGCAGACGGCGCACTCCAGATCAATTTCGCCGGAGGACCGAAGAAAGAATCCGTCACCTTCAAACCCGCCATGGGCAGCTGGCAGTTGACCGAGGCCTTCCAGGTTCAGATCAAACTCAAGAACACGGGCAAAACGCCGGTGACCCCCTCGGCCCGCCTCGAAAGCAAAGGCGGCAGCAGCGACACCATCACCTCCGCCTCCCCGATTCCTCCGGGTGGCGAAGCCGTCATCACGGTTCCTTTTGCCGCCGTCGTCTCGCCGGTCGTCCCGACCGATCCCAAGCAGGAGGTCTTTGGCAAGGGTTCGTGGAGCGAGAACAACTGGGCCCCGGCAGCGGGCACCGGCACCAAATTCACGAGCGACTGGACCAAGGGCGTCACCCTCACCGGAGACAACACCCCGGGTGCCAAGAGCCTGCTGGTCACCTCCATCGTCGCAAACGTGCCGGAGTCCAAAATCCCGGCCTGGGTCGGACAACGCCCCCCCGTCGAAGGCGACTGGGTCAAAACCCTCGACGAAAATTTCGACGGCGACGCCATCAATCTCAACCGCTGGAACGTTTACACCGACAACTTCTGGGACAAACGCACCCACTTCAGCAAAGACAACGCCATCGTCAAAGACGGCAAACTCACCCTCCACTTCGAAAAGAAGACCGGGTATCATAACGACAACCCGAATGACACCAAGACGGTCGGCAAAACGGACTACGCCTGCGGCTATGCCGATTCCTACGGCAAATGGCGCCAGCGCTACGGCTACTTCGAGGCCCGCGTGAAGCTCCCCAAGGCCCCCGGTCTCTGGCCCGCCTTCTGGCTCATGCCCGACCGAGGCCCCGAAGCCGGGGCGCAGTGGAAGCGCTCCAGCATCGCGAACGGCGGCATGGAATTCGACATCCTTGAATTCCTCTCCGGCTGGGGCCCCTACCGTTACAACCTCGCCTTTCACTGGGACGGCTACGGCAAAGAGCACAAGTCGGGCGGCACGCCCTACCACTACGTCCTTCCCGACAAGGACGGCTACATCACCACCGGCGTTTACTGGGTCCCCGGACTCGCCGTCTACTATTGCCAAGGTCAGGAAGTCCTCCGCTGGGCCAGCCCCCGCGTCTCCACCATCCCCTCCTACGTCATGTTTGATATGGTCACCGGCGGCTGGGACAACCAACCCCTCGAAGACGCCAAGCTCCCCGATGATTTCGTGATCGATTACGTCCGCGTCTGGCAGCGCAAGGATCTCGCCTCGCCCCTCGACGGCCCGATGCCCAACGCCGGCCTGCCCTCCTCGCTCATCGACGAGGCCAAGTAACGCGTCCGCCCCCACCCCCCCGCCGCTTCCCAACGTCCCTCGCTTGATGAACCCCTTGGTCAAATCTTCCCGTCTTTCGTTGACCGCGCTGCTCGCACTCGCCCTCGGATTGTCCTGCACCGCCGAGCCTGCCCCGGCCGCCGCTCCCGTCGCGGTCGGCGTTGACGCCACCTTCTCGCCCTCCATCGGCGGCGAACTCCTCGACCTCTCCAAGAAGGGTCTCTCCGGTTTCAAATTCTCCGAATCCTCCGCCATCATCGAGGCCGGCAAAGTGAAGACTACCTTCGAGGCCGGATCCAACTACCCGAACATCCAGTTCCCCATTCCCAAGGGCGGCTGGAACCTCGCCGCCTTCGGCGCCATCGAGGTCGCCGTCACCAATCCCAACGAGAAAAAGATCACCGTCTTCATGCGCGCCGACAACCCCGGCCACTGGAAGTCCGAGCCGTGGAACACCGAGAACCTCGTCGTCGGCCCCGGCGAGACCAAGACCCTCAAGCTCACCTTCGGCCAGCAAAACGGCGCCCCCGGCTTCCCGCTCAACCCCGCCCGCATCTCCGCGATCCAGATTTTCATCGTCCGCCCGAAGACCGATACCGTGCTCGTCTTCTCCGACCTGAAAGCCTCCGGCAGTCCCGCCGACATCGCCAACAAACTTTCCTTCACCAAACCCGAGGACCGCGACACGCCCGCCGTCCTTCCCGCCTGGCTCGGCCAGCGCCCACCCGCTGACCTCCCCGGCGACTGGGTCAAGACCCTCGACGAGAATTTCGACGGCACCAAGCTGAACGACAAACTCTGGACTCCCCGCTTCCCGTGGGACGGCCCGCAACCCGGACAACTCCAGCGCTACGCGCCGGAAAACGTCACCGTCGCCAACGGTGTCGCCAGCTTCAAAGTCGAGAAACGCTTCGGCCACGAGAACAACGACTCCACCCGTCCCTCCCGCGAATACACCTCCGGCCTCATCCAGAGCTACAACAAGTGGACGCAGCTCTACGGTTACTTCGAGGCCCGCATCAAGGTCCCCTACGTCCGCGGACTCTGGCCCGCCTACTGGATGATGCCCGACCGCGGCGCCGCCAGCGGACTCGAGATGTGGAAACGCCGCGACACCGGCAAGGGCGCCATGGAAATCGATATCATGGAAATTCTTTCCGAGTGGGGACCCGGCCGCAACAGCGTCGCCACCCACTGGGACGGCTACGGCTCCGACCACAAGCAATGGGGCACCTCGCAGATCTACTACGGCCCCACCCCCGACGGCTGGCACGTCTTCGGTCTCCTTTGGGAACCGGGCAAACTCACCTGGTATGTCGACGGCAAAAAAGTCGCCGAGTGGGTCAACGAACGCGTCAGCAACGTCCCCGCCTACCTCAAGTTCAACGTCCAGATGGGTGGCTGGGCCACCAAGGACATCGATGTCGCCAACCTCCCCGCCGCCATGGACGTGGACTACACCCGCGCCTGGCAGCTCAAAAGTCGCCTTTAACCCCAGTTTGAATCCCGCCGCGCAAGGAGTAATCTCCTTTCGCGGTCCACCCCACCCCTCCGCCAGTCATGAATCGTCACCCCTCAAAGTCCGCCGCCCGTCGTGAGCGAGGCTTTGCTTTGCTCATCACGATCACCCTGCTGGCGTTTCTTGTCCTGCTGCTCGTTTCACTCGCGTCCTTGACGCGTGTGGAGACGCAGGTCGCGACCAACAGCCAGCAGCTCTCGCAGGCCCGCCAGAACGCGCTCATGGCGCTCAACATCGCGCTCGGCCAGCTTCAGAAATACGCCGGCCCCGACCAGCGCACCACCGCCCGCGCAGATATCGATGCAACCCTTGCCAGCACCACGACCCAGAACGGTCGATGGACCGGAGTCTATGGCAGCGCCGTCGCGGCCAATTACAGCGCCAGGCCCGAGAGTGTCGCCATCGACCTGACCACGTCCGCCAACATCAGCTCCAAGGGTTCTCCCGCCCGCCTGCTCAATTGGCTGGTCAGCGGAAACGAAAGCACCGCATTCGATCCCGCGACCGCTGTGGCTGCCGATGGTCACATCACGACCGCCCCCGCCTCGTTTGCCTTCACCCCGGCCAGCACGGTTGACCTGACCACCGTGTCGGCGAGCCCGAAGACAACCGACACCCAGGCCCTGCTCGTAGGATCGCACTCCGTCACCACCCCCAGCGATTTCGTCGCGGCACCACTCCGCACCATCGACGTGCCGCCCGCACAAATCCCCGGCGCGAACGCAAGCAGCGCCACTCCGATCCCCGTCGGCCGCTATGCCTGGTGGGTCGGCGACGAAGGCGCGAAGGCCCGCGTCAACTTGCCGCTCGCCGGCACGGACACAACGCTCACAGCCACCCAAAAATTCGAACAACGGCGCAACGCGTTCTCCAACTCCACGCGCACCGCCATCGAGCTGATGGCCAAAGCCGACAACACCTGGCCGCCCGCCGACATGATCGGCACCGACTACACACCGGATGAATCGCTTAACAAAATCACGACGGTCTCCCAGATGCCGCTTACCTCCTCCACCCCGGCTTCCCTGGCGACGTTCCTCAAATACCGCTTCCACGACGTCACGGCTCAATCCATCTCCATCCTTTCCGACACCTATGCCGGCGGCCTCAAGCGCGATCTGAGCAAACTGCTGGACTCGAGTTACAACGCCTCCGCCGCCACCGACTCCACCACCGCCAACGCCACGCGCATGTGGCTCCCCCACAGCGGAGACACCGGCGGCTTCGTTGCAGGCGGCGGCTTCGAAATTCCCACGTGGAAACACCTCCGCTCCTATTACCAAACCCGCATTCCCACCGCCCCGGGCGCAGGCATCCTCCCCATCCTGCCCGCCAACGATAAAACCGGATACCCCGACCACGTCGGCGTCGCCCCCGTCCTCACCTATTTTTCGGTGGGCTATCGCGTCGCCCCCGTCGCCGCTCCCTCCTCCGGAGTTCAGATCGCCATGAATCTTTACCCCCTGGTGGTGCTTTGGAATCCCTACAACTTCACCATCAAGGCTCCGGCGGCGGATGCGACTGGAGGAAACTACGAAGTGGGCATCAATCCGACCTACAATGTTCAGGTTACCTTCCAAGCCGGGACTCACACCATCCACTCTGTAACCGGCGTCCCAACCATCACCTGGAAGAATCGGGGCTACATGGACTTCCAAAAACTGTCCTCAACCGCCAACAACGGGAATTTCATCCGCTTTCGCCTCAACTGTCCGGACATCCCTCCCGGCCAGAGTCTGATCTTCTCCCTGCCCGATACCTCCAGCGGCAATGTTTACACTCAACGAAATATTCTGGAGAACATCGACCCGGAACCCGGCGCCTACGTGTCGGTTCCCCTTCGAAAAACCGCGTCCGACAACTCGGCGGCTACCGTCCAACCCGGCGAAGAGTCTCTCGATTATAAGCTCATCTCAAACAGCGCTGCCCCCCCGGTTGATGACGACCCCGTAAACAACGATGACGCCGGGTATGGCACGGGCAGCAGCTTCCGCGGCGGCGGCGGCATCATCATGTGGCTCGGTCAACCCGACAACACCAGCCTTCTGGCAACGACCGGCGGCACCACATCCAGAGACCTCTTCAATCCGTCGAAGGCCTCGCTCAAATGGTATAACACCCCCCAAGAAATGGATTGGTCGGGCTTGGTGGTCTCCGACCCGATCCAGGAACCCGGGCCGCTCGTCTACGACCGCACCACCTCCGAACCCATCTACGTCTTTCAGTCTCAGGCGCTCTTCGCCGGCCAAGGCAGCAATGCCCAGTTGAACGGAAACCAATATATGTTCTCAACGCGCTGGCTGGCTCAGGGCAATATGAGAGCCACCCGGTCCGGCCGCACCCGTCGCGATAACAACTTCAATCCGCTCTTCACCGCCACCGCCGGACAACCCAACAGTGCATCCGGCTTCCCCTGGCAAAAATTCAACATCGGCTCCGGCTCGGCCAGCAACCGCACCTCGGCGGGACAGGGTCATGACTGGATCAACGGCGCGCCCGTCGATGTCACCCTCTTCGAATTCCCCTACGACAACCAGCCTCTGCAATCGATCGGGCAACTCCAACACGCCAATCTTTCTTTGGTCGGCGCCTATCCTTCCTATCCGATCGGAAACAGTCTGGCCGACTTTCGCCTCTCGGGGTCGGGAGGTTCAAAGTTCGCCTCCGTCCCCGCAGGTTGGCAGCTGGCGAGAGTGGACAAAGGAGCCGACGCCGAAGGCACCAACAAACTCGGATCGGATATGAACGGTTACTACGACATCTCCTATCTGCTCAACCGCACGCTCTGGGACCGTTACTATTTCTCCACCGTGCCCGCCACCGGCACCATCGCCGCCACCGACACGTTCCCCAACACCCGCCACCTCCGCTACGACACGACCGTGGACGTGCAAAACCCCGACCGCTCCGCCGCCGGACTCGTCCTCGCAGGCGGCTTCAACATCAACTCCACCTCTGAACAGGCCTGGCGGGCCATTCTCGGCGGCAGCAACCAACTCACCTTCGATCCGGAAAAGCCCGACGACCCCAACACCACCGGTAAGCTCAAGGCGTCCTTCCCCCGCTTCACCCGCCCCAACGCCGGCGACGACCCCGATGATGTCTGGAAAGGCTACCGCACGCTCGACGAAAACCAAATCGCCCAGCTCGCGCGCAACATCGTCACCGAGATCCGCAATCGCGGCCCGTTTGTCTCGCTCGCCGATTTCATCAATCGCCGCCTGATCGACAACTCCGCCACCGCCGCGGAGGACGAAACGTTCCGTGGCACGATTCAGGCCGCTCTCGACAGCACCACGACTTCCGCCAGCGGACAGTTTCCGGCCAATGATGGTGCCGGCACCTTCTGGAGTCAGGACGCACTCATCCCCAACATGGGCAACTTCGTGAACCAAGCCAGCCAGTTCAATTACGGGTATTACAGCCAGCCCCCGCTTCAAGGCCGGTTCATCAACAGTGCGACCCCGGCATCGGCTGCGGTCAAACCCGTCGGCGCCCGCTCTGCATTCGCCCCTAAGTATATCACGCAAGCCGACATCCTCGCCAAGATCGGCGCAGGACTCTCCGCCCGTTCCGACACCTTCACCATCCGCACCTACGGCGAGACCATGAATCCTGCCACTCAGGAAATCAACGGCCGCGCCTGGTGCGAAGCCGTCGTTCAACGCCTGCCCGGCTACGTTGAGGATTCCGTCAACGCCTGGGACTCCCCCGCCTCCGGCAGCGCCAGTCAAACCTTCGGCCGCAAATTCAAAATCGTCTCCTTCCGATGGCTCTCTCCCAACGACATCTAATGCGCGCCGTATTCAGTCTGTTGCTACTGACGGCAATCGGCGCGCGCGCGCAAACGCCTCCCGCGCCCGAACCCCCGCCGCCGCAATTCCGTGTCGTCACGATGTCCGGCGTGGAGACATTTCTTTTCGACGTCGAAAAAAAGCAGGAGCTGCTCACCCCGGGTATCGGATCGTTTTCCCGCTTATACCCCTCTCCTAAAAATCGGGAGATCGTCTTCTATACGATGATCGCCAATCCCGACCCCAAGCTGCCCCCCGCCAAGGTTGCCGTGGCCAAGGCCCAACTCCCGCCGCAAAAGCCGGGGCCGTTTCTCATCCTGCTCAACAAAAACCCGGCCGGCGCCGAGCTCAAATTCAGCACGCTCGTCATCGACAACTCTCTGGACGCCTACCCGATCAACACTTACCGCGTCTTCAATTTCTCCAAGCGCCGCCTCGCCGCAAATGTCGCCGGCATCAAAATGGTCCTCGCGACCGGCCAGAACGAAAACGCCCCGTATCCCAGCAGCCGCAAGGCGTGGATCCAGATCGCCGCCGACGAAAAAGACGCCGGTTGGTTGCTCGTCAGCAGCAGCCCGCAGCCCGTGGGCGCCAACTCGCGAACCAGCATTTTTCTCGTGGATATCGATCCTTCCGAGCGCGACCCCAATCCCAAGGGCATCGTCGCCCGGCGGATAAGGGAAACCATCGTTACGGACGACAAAGGTGTTCAGCATGTCCAGTAACGGCCCGCCCCTGCGATCCTCGTGATGAGTGCCCACGTCCCGACGCCTGACGCCGCCCGGCCCTCCGCGCCTCAAGATCCCGAACGCTTCAAGATCGGCACTCTCCTCTACTCCAAGGCGGGGCTGATCACCCTGTTTCTCTTCCTCCTGTGGGGGGACTTTTGTTTCACGATCATCGAGATCGTGGTGCCCAGCATCCTGCCGCTCGAACTCAACGCCTTGGGTGCGCCCAACTGGATGCTCGGCCTCATCGTCACCACGATCCCCAACATCATGGCGGCGGTGTTCAACCCCGTCGTCAGCGTCCGCAGCGACCGGTTCCGCAGCCGCTGGGGCCGCCGCATCCCGTTCCTCCTGATCGCCACTCCGTTCGTCGCCTTCTTCATGGTGCTGCTCGGCTACGCCGCCCCGATCGGCCGCTGGCTTCATGGGGCCGTGCTCACCGGCCGCTTCTCGGAGACAACCGTCATCCTCGTCGTCATCGGCGTGTGCATGGTCGTCTACGAGTTCTTCAACCTCATCATCTCGGCGGTTTACTACTACCTCTTCAACGACGTGGTGCCGCACGCCTTCCTCGCGCGCTTCATGGCGCTCTTCCGCGTGGTCGGCACCGCCGCCGGCGCGGCCTATAATTTCTTCATCCTCAAATACGCGGGGTCGCACTCCAAGGAGATCTTCCTCTGCACCGCCATCCTCTACTGCATCGCCTTCGTGATGATGTGCTGGAAGGTGAAGGAGGGCGCCTATCCGCCCCCCGCCCCTTACGTGGGTGGCAAGGCGGGCTTCGTCGCCGCGCTCAGAACCTACGCCCGCGAGTGCTTCACGCACCGCTTCTACTGGTTTCTTTTCCTGGCCAACACCTGCTCGGCCATGACCTGGGCCTCCGGCTCCTACCAGCTGCTCTTCAAGGCCAAATACCTCGGCCTCGACCTGGATTTCATCGGCAAGGTCGTCGGCGTCAGCGGTGTGATCAGCATGCTCCTGCTCTATCCGGCGGGCATCTACGCGGACCGCGCCCATCCCCTGCGCGTGCTCCTTCTCGCCACCGTGCTTCAGGCCGTCACCGGCCCGCTCATGATCGCGCTCGCCATGTTCAGGCCGGTCCTCGCCCCCGACATGGTCAGCACGATCTACGTCGTCCTGGTGTTCGTCACCCTCCCCATCGGCACGCTCTACCGCGCCGCCGAACTGCCCACGCTCATGCAGGTCTTCCCGCAGGACCGCTACGGCCAGTTCTGCTCGGCCAACGCCCTGATCCGGTCCCTCGCGCTCATCGTCGGCGGCATCGCTTGCGGCGCCTTCCTCGACCTCATGACGAAACTCCATCCCGACCCCGCCTACGGCTACCGCTTCGTCCCCGTCTGGAACACCTTCTTCCTGATCGGCGCCTGCATCTTCACCTGGCTGCTCTTCCGCGAATGGAAGCGCCTGGGAGGCAAGGAAGCCTTCAAGCCACCCGTGCCCAACGCCCCGGCTCCCGCCGTCGCGTGATCCGAACACCTCCACGCCCGTGACAAAATTCATCCGCCAACTCCGCCCTCTTCCCGCCGTTCTCTGCGCCGGCCTCGTCCTGCTCTCGGCCGGTAATTCAAAGCTTATGTCCCAAACACCCGACTCCCCCGGGCCCGTCGCACGCCTTGAACTTTCTTCGCTCGGTTCCATCACGCACTGGCTGATCGCCGGCCCGCGCGAGACGCGCTACGACGGACCGCCCGGCGCGGACAACGTCCGGCGTCGCGAGGCCCTGGATTACTCGACGGCGACTCCGCCCTCATCAGCGGTTTTGGGCGAAAAGGGCCCGGCCGGCTCCCTCTGGAAGTTCCACGATCCGGGCAGAAACGAGTTCGTCGAGTTCTCGACGTTTTATCAGGAGCCGACGGTCGTCGAGTATTACGCGTTCACTCAAATTGAAGTTCCGGAAGCCGGTGACCGGACAGCGCGCTTGTGGGTGGCGGGCGCGGCCGATCTCTGGATCAACGGCCAACATGCGACGCGGCTGAACGTGACGCGTTACCGCAATCCGGATTCGCAGCCGGTGACGCTTCCGCTGAAAAAGGGACTGAACCGGCTTTGCGTCCGGCTCCAGTGCCTCGGGTTGCGCGACACCCGCATTCTGTTCGGACTCTGGCTGGACAAGCCGTCGGACGTCGCCGTCGTCATGCCGGGAGCCGCGCGCATTGCCGAAGCGGCGAAGTGGATCGACACGGTCCGCGCGCCCCGGCCGGACGGACTGGACTCGGCAAACGCCGCGCCGTTTGAAGCACGCGTGATCCCGGTGGGCGGCGAACCGGTGTCATGGCCGGCGGGCACCTCGGCCTTCGCATTCTCCGGCAGCCGGCCCGCCACGTTGAACGTGGAGACCTCCGTCGATGGAGTCGTTCTGCGACGCGTTCTGGAAATCCCCGCGAATCGTCAGCTGACCAAACCCGCCGGCGGCGACCGTCGTGCGGCGCAGCTCGACTACGTGGCCAAGGCGGGCATCGGAAGCCATGCTCCGGCCGCTTGGAACGCGGCGATCCTGCCGGTGCTGGCCAGGCGCTTGCTCGGGCGCACCGCGGGGGAGGACGTCGCGGCCTTTGCCGCCGCGCTTGAAGGCGTCGACCGGCGCAGGGACTGCGCGGACTTTGCGCTGGCCGGGCTGTTGCGGATGGAATTGCTCGGCCTTTCCACGCCGAAAGAATCCGCCGAAATCCGCCGGGCCGCCCTGGCGTTCCGCTACTGGATGGATGAGCCGGGCACCGACGCCATGTGCTTTGACAGTGAAAACCACACGCTGCTCTTCCACGGGTGCCAGCTCCTTGCCGGACACTTGTATCCGAAGGAAATTTTCAACAACTCCGGGCGCACCGGAGAAGAACAGGCCGCGCGCGCTTTGCCCGGCATCCGCAAATGGCTCGAGCGAATCGAGGCGCGAGGCTTCGAGGAGTTCAACAGCAGCACCTACATGCCGATCACTCTCGCCGCGATGCTCAACGTGGTGGATTTCTGCGGCGACGAAGACCTCTCGAAGCGAATGGGCGCGCAGATTGACCGCATCTTTCGCGATCTGGCCCGGCATGAGTTTGCCGGCGGAGTGATCACCCCGCAGGGCCGCGTCTATCGCGACGTCCTCTTCCCCGACGAAGGCGGCACGCAGGGATTGCTGGCCTTTGCCACCGATGCGACCGACGTGGATCTGCCGGAGACCCGCCTCGGCAGTGGCCATGGCAGCGGCGATTGGGTGGTGTTTCCGGCCAGTTCGCCGCGCTACCGTCCGCCGCAGGATCTTGCTGCAAACGTGCGCGAGCCGGTCTCGCGGGTTGATCGCCATGCAGACGCCCAGATCGTGCTGGAAAAAACACCCGCCTACATTCTGACCTCGCTCGCCGTGCCCGCCGTGCCTCGCGAAGGAGAGCACCCCGAGTCAGACCTCCGTCCCGGCGGGGCCGGTTACCAACAGCACCTCTGGCAGGCGACGCTCGGCCGGGACTGCCATGTTTTCGTCAATCATCCGGGATGCTTTATGGATTGGGCGAAAACGTCGCGGCCGGGCTACTGGTATGGAAACGGTCTGCTGCCGCGCGTGCGGCAAAAAGGAAACTGGCTCCAGGCCATTTACGTGATCCCGGACGGAACGAAGACCGAACCGAAAATCACCCCCTCAAGCTGGGAATGGCCCGGTCCTTCCACCGCGCGCCCCTTCAACGTGTATCCGGTCGCATTCACCCACGCGCACTGGCCTGCGGATGCTTTCGATCGCGAGGAACGGCGCGGACATTGGGTGTTCGGACAGAAAGGACGCGGCCTGATCGGCCTCTGGTGCAGCGAACCGCTTGTTTCCCACGACGATGTTTTGACGAGGAGAGAATTAAGGGCGAACGGCCATGTTTCCGCCTGGCTCGTTGTTTGCGGCGATCTGGAAAAAGAAGGTTCGCTTGAGTCGTTCATGGCGGCCTGCGAAGCCCGCAAACCATCCCTCGACCGCCGCGCGTTCACCCTCTCGATGGAGGGCGAAGAACCCACGCGCTGGTGGGAGCGCTCGGAGCCGATGCCGCGCTAAGCGGCCGGCTCTCCGCCTAGACATCATCCACATTCTTCGTCCCGCGCTCCCTTTTCATGTCGGCTCCCCTATCCTCTCTCACCACGGCTCCGTCACCCAATGCCGATCCCGCCCGCTTCAAGGTCGGCACGCTGATCTACACCAAGGCGGGCCTCATCACGCTGTTCCTGTTCCTGCTGTGGGGAGACTTCTGCTTCACCCTCATGGAGACGGTGGTGCCCAACATCCTCCCGCTCAAGCTGAGCGCCATCGGTGCACCCAATGTGCTGATGGGGATCATCCTCGTCACGGTGCCCAATATGATGTCCATGGGCATCAATCCGCTGATCAGTTTCCGCAGCGACCGTTTCCGTAGCAAGTGGGGCCGCCGCATCCCTTTCCTCGCCGGCGCCACTCCGTTCCTCGTCCTCTTTCTCATTCTGCTCGGCTATGCCGATCCCATCGGGAAATGGGTGCAGGGCACTTTGCTCGGCGGACGCTTCTCCGAGATGACCGTCATGCTCGTCGTCATCAGCGTGCTGATGATCTGCTTCCAATTCTTCAACCTCTTCATCACGTCGGTCTACTACTACCTCTTCAACGACGTCGTCCCCCAAGCCTATCTCGCGCGGTTCATGGCCCTTTTCCGCATCGTCGGAACCTGCGCCGGCGCCGGCTACAGCTACTTCGTCCTCAAATATGCCAAGACCCACATGGAGGAAATCTTCCTCGGTGCCGGCCTGCTCTATCTCATCGCCTTCCTGATGATGTGTTGGAAGGTCCGCGAAGGCTCCTACCCCCCGCCCCCTGCGTATGATGGCGCCCAGACGGGCTTCCGCGCCGCCCTCCGCACCTACGGCAAGGAGTGTTTCACCCATCGCTTCTACTGGTTTATCTTCCTCGCCAATTCCTGCGTGGCGATGACCTGGGCCTCCGGCACCTACGGGCTCATCTATCAGACCGAATACATGGGCGTGGACCTGGGCCTGATCGGCAAGGTCGGCGGCATCTGCGGCATCGTCAGCATGATCCTGCTCTATCCCGCCGCGATGCTCGCGGATCGCGCCCATCCGCTGCGCATCCTGCTCATCGGCATGTTTCTCCAGGCCCTGCTGGCGCCCGCCTCGATCGCCTACGCGATGCTGCGTCCGACTCTTTCAGCCGAAACCATCAACCTGTTCTACATCACCCTGAGCGTGATCGGACTGCCGATCGGCACGCTCTACGCCGCCTCCGAGCTGCCCACGTTGATGAAGTTGTTTCCGTCCGACCGCTACGGCCAGTTTTGCTCTGCCAACGCCATGGTAAGGTCTGCCGCCCTCATCGTCAGCGGCGTCGCCTGCGGCGGATTCCTCGACTGGGCGAAACGCTTTAATCCCGACCCGCTTTATTGCTACCGCTTCCTTCCCGTGTGGAACGCCTTTTTCCACGCCGGCGCCTTCGTCTTCCTGTTCCTCGTTTACCGCGAATGGAAGAAACTCGGCGGCAAGGACAACTTCGTGCCGCCCGCCCCGCTGCCCGCCGCAACCGCCGCTTCGACATGACTCCGTTTCCGCTCGCCGCCGCCCGCGCCGACCGGCTCCGCCGCGGCATCAATCTCAGCCACTGGTTCTCGCAGATCTACTGGCCGCCCGGCTACACCGCCGCGCACTTCGATTCCTACATCGGCGCCGCCGATTTCGCGCTCATCCGCGACCTGGGCTTCGATCATGTGCGCTTTCCCATCAACTGCGAACCGCTCCTCGCCGCCGCCCGCGACTCGCTCCTGCCCATCGACGACGTCCTGCGCATCCACGACCGCATCCGTGATATTCACGATCACGGGCTCGCCGTCATCATCGACATCCACCCCGAGGACGCCTTCAAAAAGGCCCTCGTCCACTCGGACGCCGCCGTCGCCACCTTTGTCGGTTTCTGGGCGCAACTCGCCGCCGGTCTCTCGCGCTTCGATCCCGAACGCACGTTCTTCGAAGTGCTCAACGAGCCCTGTCTCCACAATCCCGCCCGCTGGAACCGCATCCAGCACGCCGCCGTCTCCGCTATCCGCCGCGTCGCTCCGGAGCACACGATCATCATCTCCGGCGACCAGTGGTCGCAGCTTCCCGAGCTGCTCAAACTCACCCCGCCTCCCGATCCCAATCTCATCGCCAATTTCCATCTCTACGATCCGTCCGCCTTTACCCACCAAGGCGCAAGCTGGGCGTCGCCGTGGGCCCAGCTCATCCAAGGTCTCGTTTATCCCGCCGACCCCAAGGCCGTCGGCGAGCTTCTTTCTTCCGCCACCGATGCCGACGTCCGCGCGCAACTCGACGAATACGTCGCGCTGAACTGGAACGCGGACGCCTATCACCGCTTCCTCCAGCCCGCCGTCGCCTGGGGCCGCGCCCACGGGCTCTGCCTCACGTGCAACGAATTCGGAGTGTATAAAAAATTCGCTCCGCGCGCATCGCGTCTCGCCTGGGTGCGCGACGTCTCCGCCGCGCTCACCGCCAACGGCATCGGCTGGACGATGTGGGACTACGCCGGCGACTTCGCTGTCGTCGTGAAAGAAAACGATGTCCGCGTCCCCGACCGAGAACTCGTCGCCGCCCTCGGTCTGACCGGAGCGCGCCAGCGCTACTTCTCCGTTTCGGAAACAAACGCCGGCACGTAGAAGGACCGGTATCCCGGCGCGCCGTTGCGCGGCGGCATCTGTTCGCGTTTCCACGAGCGCACGTCCTCGCCCTGCTTGGTCCGCACATAGACGCGGTAGTCGTTGTCGCGGAAATTTTCCGTGGTGAACGACAGAAACACCCGTGAGTTCGTCACGATGTAAGGCACGGCCGCCGCCGGCACCTCAGGCGTGAATGTCGCCGAGATGTAGTTGTAAGCCCCAAGCATCTCCGTCGTGCCGCCCCGCTCCGTCACGATGAACGGCGCCTGCCCCTCCGTCTTGAAGCCGAGAATCCACAACGCGCCTCCCGAATTCCGCACCTGCGGCTCGATACCGTCGCCCTCCTGGTTCTCCGGATTAAACTGCCGCGCCCACACCCGTTGATTCCGGAAGCTCCAGCCCGACATGAACACATCCTCCACAAACACCCGCCCCGTCGCCCGCTCCGTGTTCCGGTAGGACCGCCGATACTTGCCGCCGCCGATCCATCCGCCGCTGTGCCGGATAACCACCGTCTTCGGCGAATTATTCTCGAAGATCACCACACCTCGATACTGCGCGTTAAAAAACAGGTGCTCAAAGAACACCGCATCGCCCGCCGTCTCTTCGATCCGAAACAGCGGCCTCGGCGTCTTCGTATCGCTAAACGGTTTCTCCGCCGCGCCCAGGCTGATCTCCGCATCCATGCCCAAAACCTGCCGCACCGCGCCGCGCACAAAAATCGTGTCCGACACAAAATACGTCCGCCCGATTGGAAAATACACCGTCGATTTCCCCGCATCCATCGCGCGCTGGATCGCCGCCGTATCGTCCGGCTCTCCTTCCTTCCGCTCACCCACCGCCGCCCAGTCGCTTAAATTCTCATTCCAAAAATCCGGCGCATCCTCGACCGGCAGCGACAGCTTCGCCGCCACGCCTTCATGCCGCACCCGCGCCGGCTCCGTCTTCCCTCGCACCTTGATCGTCGCCGCCGGCTGGAGCCGCAAATCCGCGAGCAACAGATTCCCGCCGGCCTCCAGCGCATTCACGCCGACCGCCGTCCCGCGAAACTCCGAGTCCACCAGCGTCAGCACGCTCTCCGGATGCGTCGTCACCACGGCCGGCACGGTGTTGTCGCTCGTGAGCCGGCGCACATGCAGCAGGTTCCGGTCAAGTCGCACGCCCGCCTTCCGTTGGTTGCGCACCTGCACGTGCTCCAGCGTGAACCCATACTGCATTTCGCCGACATCGATGCCGTAATCAAAACCTTCGATGCTCACGCGCTTCACATAACCCGGTCCGGGAATGTTGCGCCGCATCGAGAGTCCCGCGTGACCCGCGCCGTCGCCGCTGCGAATCGTCACGTCCTTGATCGAGCCCCAATTGCTCGCCGCCCACTCGATGCCGATCGCGCCCGCATTTCCGCGCCCCGTGTCGATGGTCAGGTCCATCACGTAATTTCGGAACGCCTTGTTGCCGCCGCCGGCATCTCCGTCGCCCGGCCCCGTGATCGATCCCGTCATGAGCATCGCCTTCGGCTTCGATGGATCGCCAAAACCCGCGGCCTCATCACGCAGCCGCAACACCGTCCGTTCCCGGTCCTCGCCTTGCAACGTCACCATCGCCCACCAGAGACCCGCCTTGTTTTTGCTCACCAGCGTCTCGCTCACCTCATAGACGCCCGCCGGAAAATAGATGAACCGTCCCGTGTCCGTGCAGTCGGTGATCGCCCGCTGGATCGCCGCCGTGTCGTCCACCCCGTCGTCCGGACGCGCCTCGTAAGGCGCCTTCGTGATGTCCAGCACCGCGTCGGCCGGAAACGTCTTCGCGTTCGCCGACACGGCAAGGATCAGGGCGCTGGCGAAGATAACGGTTTTCATGGGGCGGGTTGATTCTGACTCATCCCGTGCAGCAACACCTTCAGGCGCGCATTCGGGGTTTTATCAGGCGTGAGATTATCACGATCCGGCCCCAGTTCCAGATTCCATCCGTGCCACTCGCGATACGCGTGATACGACCAGTCCCACCCGTATTTCTCATAGATCTCAATCGCATCGCCTAAATAAGCCTCCGCCCCCGGCGCCCAGCGGATCGTGCTGAACTCGCCGACATACATCTGCACGCGATGCTTCTTCGCGAAGGCGATGGCCGCTTCCATGGACTTCTCGAGCGCCGCCTTGTCCCAACGCGACCCGTCCACCTCGCCCGGATACGTAACCGCCGGAGCCGGTCCGTCCACACCCTGATGCGTGTAGTGAAACGGCGTATACATATGAAAACTGTAAACCACGTTCGGCAGCTCAAACGGCTCGAACCCGATGAACCCGTCCGCCGATCCCCACATCGCCGGCTCGACGATCAACGTGCGCCGCGGATCCACCTCGCGGACCGCCCGCGCGGCTTTGTCCGCCAGCGTCTGCCAGTCGTCGCCCGCCTCCGTCACCGTGCGGTCATCCGGCTCATTGAGCAGGTCGAATCCCCAGATGACGTCGTGCTCGCCTTTGTAACGTTCCGCGATGCGTCGCCACGTTTTTAGAAAATGCGCCTGCGACGCCGCCGTGCTCCAAAAATCCCCCGCGGCCACCGCGACCGCGCCCTCGCTGGCGATACGTCCGCCCGGCGGCGAATGCAGATCGACCACGACCTTCACGCCGAACTCCTTCGACCACCGCAGCACGTCGTCGAGTTTCATCAGGGCCTGGTCGAGCCAGCGGTCATAGGCTTCATAGTCTTTCTCCGAACCTTTCTTCGGCAGGTGCAGAAGCTGCCAGCGGATCAAGTTGCCTCCCCACTCTTTCGCAAACACCCGCAGATCTTCCCGTTTCATCTCCGGATGCGCCATCGCCCCGCGCAACGCCGGCAGCCCGTGCCCCTTGAAAATCGGCTGATCCGCCGAAGCCGCCGGCACGTCGCGCGTCTCCCGCGCCAGCGTGATGCGCACGTCGTCGAACCACACCGTGCCTGTAACCAACTCCAGCCCGAGGTGCAGCGTGAGCTTCGTCGCATCCTTCGGAATCAGGATGCGCGTTGAAAACTTTTTCCAATCAAACGACCCCGCCGGCACGCCGATCTGCGGCCACTGGTCGCCCGCCGCGCCGTCGATCTTCAGCATCACCTTCACGCCGTTCCAATCCTGCGGCTTCACGCTGATGTCCGCGCCTTTCACTTTCGCGGACAGATAAACCCACTTCC
The DNA here is from genome assembly GCA_035459785.1 of Rariglobus sp. Classification (GTDB taxonomy): domain Bacteria; phylum Verrucomicrobiota; class Verrucomicrobiia; order Opitutales; family Opitutaceae; genus Rariglobus. Next base: position 11,092 of record DATHXF010000240.1, on the reverse strand, counting down.
CTCGCAACGTCTCCACCGGCACGTCCATCGTGCGCAGCGCCGACGTGGTCTTGTCCGCCAGCTCCACCCGCAGCGCCTCTTCCATCGGCGCGCGCCACAACACCTCACCCGCGGCAAACGCCGTGCATGTCCAGCTCATCACAAAAACGAAAATGGCGATAAATCGGGGCATCTCCGATGTTACCACCCCCGGGCGGAGCGGAGTAGTCCGCTCCCGACTGACGATAGGGCGTTTCCCGACCGTTTGCGGTTTACGGCAGCGTGAGTTCGGCCTTCAGCGTCGTGCCCGTCGGCGCGCCGTTGCCCGCGAAGTCGAAGAACACCAGGTTGCTGGCCACCATGACGGCCTGCTTGCCCGCCTCGCCGGACGGCCCCCAGGTGTCGCTGTTGAACTTCAACGCGACCGGTCCCGACTGGGTGGTATACGAAATCTTCCCCGGTTCGCTCACGGCGCGCTGGCCGAGCGAGAGCGACTGGCGGTTCATCTTCACCATGTAGGTGCCGGACAGCATGCCGCGCGCTTCCATCATGTTCAGCGGCTTGAAGGTTGTCTCGATTTGCAGCGTCGAGGACAGGCAGGTCACCAGCGTTTCCATCGTGAAGCGCGGATGCACGCCCTTGATCTCGAACACGACTTTGCCGTCGCGCACCGTCTTGTTGATCGTCGTGACGTAGGCTTGGTCGCCCATCGTGCCGGCGGTGAACGGAGTCGAAGTCCCCGAAATCGTGCCCTGTAACTCCAGCCAGCCGAATTCGTCGATCAGCGTGCGGCTGCCCGCGCCCACGAGCTTCCGCAGGAAACCACGATCGGAGACTTCGAAGCTGTAGCGGTCGTTGCGGAAACTCCGCGGCGTCTTCATCTCGTCCGCCAGCATGCGGGCCTGCTCCATCTCGCGCAGGCGGATCTCCTCGGCCGACAACACAGGGGCCGCCGCAGCCGCGGTCGTATCCGCGGAGCCTTCGCCGCCGCCGCGGGTCACAAAATAAACCGCCACGCCGCCGATCGCGACGATCGCAGCCACCGTCGCCCACAGCGCGATCGGCTTCTTGGCCGGAGCCGGAGCGAATTCCTCGATAGGAGCCTGTTCAGCCTCGGCCTCCACCTCAACCTGGGGCTCTTCCACCACGGCGGGCTCGGGTGCGGCGACCGGCTTCACCACGGGCAGGGGTGTGATCGGCTTCGGCGCGGGTGCCTTGGCAACCGGAACGGGTGCGGCCGGTGCAGGCGCCGGAGTCGGCGCGGCTTTGACGGCCGCCGGTTTCATCGCCGCTACCGGTGCGGGCGCGGGTGCCGCACTGACCGATACCGGAGCGGGCACGGGCTTGGGTTTCACCGGGACCACCGCGGCGGGCTTGACCGCCACCGGAGCGGGGGCGGGAGCGACCGGCTTGACCGGCGCGGGCGCCGCAACCGGAGCAGTCACGGGTGCATTGGCATCAAGCCACGCGGACCGCCAGGGCGCTTCAGCTGCGCCCGAGGCGGTTTGAAAGATAATCCCCAGATTCGCCCCCGTGAGGCCGGACGCATCACCCTTGAGTCCGCACTGCACGCAGAACTCGGCGACCTTCGGTGCAAAAAGACCGAGGTCGAGGGCGGCGGCGACCGCTTTGGCGAGCCAAGTCTGCGCGGCGGGCAGGCCTGTGACATGCAGCACCGTCGGCGCGCAGCCGAGCTGGGCGATCGCGGGACGCAGCGACGCAGCGAGACGCTCGGCGATCGGGCCGGCCGTTTCCGAGAAATCGTAACCCGGATTGAAAAACAACTTGGTCGCCGCCGCGCGAAACTTGAGGCCGAGGCCGGCCTGCACCGCTTCGAAAAGCTGATCGTAGCCGACCGCCGCCGTGCCCGCCGCTTCGCAACCGCCGGCGGAGACGCACGCCAGCTGCGCGTCGGTCGCGCCGATCTGCCACACGAGCACGCGGCTTGACTCCGGCATGTCCTGCAAGGCCGTGACTACCGCGCCCAGTTCCACCGGCAGCGCCAGCCGCACCTCGGCCGCGGCCAGCCCCAGCTCGGCGAGTTTTTCCTTCGCCTCGGCCACTTGCTCGGAAGCAACGCCGGCCAGCACCCACGGCGCCTTGCCCACGGTATCGATCCGCTGGCCGTTGACGCTGTCAAAGGCGACCACGTTCAACGAGGAGCCCAACCCGTGCGGAATGCTCTCGGCGCGCGCGAGCAGGCTTTTCACGGTGCGAATCGACGCGGCCTCGTCGGCGTTCGCACGCAGCACAAAGCCCGCGGAGGGCACCACCAGCGCGAGCACGCCGGTCACCGGCACGATCATGCCCGTGTCGGCGACCGCCGCTTCCACCGCGGCCGCCGTGACGGCGCATTCCCGGTGCGCCAGCATGCGCCCGCCGGAGTCCACGAAAGCGAGTTGAAGGGAGTGAGGTGCGAGTTCGACGATCAAACGCGAGGCGGCGGTGGAGGTGGCCATAGTCTGGGGGTGGATAGTGAACTTCAGTAAAGGCGTCAGGACGTGCTGAGCATGTCCTGCATCTGGCGGCGCTTCTTTTCGAGCGCGGTTTGTTTTTCGGCAAGGGCGGACATCTCGGCTTCGAGGGCCTGGCGGTCGGCTTCCATGAGGGCCTGCGCGTTGTTGAACGCAGCGAGGTCTTTTTTGAGCTGGGCGGCCTGCGCGGCCTGCTGCTTCTCGGCGTCGGCGAGCTTGGCTTCGCGCTGGGCGAAGGCGGCCGTCTGCTTTGCAAGGGAGGCCTTCGCAGACGCCATCTCGGCCTGCTCGGCTTCGAGTCCGGCGGAGTCCGCCTCGATGCGGGCGCGCAACGCGGCGGTTTCTTTGTCGCGGCGGGCGAGTTCCTGTTCGTGCGTGGCCTGGGCGGCGGCGCGCTTTTCAATTTCGGCGGCCTGATTGGCGAAGGCTTTCTTCGCCTTGTTCTCGGCCTCGGCGGCGGCGGCCTCGGTCTCGGCCACGGCAACTTCGCGGGCGGACAGGGTCTGCTCGCGGTTCGCGACTTTCTTTTCGCGACCGGCGAGTTCGGTGGCCTGGGCCTTGAGTCCGGCCTGCTCGGCTTCGAGTCCGGCGGAGTCCGCCTCGATGCGGGCGCTCTCGGCGGCGAGCTTGGCCTGCTCGGCCTTGGCCGCGTCGAGCGCGGTCTTGGCCTGGGCACGGTCTTTTTCGGCGGCGTCGCGGGTCGCGTCGATCGCGGCGGTTTCCTTGGAAAGCTTTGCCTGGGCGGCCAGCAAGTCGGCTTCGGCGGCGGCGAGTTTGTTCTCGGACGTGACGAGCGCTTTTTCGCGGGTCACGATTTTGCCCACCTGTTCCTCTAGCGATTTCTCGCGGCGGGAAATCTCGGAGATCTTCTGCTTGAGCTCGGCTTGCGCGGCATCCAACTCGGCCTGCGCGGCGGTCAGCTTGGTCGTCTCGGCCTCGACGCGGGCGGTGTCAGCGGTGAGCTTGGCCTGGACTGACTTCGCCTGGTCGCGCAGGGACTGCGCGTGTCCGCGGTCCTTGTCGGCTTCGGCGCGGACGGCGGCGAGCTCGGCGGACTCCTTCGTAAGGCGGGCCTTGCCGGCGGCCAGGTCGGCATTGATGGCGGTGACCGCTTTTTCGGCGGCGGCGACTTTGTCGGACTGCTCGGCGAGCGCTTTCTCGCGGCGGGAGAGTTCGGCAAGCTGTTTCTTGATCTCGGCCTGCTCCGCTTCGAACGCGGCGGCGTCAGTATCGAGCTTGGTGCGCTCGGCGGCCAGCTTGGACTGCGTGGCTTTGAGTTCTTCGCGCACGGTCTTGGCCTGCGCGAGATCCTTGTCCGCCTCGACACGCGCTTTTTCCAACGCGAGGATTTCCTTCGCCAGACTGGCCTTCTCCGCAGCCACCTGCGCATCGGCGGCGGCGACTTTCTTTTCGGCGGCCCCGATGGCCTTCTCGCGGTCGCTGATCTTGGCGCTCTGCTCTTCGATGGTTTTTTCGCGACGGGCGACGTCGGCCACCTGCTTCTTCGCCTCGGCCTGCGCGGCTTCCAATTCGGAGGCCTCGGCATCAAGCTTGGTGCGTTCGGCGGCCAGCTTGGACTGGGCGGCCTTGAGTTCTTCGCGCGCGGTCTGGGCGGCTGCGCGATCCTTCTCCAGGTCTGTGCGGGATTTCTCCAACGCGGCGGTCGCCTTGGAAATGCGGTCCGTTTCGGCAAGAACCTCGGCCTCCTCGGCGGCGAGCTTCTGCTCGGCGGAAGCCAGTTTCTTCTCACGCGCGGCGAGTTTCTCGGTCTGTTCGGACTGCTCCTGCTCAAGACGGGCGAGTTCACCCGTCTGTTTTTTAAGTTCGGACTGCTCGGCTTTGAGGCGGGTGGCGGCCTCGTCCTGCTTGGAAACCTCGTCAGCCAGCTTGGCCTGGGCGGCCTTGAGTTCTTCCTGCAAGGCCTTCGCCTTGGCGGCTTCGGCGGCGACTTCGGCGCGGGATTTTTCGACCGCGGCCTTCTGCTTCTCGATCTTCGCAACCTGCTCGGAGTGCTCGGCCTCGGCGCTGGAAATCTCCTCTTCCTTCACCATCAGGTTTTGCTCGCGTTCGATGAGCTTGGCCATCTGCGCGGCGACCGCTTTTTCGCGGCGGCCGACGTCGGCGATCTGCTTCTTGGCCTCGGCATGCGTGGCGTCGAAGGCCTCCGCCTCGGCTTCGATGCGGGCGGATTCGGCGGCGAGCTTGGACTTCTGCTCGTCGATCTCGGCGCGGGCCTTGGCCAGTGCGGACTGCTCTGACTGGAAGGCTTTGCGCTTTTCGGCCAGCTCGGCCTCTTCTTCGGCGAGGCGGGCCTGGGCGCCCGGCAAATCCCTCATCGCGTCGTCGAACTTCTTGCGCTCGGTCGCGAGAGCTTTTTCGCGGGAGGCGAGAAGTTGTTCCTTCTCCTCGACCTCGGCGCGGGCCTCCTCATGGGCCTTGACCAACTTGGAATGCTTCAGGGCTTCCTTCGTAAATTCTTTTTCGCGCGTCTCGAGTGCGGTCGCGGCCTGCTGCGCGGTGGCTTTGGCGGCTTCGAGATCGGCCTTCGCCGTTTCGATGGACTGGACTTCGGCGAGCTGTCGGGATTTTTCCGTGGCCAGCTGCACTTCGCGGGCGGTGAGCGCCTGCTCGCGTTCGGTGATGTCCTTCGTGCGCGAGACCGTGGTGACACTGGCGAGATTTTGTTTTTCGTGGGCCTCCTGCAACTCGCGGCCGAGACGGTCGCATTCGTCGCGCAGGGTCTTGAGCTCGCGATCATCGACGGGCGCGGCCTTTGCGGCACCCTTGCCGCCCTTCGCTGCGGGCGCGGACGAGGCCGCGGTGGCAGTGGCGTCCTCGGCAAGAAACAGAGTGAGCGGCGTGCGGCAGTGGCGCAGGAAAGCTCCGGCCTCCTCGGCAAACGACGGCTTCAGCAACTCGTCGGCGCGGGCGAGCAACGCGGAGAGATTGACAGGCGGGTGAAAGAGATCGCGCACACCGAGGCGGATGGCTTTCACGATAAATTCGAGCTGGGGCTTCTCGCACAGCAGCACCACGTGGGCGTCGTGCTGCGTGGCACGGATGCGCTCCACCATTTCCAAAACGCCCGCTTCCTTGTGGCGCGCGTCGCACACGATGAGATCGAACTTCTCCGATTGGATCACCGAGGCCAGATCAGTGTCATTCTCCAGTGCGCGATCATACAGGCCACCGGCGGTGGCGATCAGAGCTTTGGCATGGAAGACGGCGGAGCCGGTCCTAATGAGGAGGAGTTTTGCCGACACAGGAAATTGCTGGGGTTGTTAACTAACTGTCGGGGTCGAAAGCGAGACAGGACAAAAGGGCACCGTTCAACTGCTTAGCCTGCAATCCCAAAAACAAAAAGCCCTGGGGCTTTTACATAGTTTTACCATCGATTTCATCGTCCATAACGAGGTGTAAAACTCAGATTTCACCCTCCGCTTGCTGATGACTTGCCCGAACAAACTTCCCCGAAGCCTGCAAAACGGAGGCGATTTTAAACCATAACCAATTCGTCATTCCTCATTTTCAGCACCCCGACCCCTTCCGCATTTTATTGGCGATGTCAGGTCTGGGTGACGGCTCGGTCCTGCCAAACCGAACTCACGACCACCGTTTGTTCATTTCGCGGCACCCCTTTCTCTTCGTTGGTGAGCAAGCGGTGCAACAGGCCGACGGCCGAATGCCCCATGCTGTCGTAATCGCGCACAAACTTCGGCTGATCCGCCAGGAGCACGCTGCCCAGAGGCGACAACTCCACCTGTGGCAGATGCGCGATCAACCGATGCCAAGGGTCCGCCCGCTCCACAAACGACATTCCCAAAACCAGCCCGTCGGGGCGGTTTTTCTCAACCCAGCGCGCAAACGCGGCGGGTCTCGCCTGCATGTTCACGGTGAAAAACGGCTCGGGCATCTTCACGGAGTTCTTGTGGTAATAAACCAGCGCGGCCCGCAACAGCGGCAGTCCCATCAGGTGGTCCATGGTGTTATCCACCACAAAGGCGGGCCGCTTGCAGCCGAGGGTCCGCAAGTGAGTCAGCGCGCAGTCGATGTCTTTGTCATAGTCACGCCCCACCCGGTGCAACGCCGGCGAGATCAGACTCTGGCCGATCGTCACCCAGCTGAAGTCTTCCCATGGCAACGCGGGATCGGTCAGTGCATGCTCCAGCGGCCCGAGCAACAGGCCGCGAATGCCGCGCGCTTTGCACATCCTCGCCAACCGCCTCAGCGCAACCTCGTTCGAAAAATCCACGGCGAAATATTCGATCTGGTAACCCAGCATCCGCCCGCGTTCGGCCGCCGCCGCGAACAGGCCGTCGAACCACGGCTGCTCGCGTTGCGGTTTGTCGAGCAACCAACCCACCGTCGCGCGGTAGAAATCGTGCCTCCGCGCCCTCGACATGCCCTCGGCCACCACCGGATCGGCGTGATAGCCGCGACTCGCGGCCAGCGCCTTCACCCTCGCGGTGGTTTCAGCCGTAATCCGCGGATCCGCCCGCAACGCCAGCGACACGGTGGCCACGGAAACACCCAATTCTCGGGCCAGCTGACGCATGGTGGGGCGGGACATCGTTTAACGGTTAAACGACCGGCTCCGTTGAGGTCCAGCGCGAACCTCCGTTGCGTCGCCTCAACCAAGGTTTACGACCCCATGAAACTCTACTCCTGCCTCCTGCTCGCTCTGACTGCCGCGGCCGCCATCTCCCTGAATGCCGCCACGGTTACGTTCGATTCCGCGGCCGATCTCAGCACCAACTTCACGGCCGGGTTCAACTCCGGCACTGCCGCGGCGTGGAATACCGGCAATGGCGGCACTGCGGTGAAATACGACACGGGGGTGTCCGTCCTGATCTTCAACTCCGCCGCCGCCAGCACGAGCTACACGATCAAGGCGGACGTCAACTTCCAGCCCAACAACAGCACCTTCACCCCGGGAGGCAGCGCCATGGGTGTAGGGTTTTTCACGAACATCGGCACGAACGACGGTTATGCGGCCATATTCCGTTTCACCGGCACCAATACGGCGGACTTCCGCCTCTTCGAAGGTGCGAATGCATCCACCGGAACGCTCACCACTCAAATCACCGCCGCGAATTCGACCTTCACTCTGGCCAGTGGCACTTGGTCAACGAGCAGCTTTTATACGCTGAGTCTTGATGTGGTAAACACGGGGTCATCCATTGCCTTTACCGGCACGGTCCTGACCACGGGAGGCGCAGTGCTCGGCACGTTCTCCACTTACACCGATCTCACTCCCAGCAGCGTTTCCAATACCAGCGTAGGCGTTCGCCTGGGTGCCGGAGCTGCGGATCGTGTCGCACTGGATAATTTCTCCATTCCGACCTCCGCGATTCCCGAACCGTCCACCTACGCGTTGATCGGCGGCGCCGGAGTGCTCGGCCTCGCGCTGTGCACACGCCGCAAGCGCGCCTGAGCGAACCCACTGTTCGCCCAGGGGAACTCATCATCGTCAGGCGATGACGAGTTCGTCGCCTTTCACTTTGAAGACGACTTCGGCGCCTTCCTTCACTTCGCCGCCGATGAGCGCGCGGGCGAGTTTGGTCTCGATCTGGCGTTGCAGGAAACGCTTGAGCGGACGCGCGCCGTAAACCGGGTCGTAACCTTTCTCGGCCGCCCACTCCTTCGCCTTTTTGTCGAGCGTCACGGTGACACGACGGTCGAGCAGGCGCTTGTTCAGATCGGCCAGCAACAGGTCCACGATGCGGGTGATCTCGTCGAGCGTGAGCGGCTTGAAGAGAATCGTCTCGTCGATGCGATTCAGGAACTCGGGACGGAACGCCTTGCGCACTTCGGACATGACCGACTCGCGCACGCTCTCCGGAATCGTGTCGCCGGTCACGCCCTCGATGAGAAAGCGCGAACCGAGATTCGACGTGAGGATGATCACGGTGTTTTTGAAATCGATCGTGCGGCCCTGCGAATCCGTGATGCGTCCGTCGTCGAGCACTTGCAGCAGGATGTTGAACACGTCCGGATGCGCCTTCTCGATTTCATCGAAGAGGATCACCGCGTAAGGCTTGCGCCGCACGGCTTCGGTCAACTGGCCGCCCTCGTCGTAGCCGATGTAGCCGGGAGGCGCGCCGACGAGACGCGAGACGCTGTGCTTCTCCATGTATTCCGACATGTCGATGCGCACAAGCGCGGCTTCGCTGTCGAAGAGCGTCTCGGCGAGCGTCTTCGCGAGTTCGGTTTTGCCGACGCCCGTCGGTCCGAGAAACAGGAAACTGCCGACGGGGCGACGCGGGTCTTTGATGCCGGCGCGGGCGCGCAGGATGGCGTCGGTCGCGAGTTGCACCGCTTCGTCCTGGCCGATCACTCGCTCGTGCAACACGTCGCCGAGGCGGAGGAGTTTTTCCTTTTCGCTTTCAACCAGACGCGTGACGGGCACACCGCTCCACTTCGCGACGACTTCGGCGATCTCCTCGGCGGAAACCTCTTCCTTGAAGAGCTCGGTCTTCGCGGCGGTGGTCTCGGATTTCTTCAGCTCGGCTTCGAGCTGCGGAATCTTGCCGTGGCGGAGCTCGGCGAGCTTGTTGAGGTCGTAGTTGCGCTCGGCTTTTTCTAGTTCGATGCGGGCGGCGTCGAGTTGCTCGCGCACGGCACGCACGGCGTTGACGGAGGCTTTTTCCTTTTCCCATTTCGCCTTCAGCCCGGCAGCCTGCGAACGGGCGTCGGCGAGTTCTTTGCGCAGGGTTTCGAGGCGATGCTTGGAGGCGTCGTCTTTTTCGAGTTTGAGCGCGGCCTCCTCGATTTCGAGCTGGAGCACGCGGCGCTGGAGCGCGTCGAGTTCCTGCGGAGCGGAATCCATTTCGGTGCGGATCATCGCGCAGGCCTCGTCCATCAAGTCGATGGCCTTGTCGGGCAGGAAGCGGTCGCTGATGTAGCGGTTGGAGAGCGTGACGGCGGCAACGAGCGCGTTGTCCTGGATGCGCACACCGTGGTGCAGTTCGAAACGCTCACGGATGCCGCGCAGGATCGAGATCGCGTCCTCGACGGACGGCGGCTCGACCATGACGGGCTGGAAGCGGCGCTCGAGGGCGGCGTCTTTCTCTATGTGCTGGCGGTATTCGTCGAGCGTGGTCGCGCCGATACAGTGGAGCTCGCCGCGCGCAAGCATGGGCTTGAGGAGATTGCCCGCGTCCATCGCACCGTCGGTCTTTCCGGCGCCGACGATGGTGTGGAGCTCGTCGATGAAGAGAATGATGCGGCCCTCGGCCTGTTTCACCTCGTTGAGCACGGCCTTGAGGCGCTCCTCGAACTCGCCGCGGTATTTCGCGCCGGCGACGAGCGCGCCCATGTCGAGGGAGAAGATCGTCTTGTCCTTGAGGCCCTCGGGCACGTCGCCGCGCACGATGCGCTGCGCGAGGCCCTCTACGATGGCGGTCTTGCCGACGCCGGGCTCGCCGATGAGGACGGGGTTGTTTTTCGTTTTGCGCGAAAGGATGCGCACCGTGCGGCGGATCTCGTCGTCGCGCCCGATGACAGGGTCCATCTTTCCCTTCTTGGCGAGCTCGACGAGGTCGATGCCGTATTTCTGAAGGGCCGCGTAAGTCGTCTCAGGATTGTCGGTGGTGACGCGTTGCGCGCCGCGCAGATCCTTGAGTGCCTTGAGCGTTTTCGCGCGCTCGATGCCGAAGGATTTGAAGTAGTTTTTGAGCGCGTCGGGCTTGGCGACGTCGATCAGGCCGAGGAAGAGATGCTCGACGGAAACGAAGTCGTCTTTGAGGGATTTGGCCTCGGCCTCGGCGCGGGTGAGGACCTCGTTGACCGACTGGGTGACGTAAACTTTCGACGTGTCCACGCTGCCGGAAACCTTGGGCAGACGGTCGAGCTCGCGCTCGGCGGCGAGTTGCAGCGCGCTCACGGTGAGCCCGAGTTTCTCGGCAAGGGCGGGCACGATGCCGTTCTCCTGCGCGAGCAAGGCGTGGAGCAAATGCCAGGTCTCAACCTCGTTGTGACTGCGACGACGCGCCTCGGCTTGGGCGTCGGTCACGGCTTGGCGGGACATCTGGGTGAGTTGGTTAAAATCCATATTACCAACCTATCGCATACCCCGCGCCACCGCACAATGGGGCGTTTCCCTAGGGATTTCGCCCGGTGGCGTGCGCACCCTGGGTCATAAACGCCAGACGGTGTGCCACCCGCGGCACACTTTGACCCAAAGCGCGGCGCGTCGGTTACCCGTTCTTGAGGGACGACATGTCGATCGAGAAGCGGTATTTCACGTCGCCCTTGAGCAGACGGTCGTAGGCTTCGTTGATCTTCTGGATCGGGATGATTTCGACGTCGGCGGTGATGTTATGCTCGCCGCAGAAATCGAGCATCTCCTGCGTCTCCGCGATGCTGCCGATCGGCGAACCGGAGAGACTCTTTCGACCGATGAGCAGGGAGAAGGCGGATACTGCGAGCGGTTTCTCGGGCGCGCCCACGAGCGTGAGATTACCCTCGGGGGCGAGCAATGCGAGGTAGGCGTTGATGTCGTGCTCGGCGGAAACCGCATCGAGGATGAAATCGAACGTGCCTGCGTGTTTTTTCATCTCATCGGCATTTTTGGAGATAACCACCTCGTGAGCCCCGAGGCGGATGGCGTCGTCTTTTTTATTGGGCGAGGTCGTGAA
>DATHXF010000239.1:0-8778 GCA_035459785.1 Rariglobus sp. | reverse complement strand
GAGCGGCTGCTCGTCCACTTACTACAACACCCTCGAAAAATTCGGCTACGCCAAGCGCGACCTCCTCGTTGACCGCGTCGAGAAAGCCCAGGCTTCACAGGGCGAAGCCAAGGAACAGTTCGCCAGCGCCCTCGAAAAATTCCTCGCCGTCACCAAGACCGACGGCGGCGATCTCCAGAAAAAATACGACGCACTCAACACCGAGTTCAAACGCAGCGAAGCCCGCGCCAAGGAAGTCCATGAACGTATCGATGCGGTCGAAAGCGTCGCCGACGCGCTCTTCTCCGAGTGGACGCAGGAGCTCAAACAATACTCCAATCCGTCCCTCCGCAGCGAAAGCCAGCGCCAGCTCGACGTCACCCGCCGCAATTACGAAAACGTCCTCCGCCTCATGCGCCGCGCCGCCGACCGCATGGACCCGGTCCTCGCCACCTTCCGCGACCAGGTTCTGTTCCTGAAGCACAATCTCAACGCCCGCGCCCTCGCCTCGCTCGACTCCACGCAACGCACGCTCGAGGCCGACATCTCCCGGCTCATCGCCGACATGGAAACCTCCATCCGCGAGGCCGAGTCGTTCATCAAATCGCTGCAGGCCTCGCAGTAATCACTTCTCCGCCGTTGCCGGCACGGCCGGCGCCTCCTCGGAAGCCCGCACATCCGTTTCGACGGATTTCAACCCGCGCGCCTTGGCGTTATAGTCCGCGCGCGGCTTCTCGAATTTCCTCTCCGTCACTTTGAGCCCGGCGATCTCCGCGACGATGAATACGCGCCACCCCGACGGCGGCTCGGTATTGCTCCCGCCCGACGTCTGCCACGCAAGCAGCGCCGGCTTGTCGTCGCCGGCCATTCCCAGCGCATGCGGCTCCACTGTGCGTGCCTGCCCCTTGTAGGTGAACGTCACCACAGCCCGCGTCCGCAACGCCTCGCGCAACACGCCCGCCGTGTCTTCGTCGACACCGAAGCTCGCTTGCGCGCAGGCAATCGCGCAGACCACTCCGAGCACCCAACCCCGCAGCCGTTTCATACGCTTCATATCCAACAACCAGCAGAGCCCATGCCCGTCCTCGACCGCCGCCCCCGCCTCCTGCTCCTCAACGCCTCGCTCGCCGGCGACGCCGGCAACACCGCCATCCTGTTCGCCGAGGCGCAGGCGCTGCTCGCCCCGCACGCCGACCTGAAATCCGTCACTCTCGCGCACGACAGCGCCGACTTCTCCTCCCTGCTGCCTGTGCTCGCCAACGCCGACGGCTTTCTCTTCGGCACCGGCACGCACTGGGATTCATGGAGCAGCGTCCTCCAAAAGTTCCTCGAAGATGCCACGCCCGCCGAAGGCACTTCGCTCTGGCTCGGCAAACCCGCCGCCGTCCTCGTCAGCGAACACAGCACCGGCGGCAAAGGTGTTCTCTCCCGCCTCCAAGGCGTGCTTGTCACCCTCGGTTGCAACATTCCGCCCATGAGCGGACTCGTGCTCTCGCGCGCCGCCATGATCGCCGCGCAACACGACGCGCCCGCCTCCCGCGACTTCTGGTGCCGCGACGACCTCGCCATCGTCTGCCACAACCTCGTCGAGTCCGCCGCCGGCACGCAGCGTTGGAAAACCTGGCCCGTGGACCGCACCGACTTCACCGATTGCTGGGTAAGGTAACCGCCCCGCGTCGGGAAAATTGTTAAGCCCGCGTAAAGCGGACTGCTTTCCGCCCGCGAATCGGTTTGTCTCCCCCCCGATGACCCCCGCCTCCGACTCCACGCCGGGCCGTATCCGGCTGCTGATGATCGACGACGACAAAAAGCTCTGCCGTCTCGTCGGCGACTACCTTTCGCCGCTCGGTTTCGACGTCACCGCCGAGCATGACGGAGCCGCCGGCGCGGAACGCGCGGTCAACACCGCCGACGGCTGGCAGGCCGTCATCCTTGATGTCATGCTCCCGGGCCTCGACGGCTTTGAAGTGCTCCGGCGGATACGCAAAACCAGCGATATTCCCGTGCTCATGCTCACCGCGCGCGGCGACGAGACCGACCGCATCGTCGGCCTCGAGGTCGGCGCCGACGATTACCTGCCAAAAACCTTTTCCACCCGCGAACTCCTCGCCCGCCTCCGCGCCGTCCTGCGTCGCGGCACCCGCGCGCCCGCCGGCACCGCCGCCCCGATCGCCGAGATCGTCGTCGGCCCGCTGCGCGTGCAGCCCGAGGCCCGCCTCGCCTTGCTCTCCGACCAGCCGCTCACGCTCACTCCCGTCGAGTTCGACTTGCTCGCCAGCCTCGCCAAGGCCCGCGGCCGCGTGCGCACCCGCGAAGCCCTCCTCGACGAAATTCGCGACCGCAACTACGAGGTCTTCGACCGCTCGATCGACGTCCATATCTCCTCCCTCCGCAAAAAACTCGGCGACGACGCCAAGAACCCCCGCTTCATCCGCACCCTGCGCTCGGCCGGCTACATGCTCACCGACCCCGCGTCGGCCTGAGCGCTCCGCGTCATGCGCTACCCCCTCGCCCTGAAGGTCTCCGGCTGGCTCCTGCTCAACCTCGTGCTGCTCACCGCACTCGCGGCCGGCCTGCTTGTGGTCCAGGGCGGCTTCAACTGGAACGCCCTCGTCGAGGGTCCGCCTGGCCGCCGCGTGCAGGATCTCGCCGAAGCCACCCTGTCCACCTTGCGCAGCGTGCCCCGCGAACGGCGCGACGAGGTCATCGCGGACTTTTCCAAAACCCACGGCATCTCCGCCGCCGTCATCGGTGCCAGCGGCCAGCATCTCACCGGCGAAACCTTGGAACTCCCACCCGCGATCGCCGAAATGGTCCGGCCGCCGGGCCCCCCGCCGGATCGCTTCCAACCGGGCGAGCCCGAGGACCAGGCCCCGCCGCCTCCACCTGCAAAACGCCGTCCGCGCCTGCTCATCCGTGACGGCGATCCGGCCGTTTTCTGGCTCGCCGTGCGCATCAACACCCCCGAGCGCCCGCCCTCCGTGATCGTGATGCGCATCCCGACGTTCGGCGTGTTGCTCAAGCTCCTCGACCTCGCCCCGTGGCTCTGGGCCGCCGCCGCCGCCATCGGCGTGTCGCTGCTGTTCTGGCTGCCGTTCGTCCGCAGTCTCACGCGCGACCTCGGCCGCCTCAACCGCGCCACCGAGGCCATCGCCGACGGCCGCTTTGACGCCCGGGTGCCCGAGGACCGTCGCGACGAACTCGGCGAACTCGGCGGCTCCGTCAACCGCATGGCCGGCCGCCTCGACCGCCTCGTCGCCGGACAAAAACGTTTCCTCGGCGACATCGCCCACGAGCTCGGCTCGCCCATCGGCCGCATGCAGGTGAGCGTGGAAATCCTCGAACAGCGCGCCGATCCCTCGCTCCACAACGCGATCAACGACGTGCGCGAGGAGATCGACCACATGTCGGCTCTCGTCGGCGAACTGCTCGCCTTCACCAAGGCCGGACTCAAGGCGCGCGACGCCATCCTCGTCCCCGTCGCGCTCACCCAGCTCGCCGACCGCGCCCTCGCCCGCGAAGCCGCCGACGATGCCGTGACCGTGAACCTCCCGCCCTCGCTGCATGTGCGAGCCGACGCCGACCTGCTGGCCCGCGCCGTGGGCAACCTCGTGCGCAACGCCCTCCGCCACGCCGGACGCACCTCCCACATCGCCCTGCGTGCCGAGACGGACGGAGACTTCGTGTTGATCATCGTCGAAGACGAGGGCCCCGGAGTGCCCCCCGACGCGCTCGCCCGCCTCGGCGAACCGCTCTTCCGCCCCGAGGCCGCCCGCACCCGTGAAACCGGCGGCGCCGGCCTCGGCCTTGCGATCGTGAAGAGTTGCGTCGAGGCCTGCGGCGGCACCGTGCGTTTCGACAACCGCAGTCCGCGCGGTTTCCGCGCCACGCTGCGCCTCCCGGCGGCGTGACCTTTACCCTGGCTTAACAATTCTCCCGTCCGCCTTCATGCGGGCGTTACACGGCGGTGGCTTAATGAGGCCACATCACCACCGCCCCATGAAAAACCTCGCCTCCACCTGGATCTTGTTTTCGAGCGTGTTCGCGCTCGCCATGTCGGTCGTCGTCTTCGCCCAAGCCGCCGAATCGCTGCCCTCGTCCACCACGCCTTCAACGCCGGAAGGCGGCAGCCGTCCCGCCCTGCGCGGCGACCGCGCCCTCGGACCGTTCACTCTCTTCGACACCAATCACGACGGCACGCTCTCGGCCGACGAAATCGCCAACTCCGCCGACGCCCTCCGCAAGCTCGACAAAAACAGCGACGGCAAACTCACCGCCGACGAACTCCGCCCCAAGGGCCCCCCGCCTCCCCGCGAAGGCGGCCCCGACTCCGGCGAACGCCGCGGCGGCCAGCAACGCCCGCCCGAAGGCGAACTTTAACGATCACCTCCGAAAGCCCGATCGCCTGATCGGGCTTTTGCGTCAAAGGCCCGCCCCACCCCATGAACCCCCGCATCACGCTTTCCGCCCTTCTCCTTGCCACCGCCTGCGGCGCTCTGGCGCAACCCGCCCCGCCACCACCGCCTCCCCGTCCGCCCGTCGCCGGCCAGGCAGGCGGTCCGCTCGCCGGCCTCACCTCCGCCGAACTCGCGGCCTTCCGTGCCGGGCTCGACGTCTTCCGTCAGCCGGAGACCACCGACAGCGGACTCGGCCCCATCTTCAACGACGTCTCGTGCATCGCCTGCCACCGCGCGCCCGCCGTGGGCGGCGTGAGCCTCCGCACCGTGACGCGTTTTGGCCTCACCGCCGACGGCCACTTCGATCCGCTCACCGGCCGCGGCGGCTCGCTCCTCCAGCAACGCGCCCTCGATCCCGCCTTCCGCGAGGTCGTGCCGCGCGAGGCCAACACCACCGCGCGCCGCCTCACCACGCCTCTCTTTGGCGCCGGCCTGATCGAAGCCATTCCCGATGCCACGCTCATTTCCGCCGCGGCCGCCACCAAACCCGACGGCGTGCGCGGACGCGTTTCACTCGTCAACGACGTGACCACCGGCAACCAGCGTGTCGGCCGCTTCGGCTGGAAAGCGCAGCAAGCCACCCTGCTCGCCTTCTCCGCCGACGCCTTTGTCAACGAGATGGGCATCACCAACCGTTTCTTCCCCGAGGAAAACGCCCCCAACGGCAACACCGCGCTCCTCGCCCGCGCCGACCAGATCCAGGACCCCGAGGACGACGTCAACGCCACCACCGGCAAAGGCGACGTGGACCGCGCCGCCGACTTCATGCGCCTGCTCGCCGCGCCGCCGCGCGGACCGCTCAACGCCACGATGGCCGCCGGCGAACGCGTCTTCACCGCCCTCAACTGCGTGACCTGCCACACACCCGCGCTCACCACCGGCCCGAGTTCCGTCGCCGCGCTCTCGCGCAAAAGCGTTCCCCTCTACTCCGACCTGCTGCTGCACGACATGGGCACGCTCGGCGACGGCATCGCCCAAGGCCCCGCCGGCCCGCGCGACATGCGCACCGCCCCGCTCTGGGGACTCGGCGCCCGCCCCGCCTACCTCCATGATGGACGCACCGATTCCCTCGACGCCGCCATCAAAGCCCACGACGGCGAAGCAGCCGCCGCCCGCACCCGCTACACCCAGCTCGACGCCACCCGCCGGACCCAGTTGCTCGCCTTCCTGCGCTCGTTGTAAGTTGCCGCTGGCAGTCGCATCGGTTGTATCGGCGCATCCCATGATCATCGCCGCCTACGAGCACGCCCGCCAGCTCATCGACTCCGCCCATGCCGCCGATCCCGCGCGCGCGCCCGATGGACGCCCCGCCGAACTCGTTTACGCCGACCGCGTCGAAGCCTGGGTGATGAAACTCGTCCCCGACACCTTGGCCGACCTGCGGCTGGCCGCCCGCTGCCAGCACCTCGAACGCTGGCTCACGCCGCGCTCCACCTTCCCCGAAGGCAAGGTCGGCTACCTCAACTGGCGCCGCTCCCTCTACGTCAAGCAGGCTGATCGCGCCCGCGAACTCCTCCTCGCCGCCGGCCTCTCCACGTCTTCCGCCGACGACGTGCACACCTGGGTTTCCAAAACCGGCCTCAAAACCAACCCCGGCACGCAGGCCCTCGAAGACGCCGCCGTGCTCGTCTTCCTCGAAAACGAAATCGGCGCCTTCGCCGCGCAACACGCCGAGTATCCGCGCGAGAAGTTCATCGATATCCTCAAAAAAACCTGGCGCAAACTCAGTCCCGCCGCCCAGCAGGCCGCGCTCAGCCTCGACCTGCCGCCCGCCATCGCCGCGCTCGTGCGCGACGCGCTTGCCGGCTGAGGCGGGCTTGCCTCGCGCACCGGCCTGCCCTTGTTTGCAGCCATGGCCAAGACCCGCATGACCGCACCGCGCGACACCACTCCGCATTCCACCGCCGAGATGCAACGGCGGCTGCTCTTCGTCATCTACGCGCTGTCCATCCCGGTCGGCATTTTTGCGTTCCTCACAAGTTTCGTTCGCCACAACATGCTGGCCGCGGTGATCGGCGCCCTAGCGCTCATCGCCTTCATCGCGCTCCACTTCACGCGCCCCCGGTGGGGCGCCAAGGAGCTGGCCGACGAGATCGCCCGCAATCCTTTCAAATCCAAAAGCGTCCCCAAGGAGCCTGGCGAGGGATTGCTCTAAGTGCCGGTGTAACCACGTCTAGGCAGACGCCACGCGTCCGGCCTTGGCCAACAACTCGCCTTCGCACTCGGGCGAACCGCGCGCCAGATCGCGGCATATCTGCGGACGCTTTTCATAGACCGTGCAGAAAAATTCCCGTTCGCCGTCCATCGTCGCGCGCACCTCGAGCGCGGCGCAGTGTCCGTGTTCGCTCATCCGCATATACGCGCGATTGCCGATGAAATGCGCCACGCGTCCGGTCTCGGCACCAAGACGCTCCCAGTCGTCGCCGGACAGACGCACGTAGGTATCCAGTTTTGAATGACAGCAGACTCCGCAGCGAAGGCAGTCGGTGGTGGGGATGCTCAAGCCGCGCCGGCCGGACCACGGGCCACGACCGGCACGGACGACACCTTGGCGTGGAAAACACGTCGAGGTCAACGCGCTCCACCCTACCCCCGGTTCAAAGCCCAAACTTGTTTGTCACTTAATAAGTGACAAACAGGTTTGGGCGGTCGCGGCGGCGAGGAGGGTGAGGTTGCGAAGGAAAGCCCAGGGGAGCGCGGTGGGGGTGCCGTGGCCAAAGCAGCCGCAGGTGATGTCGAGTCCGCGTGCCCAGGCGAGGCCGACGGCGAGGGTAAAGACGGCGAAGAGCAGACTCGTCAGCAACCCGGCGGCCGCGCGCCAGCGGGGCAACAACAGGCCGGCGGCGAGCAGAAGTTCGAGCCACGGGAGATAGACGGCAAGCAACGCCGACGGTCCCGGGGGCAGGAGCTGGAAGTTCTCGATGTCGGTCGCGAAGGCGGCGGGGTCGCGGAGCTTGGCCGTGCCCGCGTAGCCGAGGATGGCGGCGAGCGCGATGGCGAGAACCCAGATGACGATGCGGCGCGGGCTCATGGCGCGACCTTTCCGGCGGCGGGCGCGAGCGCGGTCCAGCCGTCGCCGAGAATCACGATGCGGGTGAGCGCGAGCTCGCGGCGGAGGCGGCGGGCGACGGCGCGACTGGCCTGACAACCGCCGCCGTCACAATAAACGATGACGCGGTGCTCGGGACTCCATGCGTCGATCACGGCGGGCAGGCCATCCTCCCAGTGGGTTTCGTTGAGATTGAGCGCGCCGGGAACGTGGCCGCGGGCGAACGCGTCGGCTTCACGGGCGTCGATCCAAAGCGCGGGCGCGGCCGGCAGCGCGGGCAACCGGGCGAGTTTGACGACCGGGATCGGATCAAACGCCTCGTTCCAAACCGGACGGCGCGGATGCATCCAGCCCGTGAAGAAAGCCGGGACGAGCGCGAGCAGGAGAAGCAGGAAGGCGCGGCGGAACATGCTGTGGGATACGGGGAAAAGAGACGGAAGTTTAACCACTAATGGAATCGCCCAATCGGGCGATTCTCAAGGAGTCGTTCCGGCCAATGGCCTCCACGATTAAGCGGAAGGGCGGCTGATGCCGCCGTTGTGATTCAATCCAACGGAACGGAACTGCGATCACGGTGCAGCGGAGGGCTCGTAGCGGAGGTAGTAGCTGTCCGTGCTGACCGCACCGGAGGCGCCCCGGCTGCGCACAAGGACGGTCGCGCGGGCGGCGGTGGCAGATTCGGGATTCACGAGGTGCGCGGTGAGTTTGTAGACCGCGCCGGCTTGCTCGACTGAAGAGGTCACGGTGAAGGCGGGATCGGAGGAGGTGACCGCGGTGATCTCGACGGGAAGATCCTGGGAGAAGGTGATCGTGGCGGTTTTGTCGGCGGTATCCTTGGCGCGGTATAAGAGCAGGCGCGGAACGATAAAGGAACGCAGCGGCAGATTGACGATCAGTGTAAGCGTCTGCGAAGCGCCGTCATCGGTGACGACGGTGACGGTGCGGTTTTGCGGGCCCTGGCGGTCGCCGACATCGAAACGGATTTTGAGCACGCCTTTTTCGCCGGCGGCGTAGTCCTTTTTCTCCAAGGCCGGAACGGTGCAACCACAGCTGGCGGTGATAGTGGTGACGGTGACCGCAGCGGTGCCGGTGTTTTTGAAGGCAAACTCGGTGTCGAGGTGATCGACGGGCTTTGCCGGTTCGAGGGTGACCTTGGTCTGCTCGAACACGAGAGCCGCCTGGGCAAGCGGAGCAAGGAGAAGGCCGAGAACGAGAAACCGGATCATGATGGCGGGAAATTAACGTCAACCGGACCGTTCGGCCAAGTCGGTTTGTCACTCATTCGACTTTGAC
>DATHXF010000238.1:0-3319 GCA_035459785.1 Rariglobus sp. | reverse complement strand
TCATGGCGCTGGCCAAGCGTTGCCATGAGGCCGTGCACGCAGACTCCCCGCATCTGCTGACAATGCTGCGGCTGGAGGAGGACGGGGGCGAAAAGAACAAACTGGCCGAAAACGTCGCCGCCGTGGAAGAGGAGGCGGGCGAATCGTTTGAAAAAGTTCCGGCCTTGGCGGCGGGAGCGGGTGCATAACCGACGATTCCTATGCACATCCTTATTGTTGATGATGATCCGGATATTCGGGACATCAGTGCCCGCATACTCGCCTGCGCGGGTTTTACGGTGAACGTCGCCGAGGATGGCGAAGCCGCCTGGGAAGCGGTCGGCGACCAGCATTTTGACCTGATCATAACGGATCAAAACATGCCTCGTCTGGATGGAACGGGATTGATCGGACGCCTGCACGGGGCGGGGCTGAGAGTGCCAGTCATCATGATCACCGGCGCGACGGTGGACATACCGTCGATCAAAAGCGCGCCCGATTGTTTTCTGCCAAAGCCCTTTTCGTTCTCCGTCCTGCTCGGGGAAATGAACCGGTTGCTGGCGCCCGTGCCGGTCTAGGCACGCGAGGAACGAAGCCGGGGCGCATGGGTCTCTCGCGAGATACCATGAGCTGGCTACGCATCACGCACGAGACCACATATCATTACAATTGCCCGGTGGATCTGGGCATGCACCGCCTCGTGCTGAGGCCCCGGGAAGGCCATGATCTGCGGGTCGAGTCCTTTGAGCTGACCATCGGTTCCGATCACCAGGTGGAGTGGAGCCGGGATATTTTCGGGAATTCCGTCGCCTTGGTGGAATTTTCAAAACCGACCGACATGCTGCGCATCGAGAGCAAGGTTCTGGTTTGGCGCTCGCCCGACACGAGCCATTCGCCACCCCGGGAAAAGGCGTCCTGGCCCGCGGCCTACGACGATTTGGAAATGATTGTGGCCGAAGCCTACCGGCGTCCCGTGTATCCGGAAGATTGCGACGTCGTGAAGGCATGGCTGGCCGGCCCCGGTTGGAAGAAGCCGGAAAACGTGGAGATGGCGCTGATGCAGATATGCCAGCGCATCCAAGGGGACATCCGGTATACGCGCAGGGACGAGAGCGGCGTGTTTCCTCCGTCAAAGACCCTGGCCGGCCGCACGGGATCATGCCGCGACATGGCGACGCTTTTCCTGGAGACGGCGCGTGCGCTGGGAATCGCCGCGCGGTTTGCGAGCGGTTATCTTGAATGCGAGGCGGCCGACCTGGGTGAAGCGTCGACGCACGCGTGGATCGAGGCGTATGTCCCCGGGCGTGGCTGGCGCGGTTACGACCCGTCATCGGGCGGGTTGACATCGCACAAACACATCGTGACCGGCGTCAGTAACCATCCGCGCGGAGTGATGCCGGTATCGGGACACTTTTACGGGGAACGCGAAGATTACATCGGAATGACGGTGCGCGTGCACATGGATCATCCGGTCCTGTCAGCCCCATCCGGCTTACTTAGTCCCGTCGATCAAGATCCCCTCCCGCGACCAAGCTTTAAATGAGTCCGGTCGGGAGACTTTTTCCGGACGGAGGTCGGGAAACGAGCGGCGGATTAATCGTGGTGCTGTCCGCTTAAGGCCGGTTGACGGCGCGCCAGAGGGGGCCGTCGGGGTCGAACTGCGGCCCGGTGGACGCGGGCTTGGTTGGATTTGCCGCGATGCGGAAGATCGGAAGGATGGGGTTGCCGTTGGCGTCTTTTTTATAGCCCACTCCTTCCTCTTCGAACAGGAGCATGGCGCAGAACTGGCCGCCGGGGCCTTCGGAGAACACGATGTCGATGTCGTAGAAGAGGCCGGCCTTGAGTTCCATGCGGTTGCCCACGGTGAAGCAGCCGCGTGTCGACATGAGCCAGTTGTTTTTTTGGAAATTGTAATTGTAGCTGGGCTTGGCGGCGCCGGTGCGGTCGGTCTTGAACGTGGAGCCTTTGGTGCCGCCGCAGTCGAGCACGAGGCGTCCGTCGATGCGCACCGCCATGAGGTCGTCGCCGGCTCCGACAAAGCGGTAAGCGCCGGTGGCGGGCGGACTGACGCGTCCACGATAATGCGCGATCCAAGCGCGGGGCTGGACTTCCTTTTCGACGCCGTAGGCTTTGGGGGCTTCGTCGGCGGACATGACCGGGACGAAAATCTGCGTGGCGTAGAGTGTGGTCGGCGCCTGAAAAAACTCCGAAAGCGAACCGCTGGTCCAGCCGCCCTTGATGAACTCGGTGACTTCTTTGATTGCGAGCGCGGCGGGGCCGAGTTTGACGAGGTTGGGGTTGGGTTTTTTAGAACGGTTTTGTTTCAGGTCATAGAACCGGCCGACGAGCGTGGCGGTCGAAGGCGGCTCTTTGAAACCGAAGAGCGGCATGATGGGGGCCTTGAGATTGCCGATGCCTTGGCCCTGACCTTGTCCCGGACCGCCGCTGAGACCGCCGGTCGAGGGACCGCCGGGACCGGTGTTTCCGGTGGCGGGCAGGTCGGGAAGCGTGACGGAGGAACTGGCGTTTTCAACGACGAGACGCTGCGTGAGCGCGGCGAGGTTGGGCTGGGTGTTGGCCATCTTCACGGCGTGCTGGACGGCGGGCGCGGAGCTGTTGTTGCCGCCGCCCTGGAAGTTGGGTTTGCGTGCGGGCATCGACGAGCTGACAACCCAAACGGTGGCGCTGCCGAGGATGATCACGTGGATGATGATGCTCACGAGCATCGAGCCCGCGCCGAAACGTTTGAGATAGCGGACGAACTTGTTTGGAGAATCGCTCATGTAATGTCAGAAATAGGGGAAAGGGAGGGGACGTATGCCGTAGCCGGTTACCGGCTCAGCGGAATGGCGCGCCAAACCGGACCCTTGGTAGCGAAACTGGGGGCGCTTTTCGGTTTTTGAGGCACCGGTGTGTCGTAGGGACTGATCTGAAAAATCGGAAACAAGGGATACTCGCCGGTGGTTCCGTAGCTTTCGCCTTTCTTTTCCATGAGCAGGAAACAGTCGAAGGTGCCGCCACCGCGTTCGCCGATCAGGATGTCGATATCAACAAACTGTCCGGCCCGGAGTTCGACCCAGTCGCCGGCAACAAGCCGGCCGCTGCCTGCGGGCTGGCCGGGGGACGACTCGGGTGATTTCCAGCCGGTCCGAGGCGTTTTGACGTCTTCGTGATTGGAGACGAGAGCGGTCTTTCCGTTGATTCTCACGCAGCACACCTCGCCGCCGTAGCCCCAGAAACGCCAGGAACCGTTGGACGGAGCGGCGACCTTTCCTTTGTAACGAATCAGCCAAAACTTGGGTTCGATCAGTTTTTCCTGTCCGAAAGCCTTGGGGCCTTC
>DATHXF010000237.1:0-86690 GCA_035459785.1 Rariglobus sp. | reverse complement strand
GAACTCGCCCCACTCCCCGGCGAAGTCGTCATCGACAAGCCAGGCAAGGGCTCCTTCTACGGCACCGACATCGACATGGTTCTCCGCCGGAAAGGCATTCAAAACATCGCGCTCGCCGGCATCACCACCGATGTCTGCGTGCACACCACCATGCGCGAGGCCAACGACCGCGGCTTCGAGTGCCTCCTGCTCGAGGACTGCACCGGTGCCACCGACTACGGCAACTACCTCGCCGCGCTTAAGATGATAAAAATGCAGGGCGGCGTCTTCGGCGCGGTCGCCCCGTCCACCGCCTTCATCGCTGCCATTTCATGACTTTGTTGTGTGTCGTGCAGCGCCGTCCGGTTTCCTCCGGACGGCGCTTTTTTTGTCACGCCCCGTTCACGCGCTTCCCATGTCCGCCCAACCCCGTTTAGTTATCCCCGTGGCCAACACCCTCGACACCGCACCTTCGTTCGCGCGCATTGAATTGCCCGACCTCACGCGCATCGCCGAATGGCAGGACCGCCTCGACTGGCAGCCTCTCGCCGACGGCGTCGAAATCCACCGGCTCTACGGCGACGGTCATACCGGCCCCACCGCCGCTTTCATCCGCTTCAACAAAGCCGGCAAGGTCCCGCTCCACCACCACACCGGCTACGAACACATCATCGTGCTCGCCGGCTCCCAGCGCGACCAGAACAGCCTCGCCGAAACCGGCACGCTCATGATCAACCCGCCCGGCACCGCCCACAGCGTCATCAGCGAAGCCGGTTGCATCGTCCTCGCCATCTACGGCTCCCCCGTCCAATTCGTTCAACCCGCCACCTGATCCACACGCGCTGCATTCCGAACTTTACAACATATCAACTAATACGCATACGTTGATACGTAAATGACTCCCGACCGGCCCATCTCCGCCCTCTTCGCCGAAAACCGTCCGCTGCGTTCCCTCGAATTCTTCCCACCTAAGGACGACGCCGGCGTCGAAGCCCTGCGCCAGACGGCCACCGCTCTGAAGACGATTCCGTGGGATTTCGTGTCGGTCACCTACGGCGCCGGCGGCACCACCCGTGAGCGCACCGCCC
Organism: Rariglobus sp.; assembly: GCA_035459785.1. Classification (GTDB taxonomy): domain Bacteria; phylum Verrucomicrobiota; class Verrucomicrobiia; order Opitutales; family Opitutaceae; genus Rariglobus. Next base: position 85,623 of record DATHXF010000237.1, on the reverse strand, counting down.
AGGTCAGCCGTCTTCTTAAGAACGAACTCGGCTTCACCGTAATGCCCCACCTCACCTGCGTGGGCCACAGCCGTGCCGAACTCACCGCGCTCGCCGACCAGATTTACGAAGGTGGTTTCCGCAACATCATGACGCTCCGCGGCGACCCGCCCAAGGGTGCCACCGAGTTCACCGTCGCCCCCGACGGACTCCGCTACGCCAACGAACTCGTCACGCTCCTCAAGACTCGTCACCCCGACTTCTGCCTTGGCGTCGGCGGCTACCCGGAGAAACACCCCGAAGCCGTCTCCCTCGAAGCCGACCTCGACGCCCTCAAGCGCAAGGTGGACGCCGGCGCCGCGTTCATCACGACCCAGCTCTTCTTCGACAACGCGATCTACCACCGCTTCGTCGATAAATGCCGCGCTGTCGGTATAACCGTTCCCATCGTTCCCGGACTCATGCCGGTCCTCTCGGTGAAACAAATCCAGCGCATCGCCACGCTTTCGGGATCGGTGTTGCCCGCGCAACTCGCCCGCCGTCTCGAAGTCGCCGAAGTGAATCCCGACGTCGTCGAAATCATCGGCATCGACTGGGCGCTCACCCAGATCCGCGACCTCCTCGCCCACGGCGCGCCCGGCTACCACCTCTATATTCTCAACCGCGCCAAGAGCGCCCTCGCCCTCGCCGCCGGTTTGGCTGCTTAAGGTGGACCGTGACCTCCGGGCGCGGTCTGCGTGCTGACAGCTCCGACAGATCGAAAGTGTAGGAGCCTACTTCCCCCCCTCCGCGTTCACCCGCCCGCCAACACCGGCCTGAACCCCGCCTCCGTCAGCACGCGCATCACGGTATCGCGCTGATCACCTTGGATTTCGATCTGCCCGTCCTTGACCGTGCCGCCAGAGCCGCACGCCTTCTGCATTTTTTTCGCGAGCTGTTCCTTCTCCGGCAGTCCGATCCCGACGAACGCCCGCGCCACCGTCACGGTCTTGCCGCCGCGTCCCGCGGTCATGCGCAATACTTCTACCCGCCCCCGATTTTTGGTCGGCTGGGTTTCCGGTTTGGCCAAGGCCTCCGGCGGCTTCGTGCCGGCCGGCAAACTCAGTCCGTCCAGCGCTCCGAACGGGTTTTGACCCAGGTTTTGTCCGCCATCCGTCGGAATTTTGCCTTTGCTCATAAATACGAAAAATCGGTTTCCGCAGGTTTTTCCTTATAGCCGGTTCACTCAATTACCCGCCGGCCGCCCCGCACGGCCGCCGCAGATTCCCACCGGAATATCACTCTCGCCGCCAAGAAACATCAGCGCCTTGGCGTAACTCCTTTTTTCAAGAAAATGAACAAGTTGCGGATGCAGCGTCGCCCGGCCTTCGTTTAAGAAACGGTCGAGTTTTTCCATCTGATCCACGACGACCGTCCCATTAGATGCCTTTATCGCATCCAAGAGTGTAATTAGAGAGTCTTTGATCTGCGTTTCCATGCGTGTCATCAAAACTAATTAAGTGCGCACTCCAGTCAGTTAGAAAATTTCACAACGTAGTCCGGCGCTCACTACGGACGGGATGACACTTGAGTTAAAGTCCTATGTCATGCAGTGTGATAACAATTTTTCATTATTATCTGATTTAATACAGCAAGCCTAGTGTGCACCACCCAAACCCCCGTAGGGCGGCGCTCACCGACATAAACCCACCATGAATACCCTGCCCTTGTCCACGCGCGCCAACTCGGAAGTCATCGAGGCGGCCTATAACGCCTGGCTCGCCAATCCCGATTCCGTCGACACCACATGGCGCGCCTTCTTCCAAGGCTTCGCCCTCGGTAGCAACGGCTCCGATCTCAGCGCCGTCGCCACTTCCGGCGTCAAAGTCATCGATAGCTACAAGCAGGCGCAGATCATCCGCTACGTAAACGCCCACCGTTCCCACGGTCACCTTCAGGCCCACCTCGATCCGCTCGGCGATATGCCGGCGCTCCACCCGAAGCTCCAGTTGTCCTACTTCGGTCTGGATGAGAGCGACCTCGATGAAACCTTCACGCTGACCAACTTCCAGGGTGGCGGACAAAAGAAGCTCAAGCACATCGTCTACGCCCTCCAGCAGACCTACTGTGGCCGCATCGGCGTCGAATACATGCACATGCAGGACCACGACGCCCGCGAGTGGCTCCAGGCCCGCATGGAATCGTGCAACAACCAGCCGTCCTTCACCAACGGCCAGAAGATCCGCATCCTCCGCCGCCTCCACAAAGCCGAGCTCTTCGAGAAATTCCTCCACACCCGTTTCGTCGGCCAGAAACGTTTCTCCCTCGAAGGTGGCGAGACCATGATCGCGGCGTTCGACGCCATGATCGAATACTCCCCCGAGTTGGGCGTCGAAGAGATCGTCATGGGCATGGCCCACCGCGGCCGTCTCTCCGTCCTCACCAACATTCTCCGCAAGCCGTTCGACGTTCTCTTCGAGCAGTTCTCCGAGAACTACATTCCCCACACGGTCGGCGGCGACGGCGACGTCAAATACCACCTCGGCTACGAAGCCGAGCTCAAGACCGCCTCCGGCAAGACCGTCGAGGTCCGCCTCACTCCCAACCCCTCCCACCTCGAAATCGTCAACCCGGTCGTCGAGGGTCGCGCCCGCGCCCGCCAGCGCATCCGTGGCGACGTGGACCGCCGTCGTGTATGCCCTTTCCTGATACACGGAGACGCCGCCTTCGCCGGCCAGGGCGTGATCGCCGAAACGCTCAACTTCTCCCAGTTGCCCGGCTACCGCACCGGCGGCACCGTCCACTTCGTCATCAACAACCAGATCGGTTTCACGACCAACCCCTCCGACTCCCGCTCGACGCGCTACTGCACCGACGTCGCCAAGATGATCGAGGCCCCCGTTTTCCACGTGAACGGCGACGACCCCGAGGCCGTCTGCTATGTCACGCGCCTCGCTCTCGAATTCCGCGTGAAGTTCCAGCGCGACATCGTGATCGACATGTATTGCTACCGCCGCCACGGCCACAACGAGGCCGACGAGCCCGCCTTCACCCAGCCCACGCTCTACAAGAAGATCGCCGCCCATCCCCTCATCTCCGCGCCCTACTCCGCGCGCCTCGTGAAGGACGATACGCTCAGCGAAGCCGGCGCCGAGGCCATCAAGGCCGAATACTCCGCCGCCATGGAAGCGTCCTTCGAAAAGGCCAAGGCCGCCGAAGCCGCTTCCGCCGCCGCCGGCCACACCAAGAGTCCGTTCGAAGGCTCCAGCGCGATTTTCCAGCCGGGCTACAACCACACCCTCGTGCCCACCGGTGTCTCCGCCGAGGCCATCGCCAAAGTCGTCGCCGGCATCACCAAGGTGCCCGCCAACTTCAAGGTGAACCCCAAGATCAAGCGCTTCCTTGAGACGCGCGTCCAGGCGCACAAAGAAGGCGGCCCCATCGACTGGGGCTTCGGCGAGGCCCTCGCCTTCGGCACGCTCCTCCTCGAAGGCGCGCCCGTGCGTCTCTCTGGCCAGGATTGCGAGCGCGGCACCTTCAGCCACCGCCACGCCGTCCTCTACGATTCCGACAACCGCGAAAAATACGTCCCGCTGCTCAACATCGACGACAAGCAGGAGCGCTTCTGCGTTTACAACTCGCTGCTCTCCGAGGCCGCCGTGCTCGGCTTCGACTACGGCTACTCCCTCGACTACCCCCAGATGCTCTGCATTTGGGAGGCCCAGTTCGGCGACTTCGCCAACGGCGCTCAGGTCGTCATCGACCAGTTCCTCGCCTCCTCCGAATCGAAGTGGCAGCGCATGAGCGGCATGGTCCTCCTCCTTCCCCACGGCTACGAGGGCCAGGGGCCCGAGCACTCCTCCGCCCGCCTCGAGCGTTTCCTCCAGCTGTGCGCCGAGGACAACATGCAGGTCGCCAACATCACCACCCCGGCGAACTACTTCCACGCTCTCCGCCGCCAGATGAAGCGCGACTTCCGCAAGCCGCTCATCGTCATGTCGCCGAAGTCCCTCCTGCGTCTCCCCGCCGCCACCTCGAAACTCGAGGAGTTCACCACCGGCAGCTTCCAAGAGATCATCGACGACACTACCGTGACCAAGGGCGCCAAGCGAGTCATCCTCTGCTCCGGCAAAGTTTACTACGACTTGGACGCCTACCGCACGGCCAACAAGATCACCGACACCGCCATCGTCCGCGTCGAGCAGATCTACCCGCTCAACAAGGCCAAGCTCACCGAGATCGCCAAGGCCCACGGCAAGGCGAAGCTCATCTGGTGTCAGGAAGAGTCCCAAAACAACGGCGCCTGGTTCTTCATGGCCCCCGAGCTCGAAACGCTGTTCGGACGCAAGCCCGCCTACGTCGGCCGCGACGCCTCCGCGTCCCCCGCCGTCGGCGCCCTCTCGCTCCACAAGCGCGAACTCGCCGCCTTCCTCAAGGATGCGTTCAGCATCTGAAAAAGTAACGAGTAGCGGGTAGTGAGTAGCGAGCATTTCAAGCCACTACTCCACCCGCCACCCGCTGCCTTATTTCCGACTACTTCACTACCCGCTACTCACTACTCGCTACTTCTCTCTCCCGACCCATGTCCCTCCTCGAAGTCAAAATCCCGCCCCTCGGCGAATCCATCAGCTCCGGCGTGCTCGCCAAGTGGCACGTCGCCGACGGCTCCGTCGTCAAGAAAGACCAGCCGCTCTTCGAACTCGAAACCGACAAGATCACCTCCGAAGGCACCGCCGAGTCCGCCGGCAAGATCACCTTCAAGATCCAGCCCGGCACCGAGGTGAAAATCGGCGAAGTCGTCGCCACCATCGACACCTCCGCCACCGCCGGTTCCGCCGCTCCCGCGCCCGCCGCTCCGACCCCCGCCGCCGCTCCTGCTGCCGCCGCCAAATCCACCGAGCAATCCCCCGCCGTCCGCCGCATCGCCGCCGAGACCAACGTCGATGTCTCCAAAATCGAAGGCACCGGCAAAGCCGGTCGCGTCACCAAGGGTGACGTCATCGCCGCCGTCGAGTCCGCCCCCAAGGCCGCCACCGTTTCTGCGGCGGTCGCCGCCGCGCCCGCCGCTTCGCTGCCCGCCTCCGCCCCGGTTGTCTCCACGCAACCCGCCGGCAAGCGCACGCGCGTCAAGATGAGCAAGCTCCGCCAGACCATCGCCAAGCGACTGGTCTCCGCCCAGCACGAGGCCGCCATGCTCACCACGTTCAACGAAGTGGACATGTCCGCCGTCATGGCCCTCCGCGCCAAATACCAGGACGACTTCGTCAAAAAGAACGGCGTGAAGCTCGGCTTCATGTCCTTCTTCACCAAGGCCGTCGTTCACGCCCTCAAGGAAGTCCCCGCCATCAACGCCCAGCTCGACGGCGACGAGGTCATCCAAAACCACTACTTCGACATCAGCATGGCCGTCTCCACCGAGAAGGGCCTCGTTGTTCCCGTCGTGCGCGGCTGCGACCAACTCGACATGGCCGGCATCGAGAAAGCCATCGGCGAAGTCGCCAAGAAAGCCCGCGACGGAAAACTCGGCCTGCCCGATTTCGAAGGCGGCTGCTTCACCATCACCAACGGCGGCATTTTTGGTTCGATGCTCTCCACCCCGATCATCAACGCCCCGCAGAGCGCGATCCTCGGTTTGCACGCGATCAACGACCGCCCCGTCGCTCTCAACGGCCAGGTCGTCATCCGCCCGATGATGTATCTCGCCCTCAGCTACGACCACCGCCTCGTCGATGGAAAAGAAGCCGTCACCTTCCTCGTCAAAATCAAGCAGGCGATCGAAGACCCGACGCGCCTCCTCCTGAGCGTGTAACGCTCAGGAAAGTTTAAGTTGAAAGTTGAAGTTTAAGGACGGACTCCGAGTCCGAGGTCTTAACTTCAACTTAAACTTCTCCCTTCAACTCGACCACATCGTCCCCATGTCTTCATCCTCTCCCTCGGCCACCTACGATGTGGTCGTCATCGGCGCCGGCCCCGGCGGCTATGTGTGCGCCTTCCGCGCCGCGCAACTCGGCCTCAAGGTCGCCCTCATCGACAAACGCGCCACGCTCGGCGGCACCTGCCTCAACGTCGGCTGCATCCCCAGCAAAGCCCTGCTCGCTTCCTCCGAACACTTCCTGTTCGCGCAAAAACACGCGGCCGAACACGGCATCAAGATCGACAGCGTCTCCATCGACGTCGCCGCCATGCTCAAGAAGAAGGACGGTATCGTCTCTAAATTGACCGGCGGCGTCGCCGCCCTCGCCAAGGCCCGCAAGGTCACCGTCATCACCGGCGAGGCGAAGTTCACCTCCGCCACCACGCTCGCGGTCGGCGATCAATCCCTCACCGCCAAGAACATCGTCATCGCCACCGGCTCGGCACCCGTCGAGCTGCCGTTCATGAAGTTCGACGGCGAGACGATCATCTCCTCCGACCACGCCATCAGCCTTCCCGCCGTTCCGAAGAAACTCGTGGTCGTCGGCGGCGGTGCCATCGGCCTTGAACTCGGCTCCGTCTGGGCCCGCCTCGGCGCCGACGTCACCATCGTCGAGTTCCTGCCCAAGATCGCCGCCGCCAACGACGACGACATCGTCCGCAACTTCACCCGCATGCTCCAAAAGCAGGGCCTCAAGATCGAGTGCGGCGCCAAGGTGACCGGCTTCGCCAAAGGCGTCCTCACCGCCGAGCGCGACGGCAAAGTCCTCGAATTCCCCGCCGACAAAGTCCTCGTCGCCGTCGGTCGCCGCCCCTACGCCGACAACCTCGGCCTCGACAAAGCCGGCGTCGAACTCACCGACAAAAAACGCATCAAGGTCGATTCACACCTCAAGACCACCGCCCCCGGCGTGTGGGCGATCGGTGACGTGATCGACGGTCCCATGCTCGCGCACAAGGCCGAGGAAGACGGCGTCGCCGTCGCCGAGTGGATCGCCGGCAAGCACGGACACGTGAACTGGGATCTCATGCCCGCGATCATCTACACCGAGCCGGAGGTTGCCTCCGTCGGCCTCGGCGAAGACGCCGCCAAGGCCAAGGGCCTCGCGATCAACGTCGGCAAGTTCAACTTCGCCGCCAACGCCCGCGCCCTCGCGAACGACGCCGGCGACGGCTACGTCAAAATCATCGCCGACGCCAAGACCGACAAAATCCTCGGCGCCCAGATCCTCGGCCGCAACGCCGGCGAACTCATCAGCGAAATCGTGACGCACATGGAATACGGCGGCAGCGCCGAAGACCTCGCCCGCACGGTCCACGCCCACCCGACGATGTCCGAAGCCGTCAAAGAAGCCGCGATGGCCGTCAGCAAGTCCGCCATCCACGCGATCTGATCGTCGTAACTCAGGCCGTGTTGGCCATGCGTCCTCCCCGCCCGTCGCCACCCAGCGACGGGCTTTTCGTTACCCACAGGAAACCCGATAAACTCCATTCAGATTTGATCTGTAGATTACGTCGATGTGCGCAGACCGGCGGTCTGCGCACGTGATATTCTGCGGGCAAAAACTCGGGGGTTCTTCCGTCCTTCGGCCTTCACCCGCCCACGTCTCATTCCGCATTCTGCGCCGCGGCCTGATCGGCCGCAGCCTTGGTGGCCCTGGCGCGGGCGTGGCCGCTCGAGGACTTGCCGCCACCGCTGCCGGCGGACACCTTGACCGGAGCAGTCACGACGACCGGCGCGGCGGCGGCCGGCTTTTCGCCAACCGCGATCTTGCTCGCCTTTTCCTCGGCGCGCTTGGCCTCACGTAATTCGGCGGCCTTCTCGGCCTCGGCCTTCGCCGCCCGGGCCCAGGCATGGCCAGGGGCAGACTTTCCTCCCCGCGTCAGCACCTCGGTCGCAACGCCAGCCGTCCCTTCCGCGTCGCAAGAACACGTCCCGTCCGCCTTCTCCGCCGCCCACACCGACGCGGACGGCATCAACGCAAACAAACCAGCAACTGCCAAAACAACATTAAGGGTTTTCATAGAGCACCGAGAACAACACTCGCCCCTCACCTGCTCAAGCACACTTAAACTCCGCGCCGGTCTGGCTACATTCCTCAAATCATTGAACGGAGCCGGCGGCGGCCATGCCTCCGGATCGTTCGCACAGCCACACGATCCAAGCCCGCACTCTTCGACTACAAAAAGGCGCGCCCAGAACGGCCCACCTTTTTTGTGCATCACTTTCTGTAAGTTTTACTTGGCCACGCCGCGCTTCAACTCGGCCGTGACTGCGGCGAGCCGCTTGGTTTGTTTTTCCAATAGCTCTACAACAACGTCCACCTGAGCTTCAGCAGTCTTCGCCTGCTTCGTGATCAAACCCACCGTGGTGACAACCACGGCCTGTTCCATTTCGAGGGAAGACAACACGCCACGTTGATCGGCAAGGGTGCGGCCGCTCCGCATGAATTGAGAACGCCAGGACTCCGCGTCTCCCGTCCAGCCATACACCGTCTCCAAGCTTTCCGAAGCAAACACGTTCAATCGTTCCAGCATCGCTAGATACCACCGCGCTTTGCGGTAAAGCGCGATCACATCGGATCCTGCCTGATTAAGTTCTTCCGCACTGATCCTGTCGCCTTGCGACATCCCTTCCCTTGCCGCCATTCCACCAGCTGCCATACCGGACAGTCCGTCCGCCCCCAAAATCGTTGATGAAGGATCAGGACGCTTCGGTTTCTTGTTATAGCCACCCGCCTCAATGACATCATCGATGCTCAATGCAGGCATATCACCCGCAGGCGGTCCGTCCAAAAGCCACCGGTGCAAGACTTCAATCTGAACCAATCGGAACGCCTCGATTTCCCGCTCAAAGGCATCGCCACGCTCATCCAGACGCGAGCGATTGCCATCGAGTAGTTTCGTCAGTTGCTCGGCGGCAATGCGCTGCTTCGTCACTTGCGCGGCCACCTCCTCCCGCTTCGAAGCAACACCGGCGACGCCCTCGGACAATTCCTTGGCCTGCGGTTGCAGTCCGTTGATCAGCGTGGACTCCAGATCTACATGCAGCCGCATCCGGACAAGCCGGTCAGCCGATTGATTCAAGAGGCCGGCCGCTGACTTGAGTTCCTCCGCACTTTGTTCAGCGAGACGACGCTCGACCAATCGTCCGGATTTGTCGGCCGCTTCCAGCAAAGCGCTTACCGTCGAAGTTGCGCCCTTGAGCAACGTGCGTTGATCGCCCAGCACACGGTCCAGAAAATCAAACCGCTCCTTCAGCCGGTCTTTGGAATCGATCAACAGCCTGCCGCTCTGCACCGCGCGTTTTGCGTCACGCTCCAGTTGGGTGTTCTCATATTTGATCGCCGACAGGCGGCTTTCCATCTCGCGGATTCGCTGAACCTGCTCCGACGCGCCCTCGTCCACGAGCGCCAGCACCTCCTCCGCCCGGGCCTGCGCCGCCTTGAATTCGGCTATCAAGGTCAATCCTTCCACATACCGCTCACGCAACGCATTCGAAGAAGACGCCGCCACTGCGGGGGCGTCTCCAGGTTTTGCAAAGGCGATTCCGCCACAACTCAACGCAATCAACGACCACACGATCTTGGGGTTCATAGGAGTGCGCACAGACCAAACCTCGCCGTCCATCGAGTCACGCCGATACCAAAAAACTTATTCACCACGCGCACCAACACACAAAAAAGCGGCCGACCCGCAATGGAGTCGGCCGCTTGGTTTTCCTAGATCGAATCGTCTCAGAGACGACCCTCGATCAAGCCGAGCGGAAGCGCTTCGGGCTGTTCGGGGCGGGACTGGATCTCGATGCTCTTTCCGGTCGTGGACGACTTTTCGAAGGAGTGCATGACTTCAAGCGCGTGGAGGGCCAGCGCGCCGCTCGCGCGGTGCTTGCGCTTGCCGTTGCTGAGAATCGCATACGCCAGATCGGCGGCGCCGATGCTGCGCGAGTTCATCAGGTAACGGTGGCTGAAGCCCTGGGTCTGCCATTCCTTGGTGGAGGACGTCCACAGTTGGATCGGGCCGCCAAAGGTGTTCGGATCGGGAGCCTTCATCGAACCCTCGGTGCCGTAGAGCTCGATCGGGCTGTGGCCGTGAGCATACACGTCGAACGAGATGGTCGCGGTGATGACCGCACCGGAGTGGAACTCCAGCGAACCCGAGTAGTGCGTGGGAATCTCGACCGGCAGCAGTTTGCCGAACTGTTCTTTGCACGTGGCGATGCGCTGGTCGAACGCCTTGGTCGTGATCGCGCTCACGCGTTTCACGGGACCAAGCAGGTGCACGAGCGCGGTGATGTAATACGGACCCATGTCAAACATCGGGCCGGCGCCGGTCTCGTAGAAGAACGCGGGGTTCGGGTGCCAGCTCTCGGGACCGCGGCTCATCATGAACGCGGTGCCGCCGACAATCTTGCCGAGCCAACCGTCGTCGATGAGTTTGCGGCAGGTCTGGAAGCCGCCGCCCATGAATGTATCGGGCGCGCAACCGACCAGCAGGCCCTTGGCCTTGGCGGTTTCCATGATCTTCAGGCCGTCCTTCAAGCTCACCGCGAGGGGCTTTTCGCTATGGACGTGCTTGCCGGCATTGAGCGCGGCCAAGCTGATCTTCGCATGAACGGCGGGGATGGTGAGGTTGATGACCAGCTGAACCTCGGGGTTCGCGAGGAGCTCGTCCACGGTCTGGGCCTTGCAGCCGTTCTCCAAAGCTTTCGCTTCAGCGAGCTCGGTCTTGAGGTCCGCGCAAGCGACGACCTTGAGCACTTCGAAAAGCTTAGCTCCGTTAAAGTAGGCCTGCGAGATGTTGCCGCAGCCGATGATTCCGATGCCGATTTGTTTAGCCATGATGGGGGAAATTATTTTTTGCCTTGGGCGATTTTGTTGGAGGTGAGGTAGGCGTAACTGTTCTTGATGGCCTGCATCATGTCGCCCTCAAAACTGTCGAGTTCGACCGCAATGTAGTCGGCGTGACGAACAGCCTTCGATGCGGCGATGAGGTCCACCTGACCCGTGCCGGCGGCGCGGAAAGGAATGGAGTCGCTGACCATGATCTTGCCGCTCTCGGTAGTAGCCTCCTTGAAGGTGGCCTGGTTGGAGACGATGCCGTCCTTGAAATGGAGAACCTTTCCGCGTGCGCCGATCTCCTGGATGAACGCAGCGGGATCAAGACCGGCGCGGGAAACCCAGAAAATGTCGGCTTCGTAAACAACCGTGTCAGGAGTGTTCTCAAGGAATATCTGGTGGGCGCGACGACCATCAACCTCGATGAGATCCCAGTCATGGTTGTGGTAGCCGACCTGGATGCCGTGCGGCGCAAGATTGGCGGCGGCTTCGCAGTAGAGCTCAGCCATGGCCTTCACGCCGTCGAGCGAAGTATAGTGCTCGCGAAACTTGGGCGGGCAGCCGGTGATCAGATACTTGTGTCCCATGAGGAGCGCTTCCTCGATGATGGCGTTCTTGTTGTCGCCGATCGGCAGGCCGATGTGGGCGGTGGGCGCCTTAAGGCCAAGCTCCTGGAAAAGCTTGGACGCTTCCTTGGCGGAGTAACCGGGATAGCCGGCGGGCTCGACGCAACCGAAGCCGGTTTCGGCGATGGCGCGGATGGTGCCGGCGTAGTCCTGCTTCGCGAGGTCGCGGACGCTGTATAACTGAACGGTGATTTGTGGGATCATGGGAGGTGGTAAATGGGCTAGCTTGTCAAAAGCTACGTGAGGGGTTGACCGCCTCTACCTTATCACAAGATATTTCAGATACGAATTGACTAAAACTATGAACAGCTGGCGAAATCTACCCCTGCGACTGACGCGTGTCGGCACCTATACCAGCCCGATGGGAGGCTCGCGAAAGCCGACCTCGGCGGACCCCGGGGAGCTGTTATTTGAGATTATCCAGGAAGGCTCGGTTTACGGCTTCGAGGAGCCTCCCGTCCTACACGCCGAAGGGGCGGTATTCTGTCATCACGGCGGGCAGGTGTCGGTTTCGGACTCGCCCCCCGCGAGCTACTACAGCTGCTACGTGCTCTGGTTTGAAAGCCCGGATAAAAATTTCCAATGGGACTGGCCCCGGTGTTTTCAATGGAAGGATCGCAAATCCCTGCACGCCTTCGTGGCGGAGATGCTTCAGGCGTTCCATTACGCCGCGCTGGATCGGGACGTGATCGGCGGGCTGATTCTGGCGCGCCTCGAATTCGAACTGGAACGCTCCCGCTCTCTGGAAAGAACGCAGACCATTCAGCCCCAGCTGAGTCTCGCGACCGACTTCATCAACCGGAACTACGCAAAGCCGCTTTCGCTGGAGGACGTGGCGCGGGCGGCGGACGTCAGCGTGTCGCATCTGCACATGCTGTTTCGTGCCCACCTCGGCGAAAGCCCGCATCAATATCTGATCCAGAAACGGCTGCGCATCGCCGGCCACGCACTGGCCACGGGTAACCTGTCGGTCAAAGCCGTGGCCTCCGAAGTCGGCTATCCAAACGCGGAAAACTTCTGTCGGGCCTTCCGTAAATTTTTCGGCCGCTCGGCCTCTGAATACCGTCAGGCGTATTCCCGATAATGCCTCACTTCGTCTTCACCGTCGTGATCGCCTGCGCATAACCGCGCACGCCTTCCGCCATCGCCTCGGCGATGGACTGGCGGTAGGCCGCCGTGGCGATTTTCTTGGCCTCTTCGTCGTTCGACAAATACCCGGCCTCAACCAGCACGCCCGGACTGTTCACCAGCCGCAGCACCGCAAAGCGCGCGCGTTTCATCCCGCGATCCACGCTGCCCAGTTTGCTGATCACCTGGGTATGCATGTGATAAGCGAGCAGCGTATTCCACGGATCGTTCGCGTTGCCCGGATTCGCGACGTTGTCACCGGACTCGCGCTGCGCATTTCCCGTCGAACGCTGATACTGCGGCGTCATCGCATAGGTCTCCGAGCCGCGCACCGTCGGCGAACCACCGACTGCATTGAAATGAATGCTGATAAACAGATCCGCCCCCGCCTTGTTCGCGATGTCCGCGCGCTGCGGCAGCGGAACAAAACGGTCATCGGTGCGGGTCATCACCACCTTGTAACCCTGCTTCAGCAACAGCGCCTTCAGACGGTTGGCCACGTCGAGCGTGAACACCTTCTCGTCATACTTGAACGGTTTGTTCTGCGTGCCGGTATCTTGTCCGCCGTGACCGGCGTCGATCACGATCACGCGCAAGGCCGGTGCGGGTGGTGTCACCACGGCCGACGGACGCAGGACGGGGAGGAACAACTTGTCGGCGTCGATACGGCTTATGTAGAGCGTGCTTCCACGAAACACCGCCGGCTCTCCCATGAGCACGCGAAGACCGTTGAGCACCACGTCGCGTTTGTCGGCGGCAAGATCGATGCGGGCCGTGGCCCCCTGCAAGCGCATCGTCTGGCCTCGTTCAACCCACGCGGCCTTGAAACCTTGGCGGGCAAAAAACACCCGTGCGTCCACGTAGTTGACACCGGCAACCTTGATGTAGGTCGCGCTCGAAGCGGCGGGATTGCGCACCGGAGGTCCGGCAGTCACCGGAACCGCGGCAAACAAAATGAGCGCGGCCGAAACCGCGCTCAGAAACCAACCATGTCGCCACCCGATCATGCGGGGTGCCGGGCTCAGGCTTTCGCCGGAGCTTCGTCGTCGTGGCTGTCTTCTTGGCCCTGATCGGAACCCGTGTCGTCGATGGCCTCTTCGTCCTTGTCCAAGGTGTATTTGCGCTTGCGCTTGTTGGCGGGCAGCGGGGTCAGCATGACGTTGATCTGCTTGCCCATGAGCTTGGCTTGGTTGTCCGGGTGTCCCATGCCCTCGAGTTCGGCGAGCGCCTTCTGCATCAGGGCGAAACCGATCTCGGTGTGAGCCATCTCGCGGCCGCGGAACTTCAGGCGGAGCTTCACCTTGTTGCCATGGTCGAGGAATTCCTCGGCGTGGCGGATCTTGGTGAGGAAGTCACCGTCGGCGATGCGCGGCGTAAATTCGATTTCCTTGAGCTTGGTCGCGGTGGACTTGGCGTGGCTGGCCTTCTTCTGCTCTTCGTAAATGTATTTGCCGAAATCCATGATGCGGCAAACGGGCGGCTTGGCGGTCGCGGCCATCTCGACGAGGTCGAGGTTGAACTGCTGGGCGAGCGCGAGCGCACGCTCGGTCTGCATGATGCCAAGCTGCTTGCCCTCGGGGCTGATGACGCGGATTTCAGGTTCCTTGATCCGCGCGTTGCGACGGATGTGGGCAAAAGGGTCGTTGTTGCGACGCTGGAAATAACCGGGGCGGTTGCCGCCGGACGAGGGGAACGAGTTGGCCATCAATAAGGAGGTTGCAGGATTAGAACGGGAAAAGATTTCTCCAAGGCTGCACCGGAAGACAATCACGAAGTGAACGCGACCGGACGGAGATGCTAAAAAGCCTCGGTCACCCCGCTTATCGTCCGCCCGCCCGGCGCACCGTGATCAACCGCACTTCGGTCGCCCGTTTTGCCACCTCGTCATAGTCCACCAACGCCCCCGAAATGCGCACGTCGTTCTCCGCCACCTCGAAGCGACGCGGCATTCCGTCCAGAAAGCGCCCGATCACCGGCTCGACTTCGCGGCCCAGCACCGAGGCATACGGCCCCGTCATACCCACGTCGCACATGAAACCCGTGCCTTTCGGCAGCACGCTCGCGTCCGCCGTCGGCACATGCGTATGCGTGCCGAGCACTGCGATCGCCCGCCCGTCAAGGTGCCAGCCGAGCGCGATTTTCTCACTGGTCGCCTCCGCGTGAACTTCGACAAACACGCCGTCCGCCTTGCCTTCCAGTTTCTTGAACATCGCATCGGCGCACAGGAACGGACACTCCGCCTTCATTCCCATAAACGTGCGTCCCAGCACCGTGAACACAGCCAGCTTAAAACCCTTCACGTTCAAAATCACATGGTCCGCGCCCGGACACGACCCGGGCAAATTTGCCGGACGGCACACGGTTGGCAGATCGTCGATATCATCCTCCCAGCCGCGTTGATCCCACACGTGGTCACCCAGCGTGATCGCATCGATGCCGGTGCCGAGCAGTGTTTTGGCCAACGCGGCGGTGATACCGTTGCCCGCCGCGACATTCTCGCCATTGGCGATCACCACGTCGGCCTTCAACTCCGCGCGCAGACGCTGCAGACGCTCGACCAATATCTCCCGCCCGGGCTTCCCGACGATGTCACCGATGAACAAAATTTTAAGCACGGCGCCCAAAGTGCACAGCAGGCCCGCCAAACCAACCTCAAATGTCCCGTTTTCCGCTCTTGCCAGCGCGGGGCTGGACAGGTTTTCTCTCGCCCTTACGTCATCACGTTAAACGCCTATGAAATCGTCCACCTCACCCTCGTCGTTTCCCCAACCTGAAATTGGCCGCGCCATGAATGGTGCCGACGTGGTCGTAGAGTCCCTCTCCCGCGAAGGCGTTGACGTGATCTTCGCCTATCCGGGCGGCGCTTCCCAAGAGCTCCACCAAGCCTTCGCCCGCAGCGACAAAGTTCGCGTGATCCTCCCCCGCCACGAGCAGGGCGGTTCCTTCGCCGCCGAGGGCTATGCCCGCGCCACCGGCAAAGTCGGCGTGTGCATGGCCACCAGCGGCCCCGGTGCCACCAACCTCATCTCCGCCATCGCCGACGCCTACATGGACTCGACTCCGATGGTCGCCATCACCGGCCAGGTGTTCAGCAAGTTCATCGGCAAGTCCGCGTTTCAGGAGACCGACTTCTTCGGCATGACGCTGCCCATCGTGAAGCACTCCTATCTGGTGCTCAACGCCGCCGACCTGCCGCGCATCATCAAAGAGGCCTTCTACCTCGCCCGCACCGGCCGTCCCGGCCCCGTGGTGATCGACATCCCGAAGGACGTCCAGCAGGCCAAGCTCACGCCCGTTTTCCCGGCCACCGTTTCCTTCGCCAACCCGACGCTCGGCGCCCTCCCGCAGGCCACCGACGACGAGCTCAAGCGCGTCATCGACCTCATCTCGGCCGCCAAGAAGCCGGTCATCTACGCCGGCGGCGGTCTGATCTCCGCCGAGGCGCACCCCGACCTCAAGACCTTCGCTGAGAAAACCAACATCCCCGTCGCCACGACGCTGATGGGCATCGGCGCGTTCCCCGAGACCCACCCGCTCTCCATGCGCTGGTTCGGCATGCACGGCGCCGCCTACGGCAACTGGGCCGTTGACCAAAGCGATCTCGTGATCTGCTTGGGCGCCCGCTTCGACGACCGTATCACCGGCGACGTGAACAAATTCGCCGCCGCCGCGACCATCGTCCACATCGACATCGACGCCTCCGAGCACAACAAGAACAAGCGCGTCCAGTTCCCGATCGTCAGCGACGTGAAGCACGCCCTCGTTCGCCTCAACCAGCTCATCGAGGCCGCCAAATTCACGGCGCCCGACACCAAGCCGTGGATCACCCAGATCAACGCCTGGAAGCGCGACTACCCGTTCTCTTTCGAGGACCACAAGCACATCCTCCCGCAAGAGGCCATCAAGACCCTCTACGAACTCACCAAGGGTGACGCCATCATCGCCACCGGCGTGGGCCAGCACCAAATGTGGGCAGCCCAGTTCTACCAGTTCGACGAACCCCGCCGCTACATCAGCTCGCTCGGTCTCGGCGCGATGGGCTACGGCTATCCCGCCGCCATGGGTGCCAAGGTCGCCTGCCCCGACAAGCAGGTCATCGACATCGACGGCGACGGCTCCTTCCTCATGAACGTCCAGGAGCTGGCCACCTGCGCGGTCGAGAAGATCGCCGCCAAGGCCATGATCCTGAACAACCAGCACCTCGGCATGGTTGTGCAATGGGAAGACCGTTTCTACCAGAGCATCCGCGGCAACACTGTCCTCGGCCACCAGGACAACATCGGCAGCCCCGACAATCCCGGCGGTCTCTATCCCGACTTCGTGAAGATCGCCGAAGGCTTCGGCGTGAAGGGCCGTCGCGTCATCAAGAAGAGCGAACTCAAGGAAGCCATCCAGGAGATGCTCGACCATGACGGCCCCTACGTCCTCGACGTCATCGTGCCCTACACCGAGCACGTGCTCCCGATGATTCCCGCCGGCAAGACGGTGAAGGACATGATCCTCAAGTAATCTCAAAGACCCGGGCCGAAAAGCCCGGGTCTTTTTTTGCGCCCGTTGATTCCTCCATGAAAATCGCCGCCACCCTCGCCTCCCGTCTCGAACGTCTCGCCCGCCTCGCGGCCAAGACGTCCTACTCCCCCTACTCCAAGTTCACCGTCGGCGCCGCCGTGCTCGCCGGCTCGGGCAAAGTTTACACCGGCTGCAACGTCGAAAACGCGTCCTACGGCTTGTGCAACTGTGCCGAGCGCACCGCGATTTTTTCCGCCGTCGCCGCCGGTGAACGCAAAATCAAATGCGTCGTGGTTTACACGCCCACGACTTCGGCCACGCCGCCGTGCGGCGCGTGCCGTCAAGTGATCAATGAGTTCGGTCCGCAGGCGCGCGTGGTCTCGATCTGCGATTCCGATGAGCGTATCGAGACCTCGCTCGACGCCTTGCTGCCTGCCGCGTTCGGACCGGGCAATTTAGGCTGACGCCACGGAACCCGCGGCCACGGCCGCAAAGTTCCGATAGAGCTGCAGACCCTTGGCCTGGCTCTTTTCAGGGTGGAATTGCGTCGCGAAGCAGCGCCCGCGCGCGATGGCGGCGGTGAACGCACCACCGTAATCGCACTCCGCGAGCACGAGCGACTTGTCGGCCGGCTCGCAGTAGAAGCTGTGCACGAAATAGAACGACTCGTCGTCCGTGCACAGACCGGCCTGCAACGGTGAATCCGGCTGCACGAAGCGCACGGTGTTCCAGCCCATGTGCGGAATCTTGAACTCGGAGGGACGCACGAAGCGTTTCACTTTGCCGGGGAAAATCCCGAGGCCGGCGGTGTTGCCCTCTTCCGAGGAGTCGAAGAGCGCCTGCATGCCGAGGCATACGCCGAGGAACGGCTGGTCGGCGGCGATCCAGTCGCGCACGGTCGCGGCGAGTCCGCTGGCCTTGAGCGACGCGACGCAATCGGTGAGCGCGCCCACGCCAGGCAGCACGAGACCGTCGGCGTTGGCGGCAATCACTTCGGCGGGCGTGCGCACGACCTTCGGCGTGGCGCCCACGGCCTCGAAGGCCTTGACGACACTGCCGAGGTTGCAAAGTCCGTTGTCGATGACGGCGATGATGGGCATGACGGCGAAACGCTAACCGCGGCGGTCAAAACCGCCAGCTGGTTGAATCAGATCTTACCTTTGGTGGACGGCAGCTGACCCGCCGTGCGCGGGTCGATCTGCGTGGCGGCGTCGAGGGCGCGGGAGAGACCCTTGAAGATCGCCTCAGCGACGTGGTGAGGCTCCTCGCCGTATTCGAGCGTGATGTGCAGGTTGCAGCCGAGCGCGTTGCTGAATGCACGGGCGAATTCCTTCACGAGAATGATGTTAAAATCGCGCACGAACTGCGTGGGCGCCTCGACTTGGTAAACGAGGTGCGGGCGTCCGCCGATGTCCACGGCGACGCGCGCCAAGGACTCGTCCATGGGCAGCAGGAAAAAGCCGTAGCGTTTGATGCCGAGCTTGTCGCCGAGCGCCTTCTTGAAGGCGTCGCCGAGCACGAGGCCGACGTCCTCGACCGTGTGGTGATAGTCCACCGCAATGTCGCCGACACATTTCACGTCGAGGTCGAACAGGCCGTGCTTCGCGAACAGCGTGAGCATGTGGTCGAAGAACGGCACGCCGGTGTCGATCTTGGACACGCCGGTGCCGTCGACTTCGAGCGAGAGCTGGATGTCGGTTTCGGCGGTCTTGCGGGTGAGGGTTATGTTGCGAGCCATGCTTCGATTGCTGTGTTAACGGCGAACATTTCGTCGTCGCTGCCGACGCTGATGCGCAGGAAAGGCGCGGTCAAGGCGTGGCTGGGGAAGGCGCGGACGAGAATCTTCCGTGAGAGAAAGAAGTCGTAGAGCGATTTCGCGACGGCCGGACCCGTTTCGCCCTTGGAGTTTTTTGGCTCGGCGAAGATGAAGTTGGTCTGCGTCGGGTAGATGAACCAACCGAGTTTTCCGGTCCACTCGCTCACCCAATAATCGCGGGTGTAGATGATTTTCCCGATGATCGCGTCGTAGTAGCCGGTGTCACCAAGCGCGGCGAGCGCGCCCGCCTGCGAGAGGCGGTTGACGTTGTAGCTGTCGCGCACGCGGTCGAGCAGCTCGATCACGGCGGAGCTGGCGAGCGCGTAACCGACGCGCAGACCGGCGAGCGCATGGGCCTTGGAGAGCGTGCGCGTGATCACGAGGTTCGGATAGCGCGCAAGCAGCGACACCGCGTTCTCACGGGCAAATGGTGCGTAGGCTTCATCAACGACGAGCACACCGGAGAATTTTTCGAGAACTGCGGAGAGTTCGGCGTTGGTGAACGCGACGCCGGTGGGCGCGTTGGGCGACGTGAGGAAAAACGCCTTCGCACCGGAAGCGGCGATTTTCTCAACAGGCAGTTTCATCGAGCGATCAAACTCGATCGCGGTGATCGAGCCGTCGTTGATCGCAACGAGCACGGGATAAAGCGAGTAGCTCGGCAGCGTGAAACCGGTGACTGCGGAGGGACCGCCGAAAACGCGCACGAGGAGATTGAGCACGTCGTCGGAGCCGTTGCCGATGAGCACGTTTCCCTCGCGCAAGCCGTGGAACTTCGCGACGAACTGGCGGAGCGGCATGCTCTTCGGATTCGGATAGAGACGGAGCAGATCACCCTCGTCGGCCAACTCGCGTTTGATGGCTTCGGCCGCGCGCGGGCTGGGTCCGTAGGGACACTCGTTGGTGTTGAGCTTCACCCAGCCCGCCTCGGTCGGCTGAAGACCGGGCGTGTAGGCGTGCAGCTTCTGGATGTGAGGGAGGACGAGAGAAGTGAGGTCGGACATGGGGATGGCCACAAGAGTCGCCAAAGATATCGAAACTGGCTGCGCGTTTTTTGCGCGTTCCTTGCCTTTGGTGGCGGTTTTAGAGGGCGCGGATCTTCACGCTGCGACCGTGCGCATCGAGTTTCTCCATCGTCGCGAAGGCGGAAACGATGGGTTCACCCTTTTTGACGGAGGCCTTGTCGTAGCGGATAACGCTCGTGCGACGCATGAAATCGGCGACACGGAGGCCGCTGAAGAAACGACCGGCGCGGGCGGTCGGCAGCACGTGACTGGGACCGGCGGTAAAATCACCGAGGGCGGTCGGCGTGTAGTTGCCGAGCATGATCGCGCCGGCGGTGGTGATATCGCGAAGCAGGCCCTTGTGGGCGCTGTCCTTCACGAGCAGCTCAAGGTGCTCCGGCGCGACGTAGTTCGCAATTTTTACGGCTTCGGCGAGGGTCTTCACTTCGATGGCGAGGAAGCCTTGCGAGAGCACGCGTTGGGTTTTCTCGGATCGGGAGATGAGCTTCAACTGGGACTGCACCTCGTCGGCGATGTCCTTGATGATCTCGGGGGAGGTTGCGACGAGGTAGATCTTCTCGCGGCCGGAACCGTGCTCGGCTTGCGCAAGCAAATCGGCGGCGGCGAAGGCGACGTTGGCGGATTCGTCAGCGATGATCATGACCTCGCTCGGGCCGGGGAGCGAATCGACGCCCACGGTGCCGAACACCTGGCGCTTGGCTTCGCACACGTAGGCATTGCCGGGGCCGAAGACTTTATCGACGGCAGGAACCGTGAGCGTGCCGAAGGCGGCGGCGCCGATGGCCTGCACACCGCCGATGCGGTAAACCTCGTCGATGCCGACAAGGTCGAGCGCGGCGAGGAGTCCGTCAGCGATTTTCCCCTGAGAGTTCGAAGGCGTGAAGACGGCGATCTCGGGGCAGCCGGCGATCTTGGCCAACGTGGCCGTCATAAGGACCGTCGAGACAAGCGGAACTTCACCGCCGGGGACGTAGAGACCGACGCGGCGGATCGGGTGGTTGATCTCGCCGACCTGCGCGCCGTGTTTGTTTTTTCCGAGCCAGTCTTTGGGGAGGCTCTGCTTGTTGAAGGCGACGATGTTCTCGTGGGCGGCGACGAGGGCTTTGCGCTCGGCGGCGGGCAAACGTTTGGCGGCGGCGGCGATTTCGGCGGGTTTTACGCGGAAGTCGCGGGCACGGAGCTTGGCGCCGTCGAACTTGGCGGCGTAGTAGCAGACCGCCTCGTCACCCCGCTGGCGGATATCGGCCAGAATCGCCGTGACGGCATCTTGGATGTCTTTGGGCACGGCAGCTCCCTGACAAAAGCCGGCCAGTTCAGAATCAAAGGTTTTGGAGGCAAACTGAAGAACGCGCACGGTGATAGGATTAGTCGGAAAGGACTACCCCATCGATGTTACGGGCGCGAGTCGGAAAACCAACTTACCCTACCGGCGGCTTCAACGAGCCATCGAAGGAACCGCGAACAGGCTGTCGGCAAGCGGTTCGTTCACGACGATCTTGTCGAATGTGATGCTCACGGTGCGCTCCCCGCCATCCACCAACTTGCTTGTGCTGATAATTTTGCGAGGGAAACGAATACCATCGACCAGCATCTCGCCTTCTTCGCGGATGGTGATGCCGTTTTCGGTTTCAGTCAGCAGCAGACGGCCGCTGGCATCATCGAAGTAACGTGTGAAAACGATGCCATCCCCGTGATCGAACGTGAGTTTGCGGCAGTTCTTTCCGTCAATTGACGCCTTGCCGAGGTCGTTGACCGTGCCGCGGCGTTTTTCGATGCCCTGAAAAAACGATAGGTTTTCCCACGTGTTGGCGCGGAGCCGTTTGATCTGCTCGGTGGACAGCAGGGTCATGCGCCAGCGGGCGGGATCGGACGGATCCTGCTCGCGCTGCCAGCCCTCGTAGTCGTCGAGTGCGGTGATCTCGATTTTGTTTTCAGAGGTCGCGACGATGCGTTGGCGATACGGACGTTGGAAAATGATCTCGATGGCGACCTTCACTTCACGAGCAGCTCCATCCGTCGCCTTGCCGGTTGTCGTGAGCGTGCCGGTGTAGTGCAATGACTCGAGTGCCTTCAACGCTGCTTCGCTGCCCACCGTGGCCCGCGCCTTCGCGATCACCTGCTCGACATCCGCGGAAGCTCGTGAGGCTGCGGCGGAAACGAAAACAACGATGAGGGCTAAGAGGATGCTAAACGGAGTTTTCATGGGGTGACTGAGAAGGCGCCGTCGCGAAGGGAGAATTATTCCCACTCGATCGTGGCCGGCGGCTTGGAGCTGATGTCGAGAAGAACGCGGGAGACGCCGCGGACTTCGTTGGTGATGCGAGAGGAGATCTTCGCGAGCAGATCGTAGGGCAGACGCGCCCAGTCGGCGGTCATGGCGTCGCGGCTCTCAACGATGCGGAGCGAAATGACGTCGGCGTAGTTGCGCTCGTCGCCAATGACACCGACGGATTTGACGGGAAGATAGACGGCGAAGGACTGCCAGACTTTCCAGTAGTAACCGGACTCCATCATCTCGTGCTGGAGGATGGCATCGGCGGCTTTGAGAACGTTGAGCTTCTCCTGGGTGATGTCGCCGGCGACACGAACGCCGAGGCCGGGGCCCGGGAACGGCTGGCGCCACACGACCTCGCGCGGGAGTCCGAGGGACTCGCCGACGGCGCGCACCTCATCCTTGAAGAGTTCGCGCAGAGGTTCGAGGAGCTTGAGTTTCATGCGATCAGGCAGGCCGCCCACGTTATGGTGAGACTTGATGAGCGCGGCGGGGTTCCCTGCGATGGCAACGGACTCGATGACGTCGGGATAAAGCGTGCCCTGGGCGAGCCACTTGGCGCCGCCGATGGAACGGAGGGATTTTTCAAACACCTCGACGAAGGTGTTGCCGATGATCTTGCGCTTCTTCTCGGGCTCGCTGACGCCCTTGAGACGGGAGAGGAAGAGCTTCGAGGCGTCCACCACACGGAGATCGATGTGGAAGTGGTCGGCGTAGAGTTTCTCGACCTGTTCGCGTTCGCCGGCGCGGAGGAGACCGTTGTCAACGAACACGCAGGTGAGCTGCTTGCCGATCGCCTTGTGGATGAGCGCGGCGGCCACGGAGCTGTCCACGCCGCCGGAGAGGCCGAGGAGCACGCGCTCCTTGCCGACCTGGTCGCGGATCGTCTGCACCGAGTGCTTGATGTAATCCTTGGTGGTCCAGTCCTGCTTGGCGCCGCAGATGCCGAGGAGGAAGTTGCGAATGACATCGATACCGCGCTCGGAGTGGAAAACCTCGGGGTGGAACTGAATGCCGTAGAAATTGCGTTTGCGGTCTTCGATGACGGCGTATTCGGAGTTTTCCGTGGTGCCGATGGCGGTGTAGCCGGGAGGCAGCGCGATGAGGCGGTCGCCGTGGGAGTTCCAGACCTTGAGCTTCTTGGGCAAGCCCTTGAAGAGGCGACCGGGCTTGGTGAGCGTGAGGACGCCGTGGCCGTATTCGCGGTGGGTGCTCTTGGAGACCTTGCCACCGAGTAAGTAGCCCTGGAGCTGGATGCCATAGCAAATGCCGAGAACGGGCACGCCGAGCTCAAAAAGAGCCTTGTCGGGCATGGGAGCTTCCTTGGCGAACACGCTGCTCGGGCCGCCCGAGAGGATGATGCCGATCACGCCGTCGGCCTTCAACCGCGCGGCCGGCGTGCTGAAGTGATAGATTTTGGAGAGAACCTGGCACTCGCGGATACGACGGGCGATGACCTGGGTGTATTGAGAACCAAAATCGAGGACGGCAATGATCTGTGACATGGAGAAAGGGAGTGGCCCGAAGGCGGATGAATCGGGCGGATTAAAGCAGGAAAAGTGCGCGGGCGGGGCCGGACGTGTCAATCCGGCGGGAAGTGCCGGAGAACGTTAAAATTTCAGACGGCTGTTGGACTGGCTGCATTTGGGGCAGTCCCCCTCCTCCACTTCGCCGCGCAGGACGTAGAGGTGGTTGCAACGCAGGCAGCGGAACGTGGTGCGGCGGCGTTCACCCTCGAAGCGCGCGTGATCGCGGCGGTCGTAGTAGAGCCAGAGGCCGAGGAAGAGCGAGGCGACCAGAAAACAGTAGATGACGGAGGCGATTTGCAGACCCATGGGACGGGTTTCGAAAAAAGGGCGGCGGCAAAAAAGCAAAACGCGCCGAAGATTGCTCTTCGGCGCGTTTGCCAAACGGGGCGGGCGCTTGACGCGCTCGTCTCGGATTAGGCCTGAGCCTCAGGAGCGGTTTCCGCGGCGGGAGCAGCGGCAGCCTTCTTGGACTTGGCGGGTTTCTTGGACTTCTTGTAGCCCTGGTCGTCGGCCTTGACGAACTCGATGATGGCCATCTCGGCAGCGTCGCTGATACGGGGAAGAGCGAGCTTGTAGATGCGGGTGTAACCACCGTTGCGGTTGGCGAACTCCTTATACTTCTCGTTGAAGAGGAGGGTTACCATGTCTTCGTTGCGCACGTCCTTGAGGGCGAGGCGGCGGAGGTGGATAGCATCCTTCTTTTCGGTCTTCGCGGCAGCCTGCTTGGCTTTCGTGATGATCTTTTCGACGAAGGGACGGAGGGCCTTGGCCTTGGCGAGCGTGGTCTCGATACGGTCGTGCTCGATGAGCGAGGCGGCCATGTTGGAGAGCGTCGAGGCGCGGTGGGAGGGGCTGCGTCCGGCGAGGGAGTGGGTGTGTTTCTTGTGGCGCATTGTGGTGTTGTTTTAGTAGCGACGCCCGATCGGCAATCCCCTCCGCAGCGTTGGGCGGAGGGGACGGCGCGAGCGTCGCAAGAGTAGTTAATTAACGGATACGGCTCAGGCGTCCTTCTTCGAGGCGTCGAGGAGGCGCTCGTCGAACTTCATGCCAAGCGAGAGACCAAGGGCCTCGAGCTTGTCCTTGATTTCGTTGAGCGACTTCTTGCCGAAGTTGCGATACTTGAGCATCTCCTGCTCGGTCTTCATGGCGAGTTCGCCGACCGTGGTGATGTTGGCGTTGTTCAAGCAGTTCGCGGCGCGAACGGAGAGCTCGATTTCGTTGACCGACATGTTGAGGAGCTTGCGGAGCTTGTTCTGCTCCTCGCTGACCTCGGACTGCTGGTTTTCGAACTCGTAGGCCTCGTCGCTAACGCGATCGAACACGTCGAGGTGGTGCTTGAGGATCGAGCCGGACTGCTTGAGGGCGTCGTCCGGGTTGATGCGGCCGTCCGTCCAGATCTCGAGGATGAGCTTGTCATAATCGGTGATCTGGCCGACGCGGGTGTTCTCGACGGCATACTTGACGAGACGAACGGGCGAGAAGAGGGAGTCGATCGGGATGACACCGATGGCCTGCTCTTCCTTCTTGTTCTGCTCGCCGGGATAGTATCCGCGGCCGGTCTTGATCTCGATCTCGGCCTCGAAAGAGGCGCCCTTTTCCAAGGTCGCGATGACCTGGTCGGGGTTGACGATCGTGACGTTGGAGTCGGCCTGGATGTCGGCGGCGGTGACGGCACCGGCGCGGTTCTTCACCTTGATGGCGAGCGTGAGAGCCTCGCGCTTGGTGGAGACGATGAGAACCTTCTTCAGGT
This sequence comes from Rariglobus sp., assembly GCA_035459785.1. Lineage (GTDB taxonomy): Bacteria > Verrucomicrobiota > Verrucomicrobiia > Opitutales > Opitutaceae > Rariglobus. The sequence goes on along the minus strand of DATHXF010000237.1, from coordinate 60,259 downwards.
TGAGGACGATGTCGGTGACATCTTCCACAACGCCGTCGATGCTCTGGAACTCGTGCTGGACGCCCTCGATCTTGATCGAGGAGATGGCGGAGCCTTCGATGGAGCTCAGGAGCACGCGGCGCAGAGAGTTACCAATGGTGTGTCCGTAGCCGGCTTCGAAGGGCTCGGCGATGAACTTGGCGTAGGTAGGCGTGGAGCCTTCCTCGACCTTGGTGAGCTTATTGGGCAATTCGAACTTTCCGAGGCGTTTGGGCATGGAGGTGACTGATTGCTGCGTTTAGGGAGGAACTCCAGCTTAGAAGCGGGAGTAGAATTCAACGATGAGCTGCTCGTTGATGTCGGAAGCGATCTCGTCGCGGTTGGGCAGGCGGGTCACGACGGCCTTGAACTGCTCGGCGTTGAGCGTCAGCCAGCCCGGGACGGGGCGGGCGCGGTTCTCTTCCAGGTTGCGCTGGGCAAGCTGGCGGGAGGACGCGAGGTTCTTGATCTCGACTTCGTCACCGGCCTTCACGACGGCGGAGGCGATGTCGAGCTTGTGGCCGTTGACACGCACGTGGCCGTGGCCGACGAGCTGACGGGCGGCGGCGCGGCTCTTGGCGAAGCCCAAGAGGTAGATCACGCTGTCGAGACGGGTCTCGAGGAGCTGGAGGAAGCGTTCGCCGGTGACGCCGCGCTCGCGCTTGGCGATCTCGAAGGTGCGGCGGAACTGACGCTCGAGCAGACCGTAGGTGTAACGGAGCTTCTGCTTTTCGTTCAGACCGACGGCATACTCGGAGAGCTTGCGGCGGAGCTTGGGGCCGTGCTGGCCGGGGGGAAAGTTGCGTTTTTCAAACGCCTTCGTGGCGCCGAAGATCGGCTGTCCGAAACGGCGGCTGATGCGGGTGGTAGGACCTGTGTAACGAGCCATGGTGGGTTACTTTTAAAAAGTTGAATCCGATTTGTGGATACGCGTCAGATTAGACGCGGCGACGCTTGCGAGGACGGCAGCCGTTGTGCGGCACCGGGGTCACGTCGATGATGGTGGAGATTTCCAGACCGATGGCCTGGAGGGCGCGGATGGCGCTGTCGCGGCCGAGGCCGGGACCGGAGACCTTGATCACAACGTCCTTGAGGCCGTGCGACATGGCGTTACGAGCGGCGTCTTGAGCGACGACCTGGGCGGCGTAGGCGGTGGACTTACGCGAACCGCGGAAGTTGCACTTGCCGGCGCTGGACCAGGCAATGACGGCACCCTTGCCGTCGGTGATCGAGACGATCGTGTTGTTGAAAGAGGCGAGGATGTTGGCGACGCCGGAGGTGACGTTCTTGGAGCCCTTGGCCTTGCGGATCTTGATCGTGCCGAGCTCTTCCTTGAGGAGGTCTTCGGCGGTGGGTTGTTTGGCAACGCCACCGATGAGCTCGACGGGCTTGTCAGCCGCGGGAGCGGGAGCAGCGCCTTCGGCACCTTCGGTCTTGGGAGCCTTGGCCTTGACGGGCTTTTCGGCGGCGACAGCGGAACCCTCGGCGGCGGGAGCCTTCGGGGTTTTCTCTTTCTTGGGAGCGGACTTTTCTTCAGCCATGATGTTTTAAAATATTATGCTTCCTTAGCCTTGGTGACGCCAACGGTGCGACGCGGGCCCTTGCGGGTGCGGGCGTTGGTGCTCGTGCGCTGACCGCGGACGGGCAGGCTCTTGCGGTGGCGAACGCCACGGTAGCAGTTGATCGCCTGGAGGCGCTTCAAGTTGCCGGTGTGCTCGCGGCGGAGATCGCCCTCAACCACCCACTTGTTTTCGGTGATGATGTGAAGGATCTTGTTGAGCTGCTCTTCAGTGAGCGCTTCGGCGCGCGTATCGGGGGCGATAGCGGCTTCTTTGACGATGAGATCGGCCCGGACGGGACCGATTCCGTAGATATAACGGAGGGAATACGCGATTTTCTTCTTCGCGGGGATATCAACACCGAGGATACGTGGCATGGATGTGGTTTAGTTTAACTTTAGTGGAAATGTGATGGAAACAGGACCGACGAGGTCGGTCCGGAAAGTGGGAGGGAAAACGGTTTAGAGCGCCTTCGGGATCGTGAGGATCTCGGGGCCGTTTTCAGTGGTGAGCACGGTGTGTTCGAAGTGCGCGGAGGGCGTGTTGTCGGCGGTGACGATGGTCCAGCCGTCGCTCAGCGTCTTCGTGCGATAAGTCCCCAGGTTAACCATGGGCTCGATGGCGAGCGTCATGCCGGGCTTAATCTTGTCGCCTGAATTCTTGCGTCCGAAGTTCGGGATCTGCGGCTCTTCGTGCATCGAAACGCCGACTCCGTGTCCGACGAGATCACGAACGACGCCGAAGCCGTGAGCTTCAACGTAGGTCTGGATCGCGTGGGAGATGGCGCCGATACGGTTGCCGACGACGGCTTCTTTAATGCCGAGATAGAGGGCTTCCTCGGAGACCTTCAGGAGTTCGGCCACACGAGGTGGAACCGGGCCGAGGGGAACCGTGGTGGCGTTGTCGCCGATGTAGCCGTTATACTCGATAACGACATCAAGGGAGACGACATCACCGTCGTGCAGGACGCGCTTCATTGACCCTATGCCGTGAACCACCTCTTCGTTGACCGAAAGACAGGTGTAGGCGGGGAACCGGCGGTTGCCGATCTGGTAGCCGTAACAGGCGCTCCGGGCTCCTTGCTGGGCGATAAAATCGCGCGCAGCCTGATCCAAGTCATAGGTCGTGATCCCCGGGCGAACGAGCTCTTTGAGCTGTTTCAACACGAGGGCGGCAATCGCACAGGACTCACGCATCCGCGCGACCCCTTCTTTGTTTTTAATGGGAATCATGCGGCGGAGAGTGCCTCGTCTTCCATGAGAAGACCGAGGGTGCGATAGTGTTCGACGAGCGACTCCGAAGAGCCGGCGGCGGCGATGACACCGGTGAGATTTTCATCACGGGCATCGAGCCATTCATCAAACACTTTGGCTTGGAGCAACGTAGCCGGGAAGCCGGTCAGGGCGAATCCCGCATCGGGTTTGCGCGACCAAAACCAGCGGCGCGCGAGCGCGATGCTGGTTTCGTCCGAGAGGAGTGATTCCTGACGGAGCGTCCGTTCGACTGTGGAGCCGAGGGACGAGCCACGCGAAATCTCCAGCCGTATCAGTTCGGCAAGAGAGACGTGCTCAATATTCAAAGAACGGAGCTGATTCATCGCGTTTTCCGAGGAGAACGGGGACGAACCGAGCAGTAAGAACTTCTGTTTGGCCGGAGGGCCGAAAGAAGAAAAGAGGTCAGAGCGTGCAGACACCGCAGCCGAAGTAAAGCCCTTATTGGCTAATAATCTTGTAGGCCCAGATACCGACGCCGAGGAGGAGCAGGCCGAGCATGGGTAGGGCGATTTTCATCACGGCCTCGGTGCTGAGGGCGTCGCCGGTTGCGCCGGCGGCGTTGGCGCTGCGGGAGCGGATGCGACCCTTCTTGAGGAAGCCGTCGTAGTGACGCTGCAACAGGAAGGTTTCGATCTGTTTCATCGTGTCGAGGATGACACCCACCGTGATCAACATGCCGGTGCCGCCGAAGAACACGGCGATACGCTGGGGAACGTTGAGCTCGAAGAGGAACACGTCGGGCATGACGGCGATGATCGTGAGGAAAATCGCGCCGGCCAGCGTCATGCGGGTCATGATGAAATCGAGGAACTTCGCGGTCGGCTCGCCGGGGCGAACTCCGGGGATGTAGCCGCCGTATTTCTTCAGGTCATCGGCGATCTGGATGGGCTTGAACATCACGGAGACCCAGAAGTAGCTGAAGAAAAGGATGAGAACCGCCATGGAGGCGTAGTAAACCCAGTGGCCGCGAAGGAGGTTTTGCGCGAAGTCGGTGAGGAACTTCATGTCAAAGGCCGCGCCGACCTGGGAGAAAATCTGCTGGGGGAAGAGGAGGATCGCGCTGGCGAAGATCACGGGCATGACGCCCGAGTAGTTGACCTTGAGCGGGAGGAACGAGCTCTGGCCGCCCATGACCTTGTTGCCCACGACGCGCTTGGCGTATTGGACAGGGATCTTACGCTGGCCCTGCACGACGAGAATGATGCCCATCGTCACAAGCACGAAGAGGAGGATCATCACGATGGCCTGCGGGAGACCGAGGCCCTTCACACCGATGGCGGGGAAGAACAATTGGTAGGCGGTGTGCGCAGCGCCGGGGATGTCGGCGAGAATACCGATGGTGATCAAGAGCGAGACGCCGTTGCCAATACCGCGCGAGGTGATCTGCTCACCAAGCCACATGAGCAACATGGTGCCGGCGGTCATAAACGTGACAGACGTGATGAGGAACCACGCCTTGGGCGCGATCACGATCGAGCCATAGAGATTGACGTCGAAATTCGGGCCGAAGAGACGGCTGGGATTTTCGAGGGCTAGTATGAGCAGCGTGCCTTGGACCAAACAGATGATGAGCGTGGCGTAGCGCGTGTATTGCGTGAGCTTTTGACGGCCGACATCGCCTTCCTGTTGGAGGCGACTGAGGGCGGGCACCACGGCGGTCATCAGCTGAAAAATGATCGATGCGCTGATGTAGGGCATGATGCCCAGCGCGAAGACGGCACCCTTCACGAGGGCACCGCCGGTGAACATGTTGTAGAGACCCACGAGGGCGCCACCGGTGCTACCGGCCTGGTCCTTGAAGAAGGCGGCGAGCGGAGCGGGATTGAGACCGGGGAGCGGGATGTGCGCACCGACGCGGGCGACAAACAGCAGGGCCAGAGTGTAGAAGATGCGGGAGCGGAGCTCGGGAATCTTCAGGGAGTTCGTGAAAGCGGAAAGCACAGCGATGAATACAGGTGACGTTGATCGAAGAGCAAAAAAAGGCCGCGCGATTTAATGTCGCGCGGCCCGAGCCTACTATTAGGCGACGATGGCTTGGCCGCCGGCCTTCTCGAGCTTGGCCTTGGCCGTCTCGGAGAATTTGCCGGCCGTGACCTTCAGAGCGCGACTGATTTCGCCGTCGCCGAGGATCTTCAAACCGGCCTCACCGGAGCGGATGAGACCGGCCTTCGCGAGCACCTCGGCGGTCACCTCGGTGACGCTGGCGTCGAGCTTGGCGAGGTCACCGACGTTGAGAACGGCGATCTCGGTGCGGAATTCGTAGTTGTTAAAACCACGGTGGGGGAGCTTACGGTAAAGGGGCATCTGGCCGCCTTCGAAGCCGGGACGGATGGAGGAGCCGGAACGAGCCGACTGACCTTTGCCACCGCGACCGGAGGTCTTGCCGTGGCCGCCGCCTTCGCCGCAGCCCACGCGCTTCTTGCGGTGGATGGCGCCTTTAACGTTCTTAAGTTCGTGAAGTTTCATGTGTGTTCCTTTTGAGGGGGTCGCCCCACCCTGCTTGTGTGCAGGGCGGGACTCGGATTATTTTGTGATGCGGAATCAGGCCGAGCGGATGGCCTTGATGTCGGCAGCGAGACGGAGCTGCTGCAGACCGTTCAAGGTGGCATGCACCACGGCGATATGGTTGCTGGAGCCGCTGGACTTGGTGAGGATGTTCTTGACGCCGGCCGCTTCGAGCACGGCACGGACAGCGCCACCGGCGATCAGGCCGGTGCCGGTCGTGGCGGGCTTGAGGAGAACCTTGCCGCCGTCGGCAACGCCCATGACATCGTGCGGGATCGTGTCGCCCTTGAGCTTCACGGTGACGAAGTTTTTGCGGGCGTTCTCGGTGCTCTTCTTGATGGCGTCGGGAACCTCGTTGGCCTTGCCGTAGCCGATGCCGACGCGACCTTTGCGGTCACCGACAACGGAGAGGGCGGCGAAGCTGAAACGACGGCCGCCTTTGACGACCTTGGCGCAGCGGTTGATGAAGACGATCTTCTCAACCAACTCGTTGCCATGTTCGTCAACGGGCTTCGGGGTTTCACGAGGGCCGCGGTTTTCGCGACGGGGAGCGCGCTCCGAGCGCTCGGGGCGCTGGGAAGGCTCGGCGGCGGGGGCGACGGGAGGAGTGGTGCCAGTGCTCATATATTAGAATGCAAGACCACCTTCGCGGGCGGCATCAGCGAATACTTTGACTTTGCCGTGGTAACGGGCGCCGGAGCGATCGAACACGACGGAGGAGATACCGGCAGCCTTGGCCTTGGCGGCGAAGGCGACACCAAGGGATTTGGCACCGGCGAGGTTGGCGGAAAGCTTCTCTTTGCGCAGATCGGCATCGAGGCTGGAGAGGAAGGCAAGCGTGGTGCCGGCCTGGTCGTCGATCGCCTGGGCGTAGATGTGCTTGCTGGTGAAGCGGACGGCAAGACGAGGGCGAACGGCGGTGCCGAAGACCTTCTTGCGGATACGCCAACGGCGCTTTTGAAGCAGGTCGGCTTTGCTGGTGGTGGACATTTAGTTTTGGGCTCTTGCGAGCGGGTAAAAGGTTATGAAAGGAAACGTTAAGCGACAGTCTTGCCTTCCTTACGGCGGACGCGTTCACCCACGATGCGGACACCCTTGCCCTTGTAAGGCTCGGGCGGATAATAGCTGCGGATTTCCGCGGTGACTTTACCGACGAGTTGCTTGTCAGCGCCTTCGACTTTGACCTTGGTCTGGTCGACGACGGTGATCTTGATGCCCTCGGGAATGTCAAAAAGGATGGCGTGCGAGTAACCGAGAGCGAGGTCGAGGACCTTGCCCTTGAGGTTGGCCTTGAAGCCGACGCCCTGGATCTCGAGATCCTTGGAGAAGCCTTCGGAAGCGCCCTTGACCATGCCGGCAATCACCGAACGGGCGGTGCCATACATGGCGAGGGAGAAGCGGCTGTCGTCGTTCGGCTTCACGGTGACGGTTTTGTCAACGAGAGTGAGGGTGACGACGGGAGCGAAGGTCTTGGAGACCTTGCCCTTGGGGCCTTCGACGGAAACGGTGTGGCCTTTGATGTCGACCTTAACCTTGTCGGGAATGGGAACGGGAATTTTGCCTACGCGTGACATGTGGGTGATTCTCCGGGTTACCAAACGTTGCAGAGCAGTTCGCCACCGACTTTTTGGCGGCGGGCGTCCTGATCCTTGAGGAGACCCTTCGAGGTCGAGAGAATGCTGATGCCGAGACCGTTCAGCACGCGGGGAATTTCCGTGTAGCTGTAATAAAGGCGGCGGCCGGGGGTCGAGACGCGCGACAGGTTGGTGATCGCGGGGGTCTTATCGACATACTTGAGCTTGACGATGACGGTCTTGTGACCGCGCTCATCGGTGCCGGTGGAGACTTCGGAAACGAAGCCTTCGGACTTAAGGATCACCGCGAGGCTCTCCTTGAGGGTGGAGTGCGGCGATACGCACTCGGCAAGACCGGCCTTCGACGCATTGCGCAGGCGGGTCAAGAAATCGCTGACGGGATCTGTCATGGTGGATGTTTTTTAAGAGGGCGCGCGGGTCATATCCGACCCCCGTGGCCCTGAAAGTTTACCAGGAGGACTTGGTGACGCCGGGAATCTTGCCGTTGAGGGCAAGCTCGCGGAAAGTGATACGGGAAACGCCGAACTTGCGGATGAAGGCGCGAGGGCGACCGCTCATGGAGCAACGGTTGCGGATGCGGATCTTCGACGAGTTGCGGGGGAGTTTCTGAAGCTTCTTCTGCGCGGCGAAGAACTCTTCGTCCTGGGTGGCAGGGTTGGCGAGGATGGCCTTGAGCTCGGCGCGGAGGGGCGCGAACTTGGCGGTGAGAGCTTTGCGCTTCTCGTTACGATTAATGGCGGAGGTCTTCGGCATGGCGAAAAATATTAAGCGGCGTTGGTCTTGGCAGCGGCGGCGTCAGCAGCTTGCTGAGCCTCGGTGCGGCGGAAGGGAACGCCGAGGAGCTTCAGGAGCTCGCGGCCTTCATCGTCGGTCTCGGCGGAAGTGACGATGGTGATATCAAGGCCCATGGCCTTCTTAACATTCTCCACGGTGATTTCCGGGAAGATGGTGAAGTCGGAGACGCCGAGGTTGTAGTTACCCTGGCCGTCGAGCTTGGAGGGAACGCCGCGGAAGTCGCGGATGGTGGGGAGGGCGACCGCAAGGAGGCGGTAGAGGAAATCCCACATACGCTCACCACGGAGGGTGACGTGCGCGCCAACGACCTGGTTCTCGCGGAGCTTGAAGTTGGAGATCGCCTTCTTGGACTTCGAGAGGACGGGCTTCTGACCGGCGATGGCGGCGAGATCGCGCTGGATGTCGGCGATCTGGTTTTTGTCAGCCTCGGCATCGATGCCGGTGTTGAGGGAGATCTTAACGATCTTCGGGATCTGGTGGCTGTTCTTGTAGCCGCGGGACTTCACGAGAGCGGGGGCGACCTGCTCGGTGTAGTGTTGTTTGAGGAAGGGAGTTGTTTTGCTCATTATGGTAAGAGCCACCGGATTACCGACCCGGATGACAATTTGAGAGTGTTGTATAGGGCGAAAAGGGTCGAAGTTACATGGTGTAGCTTCGACCCTGGCAAGCGCTATTTTAGGTTGGGATCAGATCAGGCCTTGACGGCGCGTTTTTTGGACGCGTCGAACACGGCTTTTTTCTGGAGGTTAGAGACGTGGATGGAACCCTCGCGCTCGATGATCGCGCCATTCGGGTTCTGTTCCGATTTCTTGGTGTGGCGCTTGATCATGCCAACGCCCTCAACGCGGACGCGTTGCTTGGGAGCAAGGATTTCGAGGACCTTGCCCGACTTGCCCTTCTGGGAGCCGGCGATGACGACGACTTCGTCGCCGCGTTTAACGTGGAATTTGCTGGTAGCCATTTTAGAGAACCTCCGGAGCGAGCGAGATGATCTTCATGAAGTTCTTCGCACGCAGTTCGCGGGCGACGGGGCCGAAGATACGGGTGCCCTTGGGATTGCCGTCAGCGGTGAGGATGACGACGGCGTTGCTGTCGAAACGCAGATAGCTGCCATCGGCGCGGCGAACCGGAGCCTTGGTGCGGATGATAACGGCCTTGGCGACCTCACCCTTTTTCACGGAAGCATCGGTGGAGCTTTCCTTGATGTGGATGGTGACGACATCACCCACGCCGGCGGTGGTGGTGTTCTGGCCTTTTTTGCTGATATACATGGCGCGACGGGCGCCTGTGTTATCAGCCACTTCTACCCATGAACGGAGTTGTAGCATGACGGATCGTTTTTAAATGTTAATGGGCTCGGCTCAGGCCTTGACCTTCTTGGTGGGAACGAGCTCGGCGACGTCCTTCTCGGTGATGGCGGCGCCATCAGCAGCGACGGCGGCCTCGATCACTTTGACGATGCGCCAGCGCTTGAGGCGGCTGAGGGGACGGGTCTCCATGATCTCGACCTTGTCGCCGACCTTCGTCTCGTTCTTCTCGTCGTGGACGTGCACAACGGTCTTACGATTGATGGTCTTCTGGTAGCGGGGATGCGGGATCTTGTAAGGGACGGTGACCTTGATGGATTTGTCGCCAGAGCGGCTGGTGACGAAACCGGTGAGGTCCTTGCGGGAATTGCGGGTGGTCGTGGTGGACATGGTGTTTACGATTAGGCGGCGGCCTTCTTGGACTTGGCGTTGCGCGCGGTTTCGAGACGGGCGATGTCCTTGCGGAGGGTGCGCAGCTCGTGGGTTTTCTCGACCTGGCCGGTCTGCTTGCGCAGGCGGAGATGGAGAAGCTTCTCGCGGTTTTCGGTCAGCTTGACGGCGATCTCGGCGGGGGCGAGTTCGTTGATGGAATTGGTCTTCTTCTTGCTCATGGCGTGTGGTTACTGGCTGGGGCCGGTTTTAATTAGACGGCGGTGCCTTCGCGCACGATGAAGCGGCAACGGAAGGGAAGTTTCGCGTCGGCGAGGCGGAAGGCCTCTTTGGCGACGGTGACGGTGACGCCGGCGAGTTCGAACAGAACGGCGCCGGGTTTGATCTGGGCGACATAGTATTCGACCGGACCTTTACCGGAACCCATGCGCGTCTCGGCAGGCTTCTTGGTGACAGGCTTGTGGGGGAAAACGCGGATCCAGAGTTTGCCTTTGCGCTTGAGGTGGCGCGAGATGGTGACGCGGGCGGCTTCAATCTGTTGGCCGGTCATCGGACCGCGGCTGAGGGATTGGAGGCCGAATTCACCGAAGGAGATCGTGTTACCACGCTTGGCGTTGCCCTTGCGGGAACCCTTCTGGGATTTGCGGTATTTGGTGCGTGCGGGAGCGAGAGCCATGTTGGTTTCTCTTTTGTTAAGTGGTTGGGTCGAGCGACGGGATTAAAGCGTCGTGTCGGCTTCCTTTTTGCAGATCCAGACTTTGACGCCGATCTTGCCGAAAAGGGTTTTCGCCTCGGCAAAGCCGTAGTCGATGTTTTCGCGGAGAGTATGCAACGGCACGCGGCCCTTGCGCTGCCACTCGCGGCGGGCGATGTCGGCACCGCCGAGGCGGCCCGAGGACTGGATACGGATACCTTCGGCACCGAGAGCCATGGCCATTTCGACGGCCTTCTTCATGGCGCGGCGGAAAGCGATACGGCGCTCGAGCTGCAAGCAGACGTTCTCGGCGACGAGCTGGGCCTCGATCTCGGGCTTCTTGACCTCAACGATGTCGAGGAGGACGTCTTTGCCGGTGAGCTTGGCGAGCTCGGCCTTGATGTTCTCGATCTCGGCGCCTTTGCGGCCGATGACGATACCAGGACGGGCGGTGTAGATCTTGACGCGAACGCGGTTGGAGGCGCGCTCGATGAAGATGCGGGGAACGGAAGCCTGCTTCAGCTTCTCCATGAGTTTCTCACGGATGATCTGGTCCTCGAGGAGGAGCTTCGCGAAATCCTTCTTGGAGGCATACCAGCGCGACTGCCAGTTACGGCGGACAGCGAGACGGAAGCCGATCGGATTGGTCTTTTGGCCCATGGTGGTAAATTAGTTGGAGTTGCCGTCCGAGAGGACAATGCGGATGTGGGACATCTTCTTGCGGCGGGGCATCGCGGTGCCGCGGGCACCGGCCTTGAAGCGCTTGAGGACGGGTCCGTTTTCAACGAGCGCGCTCTTCACGACGAGGGAATCGGCGGAGAGGTTGTTGTTGTTCTCGGCGTTGGCGATGGCGCTCTTGAGCGTCTTGACGATCAGGCGCGCGGACTTGCGCGGGATGAGCGTGAGGAGATCGACAGCATCGTTGGCTTTGCGGCCTTGGATGGTGCGGACGACTTCGCGCACCTTTTTAGGGGACATACGCGCGTAGCGGGTGAGGGCTTGGACTTCCATGTTGATTAAGATTCCCTTTTGGGGCGACAGCAGGACCGGGGGTCCCCTGCCCTTTTGAGTTTGTTGATTATACCTTGAGAGTTTTGACAGTGGCGGTGTCGCCGGCCCGGATCGATTGACCGGGAGCGAGCTGGAGAATGAGGCCGGCGGAGGCGCGGGGGCGAAGATCGACGAGAACAATCTCGGCAACCTCGACACCACCGCGCGTTACGCTGAACACCATTCCCTGACGGAGACCGGCCGAAAAGCCGGCGCCGAGCAGAACGACATCCGCAACTCGGGTCGCCTGCACGGCCACCACCGGAGCCGCCTCGACCGAACGACTCGCCACCAGCGCGGCCGCCTGCAAGCCGGTCGTGGAAACGACGGCGAACAGAGCGAGAGCGGTGACGAGACGACGGATCATGGCGGCGATGAGACGGCTTAGATTTCCTTACGGGTCATACCGCCGTGATTCTTGAAGATGCGGGTGAGCGCAAATTCGCCGAGCTTGTGGCCGACCATGTTCTCGGTGACGTGCACGGAGATGAAGGACTTGCCGTTGTGAACGCTGAACGTGTGGCCGATGAAATCGGGGGTGATCGTCGAGCGGCGGGACCAGGTTTGGATGGGCTTCTTGGAGCCACCGGCCTTGACGGCCTTCTCGATTTTCTCGAGCAGGTGGTAATCGACGAAGAAACCTTTTTTGATGGAGCGTGCCATGTTGGTAAGGTGTAGAAATTACTTCTGACCGCGCGGCTTGCGACCGTTGTGGCGGACAAGGATCTGGGCGCTCGAAGGCTTCGAGCGTTTGCGGGTCGGGAAGCCCTTGGCGAGCTGGCCCCACGGGGAGACGAGGTGCTGGCGACCGCCACCACCCTTGGACTTGCCCTGACCACCACCGTTGGGGTGGTCGACCGGGTTCATCGAAACACCGCGCTGGCGGGGACGGTTGCCGAGCCAACGATTACGACCGGCTTTGCCGAGCGAGGCGTTGATCTGGTCACCGTTACCGACTTCACCGATGGTGGCGCGGCAGTTCGGGTTGACCAGGCGGACTTCGCCGGAGGGCAACTTGATCTGCGCGGAACCGTTCTCGACGTTGACGAGCTCGATCGAGGTGCCAGCCGTGCGGCCGAGCTGGGCACCGCGGCCCGGGACGAGCTCGACGTTGTGCAGCTTGGTGGAGGGGGGGATGATCGACAGGGGGAAGTTGTTGCCAACGTTAAAGTCGTTCAACGAGGCCTTGTTCGAGGTGACGATGGTGTCACCGGCCTTGAGGCCCTTCGGCGCCAAGATGTAGCGCTTCTCGCCGCTGGAATAAGCGATGAGGGCGATATGGGCCGTGCGGTTCGGGTCATACTCGATGGCCTGCACGCGGGCAGGCATGTCGAGGATGTCGCGCTTGAAGTCGATGATACGGTAGAGCTGCTTGTGGCCACCGCCGCGACGACGCGAGGTGATGCGGCCATAAACGTTACGACCACCGGTCTTGGGCTTGGGCTCGGTGAGCTTGGCCTCGGGGCGTTTTTTGGAAAGACCCTCGGGCTTGTTCAGCTGCGTGAAGCGCTGGGAAGGCGTGAGGGGACGACGGACGGGAGTAAGAGGCATGTGGTGTGTTCTCCGGATTAGACGAGCTCGATCTTGTCACCGGCCTTCAGAGTCACGACGGCCTTCTTGTAGTCGGCGGTCATGCTGGGCTGGCCTTGACGGCTCTTTTTGTTTTTACCGCGGTAAACGGCGGTGTTGACGCGGGTCACGGAGACCTTGAAAGCCTTTTCGACGGCTTCCGCGATCTGGTGCTTGTTGCTGTTGATCGCGACTTGGAAGCTGTATTGGCCAAGCTCGGAAGAGAGCTTGTTGGACTTCTCGGTCAGACGAACGAGTTTAAGGACGTTGGCGCTCATTAGTTCTTACCTCCGTTGACGCGGGCGATGATGGTTTCGAGCGCGGGCAGGCTCACGATGATCTTCTTGTATTGGGCAAGATCGAGGGTGTTGAGCTCGTTGGCTTCCTGGACGGAAATGCGCTGGATGTTGGCGACGACACGGGCGGTGTCGGCGGTGAACTCTTTGTCCACGATCAGAATCTTACCCTTGGGCGCGATGCGCTCAATGATCTGGCTCATGACCTTGGTCTTTACGGGATTGGCCTCGAAGGTCTCGATGAGATCGACTTCGCCAGCGGCGAGGCGGTCAAACAGAGCGCGGCTGAAAGCGAGGGCCTTCACCTTGGAGTTGATCTTCTTGGAGTAGTCGCGGGGCTTGGGGCCGAAGACGACGCCACCGCCGACCCAGATCGGGGAGCGGGTGGAACCGGCGCGGGCGCGACCGGTGCCCTTTTGGCGCCAGGGCTTCTTGCCGCCGCCGGACACTTCGCCACGGGTTTTCGTGGAGTGGGTGCCGAGGCGGTTGTTGGCGTTGATGGCGACGATGACTTCCTTGACGGCCTGGAGGCCCTTGTCGCCTTCGAAGGTCGGGAGACCGGCGAAATCTTGTTCGCGGGAGGTCTTACCGTCGGAGCTGAAAACTTTGAGTTTCATGTGCAGTGTTCTCTCTTAAGGGTTAGGCTTTCTTGGGCTGACCCTTGATGGCGGTGCGAACGATCACGTCGTCACCGTTGGCGCCAGGGATGGCACCTTTGACGAGAATGATGTTTTTCTCGGGGAGGATTTTCACGACCAGCAGGTTCTGCTGGGTGACGCGGAGCTGGCCCATGTGGCCGGGCATCGCCTGGTTCTTCCAGACGCGGCCAGGGGTCTGGCGCATACCGATGGAACCGATGCGGCGGTGGAACATGGAACCGTGCGTGGCGGGACCGCCACCGACACGGAAACGCTTCACAACGCCTTGGAAGCCTTTGCCCTTGGTGACGCCGATGACGTCAACGAGCTGGCCTTCCGTGAAGTCGGCGACGGTGACAATGTCACCGAGCTTGATCGAAGCGACGTCGTCGAGACGAACTTCGCTGAGGACGCGGGGAGCGTCTTCGAGACCCGCCTTGGCGGCGTGGTTCTTTTCGGCCTTGGAGGCGTTCTTGGACTTCTGCTTGGAGAAGCCAAGCTGAACGGCGTTATAACCGTCAACTTGAGTGGTTTTGATCTGGACGACCGGGCAAGGGCCGGCTTCGACCACGGTGACGGGGACCAAGACGTTTTGAGCGTCATAGACCTGCGTCATCCCGATTTTTTTACCGAGTAGGGTGCTAATGGACATGGCTAAGTGGTAGGTGGAAAATTTTCCGTTTAATGCCTACATTAGAGAAACCCAGAGGTGCACGGGGTGCACATGGGATACTGCTAAAGTAAAGTATGTAAGAACAGAGTCGGCTGATAACTCACACGTTGATCGTGATGTCAACGCCCGAGGGAAGATTTAATTTCTTGAGCTCATCGACCGTCTGAGCGGTCGGCTCGATGATGTCGATGAGGCGCTTGTGGGTGCGGGTCTCAAACTGCTCCATCGACTTTTTGTCAACGTGCGGCGAACGGTTGACCGTAAGCTTTTCGATGCGGGTCGGGAGAGGGATGGGGCCGGAAACACGGGCGCCGGAGCGCTTGGCGGTCTCGACGATTTCCGAGGCGGACTGATCGATGACGCGATAGTCGTAGCCCTGGAGTTTGATGCGGATGCGTTGACCTTTCATGACGATAAAAAGAACGAAGGATTAAGTGCGAGCGGGAGCCTTGGTGGAAGACTCGACGATCTTGGTGAGGAGCGAGTTCGGAACCTGCTCGAAATGGGAGGGAGAAATGGAGGCGCTGGCGCGGCCCTTGGAGAGCGAGCGGATGTCGGTGACGTAACCGAAGAGCATCTCGAGAGGCACGTGCGAGTTGATGATGCACGCGGCGTTCTTGGACTCCATGCCGTTGATGCGGCCGCGACGACGGTTGATGTCGCCGATGAGGTCGCCCTGATACTCTTCAGGAGTGGTCACCTCGACGAGCATGATGGGCTCGAGGAGGATCGGCTTGGCCTCTTTCATCGCATCCTTAAAGGCGAAGATGCCGGCCATCTTGAACGCCATTTCGGACGAGTCCACGTCGTGGAAGGAACCATCAACGATGCGGATGATGACATCGACCACCGGATAACCGGCGACGACACCATTGTTCGCAGCTTCGAGGATGCCTTCGGTCGAGGGCTTGATGAATTCCTTCGGGATCGAGCCGCCAACGGTTTCGTTGATGACTTCGACGCCCTTGCCCTTTTCGTTGGGCTCCATCTTGACCACGACATGGCCGTATTGGCCCTTACCGCCGGACTGACGGATGAACTTACCTTCGCCATCGGAAGAGGTGGTGATGGTCTCGCGGTAAGCGATCTGGGGCTTGCCGGAGGTGGCCTCGACCTTGAACTCGCGCTTCATGCGGTCGATGATGATTTCGAGGTGAAGCTCGCCCATGCCGGCGAGAATCGTCTGGCCGGTGTCGGTGTCGGTCTTGACGCGGAGAGTCGGATCCTCGGCGACGAGGCGCTGGAGGGCGGTGCCGAGCTTTTCCTGGTCAGCCTTCGAGTTCGGCTCGATGGACATCGCGATAACGGGCTCAGGGAAGGACGGGGGTTCGAGACGAACGTCGTAGTCTTCGTTGCAGAGCGTGTCACCGGTGATGACTTCCTTGACGCCGACGAGCGCACAGATGTCGCCCGAGTAAGCGGTGTCGATTTCCTCGCGGTCCATGGCGCGCATGAGCACGAGACGGCTGACGCGCTCGGAGCGACGGGTGCGGGGATTGTAGAGGGAGGTGCCCTTCTGGAGCGTGCCGGTGTAAACGCGGTAGAACACCAGCTTGCCGACGAACGGGTCGGTCCAGAGCTTGAAGGCGAGACCGGCGAGCTTGGCGTTGTCGTCAACGACAACCTCAACCTCTTTACCGTCGCTGTCCTGACCCTTCATCGGGGGAACGTCGATCGGGCTGGGCAGGTAGTTAACCACGCAGTCGAGGAGACGCTGCACGCCCTTCTTCTTAAAGGCGGAGCCGGGGATGACACCCGTGAACTTCATGGAAACGGTGGCCTTGCGGACCGCGGTCATGAGGGCTTCGGAGGTGATTTCCACGCCATTGAGGTAGTCTTCGGCGAGCTTGTCGTCGAAATCGGAGGCGGCCTCGATCAGCTTCTCGCGGTATTCCTTGGCCTGAGCAGCATACTCGGCGGGGATCGGGTGGCGCGTGGGGTTGAGATCCATGTCAGCCGGATCGATGAACATGTAGGCGATGTTCTGGACGAGGTCCACGACACCGTTAAAGTTCTCTTCCTTGCCGATCGGAATGAAAAGGGGATGAGCGTTGGCACCGAGCTTCTCGCGCATTTCAGAAACGGCGCGGAAGAAATCGGCACCGGTGCGATCCATCTTGTTGATGAAGGCAACGCGAGGAACGCCGTATTTGTTGGCCTGGCGCCAAACGGTTTCGGACTGGGGCTGCACGCCGGCGACGGCGCAGAACACAGCAACGGCACCGTCGAGAACACGCATGGAGCGCTCAACCTCGGCCGTGAAGTCCACGTGTCCGGGCGTATCGATGATGTTAACGCGCTGCTTGATTCCCTTCCAAGGACCGCATGAGGCGTTCCAAGCACAAGAAATAGCGGCGGCGGTGATCGTGATACCACGCTCGCGCTCCTGCTCCATCCAGTCGGTCACGGCGGTGCCTTCGTGCACTTCGCCCATCTTGTGAACGCTGCCGGAGTAGAACAGGATGCGTTCGGAGGTGGTCGTCTTGCCGGCGTCGATGTGCGCGGCAATACCGATGTTACGAGTCCACTCGAGGGGGAAGGGACGGTTCTTGGAGTTAACCGGAGAAACCTTCGCTTTGTCGGTGACGATAGTGATGACGGGAGCTTCGGACATGAGCAGCAGTGAGCGGACGGATTACCAGCGGAGGTGGGCGAAGGCGCGATTGGCCTGGGCCATCTTGTGAGTGTCTTCCTTTTTCTTAACGACGCTGCCCGTGTTGTTGTAGGCATCGACGATCTCGGCGGCCAAGGCATCCTTCATCGGGGTGCCCTTGCGACCGGCGGCGGCGGAGACGATCCAGCGGAGGGCGAGACTCTCTTGGCGCTCGTAGGAAATTTCCACGGGAACCTGGTAGGTCGCACCACCAACGCGGCGGCTCTTCACTTCGAGACGGGGACGGGCGTTTTCGAGAGCGCCGATCATGAGGTCAACGGGATCGCCCTTTTCGAGCTTCTCGGACACCTTCTCGAAGGCACCGTAAACGATGCGCTCGGCGGTGTTCTTCTTGCCGTCTTCCATCACCACATTGACGAGGTGAGCGACGAGCGTGCTGTTGTAACGGATATCCGGCGTCGTTTGACGCTTATCGGCTTTATGGCGGCGTGACATGGTCTAGGTTCCTTTAGGTTGTTTACTTCTTGGCGGCCTTAGGACGCTTGACGCCGTATTTGGAGCGGCTGCGACGGCGCTTTTCGACGCCGGTAGCGTCGAGGGTGCCACGGACGATGTGGTAACGGACACCGGGCAAGTCCTTAACGCGGCCACCGCGCACGAGCACAATGGAGTGCTCCTGGAGATTGTGGCCCTCGTCGGGGATGTAGGAGATCACTTCGCTGCCATTGGTGAGACGGACCTTCGCGACCTTACGGATAGCGGAGTTAGGCTTCTTGGGGGTGCGGGTCATGACCTGCACGCACACGCCGCGGCGGAAGGGGTTGCCCTCGAGGGCAGGCGACTTGGACTTCGCACGAATTTGGCGACGTCCTTTGCGCACGAGTTGGTTGATGGTGGGCATATCGAAGTGTGGCTATGAAATGAGGAAAAGAGGCGGAAGCTACCAAGCCGGTATATGTCGGCAAGCAGATTCTAGGAAAAATAATTGACGCCCGGAAAAACCGGCCTTTTGCGGCGGTTTCTTCGGGTAAAAGCGTTCGCCCGTGCAACCGGACAACGCGCAAGGATGGATAGCGAGGGAGGAGACAACCGGATGCAGCCTGCCACCTCAAGGGCAAAGTCGGGCAACCAAGCCTGCTAGCAGTCCCCCGCCCTACCCGGATACCATGAAACCGCTGCATGCCCCAGATTCATCAGGTATTAGTTCACCCCAAAACAGCCGTAACGCGCTTCAGGCATAGTCATCGCCGCCCGGAATGGCAGGCAATCTCCAGCCTCGGGAAATACCATCAGCCCGCAGACCGCGCCCGGAGGACACGGTCCACCTCGGCACTACAGAATTCACGCTCAAACTTCACGCAGCCCAAAACCCTGGAGCATCGCAGAAATCACTGCGTAAATATGTATTCAAATAATGGATATGTATCCAATTTATAGATACTTAATCCCGCAACCTTGCGGACACAAAAAAGCCGCGGGCTTTTGGCCCGCGGCTTTGAGAATTTCACCCGACCGGATCAACCGGCCTGCGTGGCGACGGGCTCCTCAGTGGGGAGCTCTTCGCCGAACGGCAGGCTGATGCGGAGGTTCTTGTAGGCGGGCAGACCGGTGCCGGCAGGGATCAGGTGACCCATGATGACATTTTCCTTGAAGCCCTTCAGGAGATCCACCTTGCCGAGGGTCGAGGCGTCCGTCAGCACGCGGGTCGTCTCTTGGAACGACGCGGCGGAGATGAACGACTCGGTCTCGAGGGAGGCCTTGGTGATGCCCAGCAGGATCGGCTCGGCTTCGGCCGGCTTGCCGCCGGCTTCTTCGAGACGCTTGTTGTCCGCGAGGAACGCGGCGCGGTCCACCTGCTCACCCCAGAAGTATTCGCTGTCACCCGGATCGGTGATACGGACCTTGCGGAGCATCTGGCGGATGATGATCTCGATGTGCTTGTCGTTGATCGTCACGCCCTGCAGGCGGTAAACCTCCTGCACCTGGCTGATGAGAAAGTCATACAGCGCGGACGGTCCGAGGATTTCCAGGATCTCGTGCGGGTCGGCGGAGCCTTCCGTGAGGTGCTGGCCCTTGTGAACCACGTCGCCCGGCTGCACGATGATGTGTTTGCCGGTCGGGATGAGGTGCTCTTCTTCCTGGGCGGTCTCTTCGTTGCGGACGACGAGCTTGCGCTTGCCGCGCAGCGTGCCTTCGAACGAAACGACACCGTCGATGCGGGCCATCTCGGCGGCATCCTTCGGACGACGGGCTTCGAAAAGCTCGGCGATACGAGGGAGACCACCCGTGATGTCCTTGGTCTTGGAGGCCTGACGGGGCGTCTTGGCGAGAAGGGCACCGGGCTGGATGATGTCACCTTCCTGCACGGCGATCTGAGCGCCGACCGGAATGGCGTAGGCGGCGATGGGCTTGCCCTTTTCGTCGCGGACTTCGATCTGAGGATTGAGGTCTTCTTTGTGCTCGATGACGACCGTGGCGATGCGGCCCGACGATTCGTCGAGTTCGCGCTTCACGGTGACACCGGGGATCATGTCCTTGAATCCGAGCGTGCCGCCCTTTTCAGAGAGCACGGGGATGTTGTAGGGATCCCACTGGGCGAGAACGGCACCCTTCTCGATCTTGGCGCCGTCGCCAACATGGAGGAAGGAACCGACCACGATGTTGTAGGTGTCGAGTTCGCGATCATCAGCGTCGATGATCTGGATGCTGCCGGTCTTGTTGAGCACGATCGCGGCGCCGTCGGCCGTTTCCACGAGGCGCAGGCCCTTGTAGCGAACGGTGCCGGAGCTGCGGACGCGGATCTCGGGCGTTTTGAATCCGCCGGAGGCGACGCCACCGATGTGGAACGTGCGCATCGTGAGCTGCGTGCCGGGTTCGCCGATGGACTGGGCGGCGATGATGCCGACCGAGTCACCCTGCTTGGCGAGGCGGTTGGTGGCGGGATGAATGCCGTAGCTCTTCGCATCGATGCCGTTGGGGCTGATGGAGGTGAGCGGGGACATGATCTTCACGCGCTCGATGCCGCATTCGACGATCTTGAGCGACATCTCTTCGCTGATGACGTCACCGGAGGCGACGAGCAGCTCGGAGGGATTGAGCGGGTTGTAGATGTCGTCGGAAGCGCAGCGGCCGACGATACGCTCGCGGAGGTTGATGATTTCGTCGTCACCTTCGAAGATCGACTTCTTCCAGATGCCGTCGCGGCTGCCAGTGTCTTCTTCGGAGATGATCACGTCCATGGCGACGTCGCACAGCTTACGGGTGAGGTAGCCGGCGTCGGCGGTCTTGAGCGCGGTGTCGGCGAGACCCTTGCGGGCGCCGTGGGTGGAGATGAAGTATTCGAGAACCGTCAGACCTTCGCGGAACGAAGACAGAATCGGACGCTCGATGATTTCGCCCGAGGGCTTGGCCATAAGACCGCGGGTGCCGCACAGCTGACGAACCTGCTGTTTGTTACCACGCGCACCGGAGTCCATCATGATGTAAACCGGGTTAACCTCGGTCTTGCCATCGTTGTTCTCCAGCTTGGCGAACACGGCCTTGGCGATCTTGTCGGTGGCGCCAGTCCAGATATCGACGACCTTGTTGTAGCGTTCGCCGTCGGTGATGATGCCCTTGTTGAACTGGGCTTCGACTTCGACGATCTTCTTACGGGAATCGATGACGATGTCCTTCTTATCCTCAGGGATAATCATGTCGTCGATACCGATGGAGATACCGGCCTGCATAGCGGTCTGGAAGCCGAGCTCCTTCAACTTGTCGAGGGTCTCGACGGTGACGCTGTCACCGGCCACCTTGTAGGTGTTCAGGATGAGGTCACCGAGCTTGCCCTTCGGAACAGGGAAGTTCACGAAGCCGAGACCGGCGGGCCAGATCTGGTTGAAGATCACGCGGCCGACGGTGGTGCGGAGGGTGCGCTTTTCGGAGTTACCGAAAACGGTTTCGCGGCCGAAGTCGGGGTTAGGAACCTCGACCCAGTCGTGCATCTTGAGCGCGCCGTCAGCCTTGACGAAGAGAACTTCCTGGAGACCGGAGAGGAGCGGCACATGGACGCCCTTCTCGGGCTTCTTGCGAGGCTCGATCGTGAGGTAGTAGGCACCGAGAACGATGTCCTGCGAGGGCGTGAGGATCGGCTTGCCGGAGGACGGCGAGAAGATGTTGTTCGTCGCCATCATGAGGAGTTTGCACTCCATCACGGCTTCGAGGGACAACGGAACGTGCACTGCCATCTGGTCACCGTCGAAGTCCGCGTTGTAAGCGGTGCAGACGAGCGGGTGAACGCGGATCGCCTCGCCCTCGATGAGGACGGGTTCGAACGCCTGGATGGAGAGACGGTGAAGGGTCGGAGCGCGGTTCAGGAGAACCGGGTGGCCCTTGGTCACTTCTTCCAAGATGTCCCACACCTCGGGGGACTTCTTCTCGATCATCTTGCGGGCACCGCGGACGGTGTGCACGAAGCCGAGTTCCTTGAGACGGCGGATGATGAACGGTTCGAAGAGAACCAGCGCCATCTTCTTGGGGAGACCGCATTGGTTGAGCTTGAGCTCGGGACCGATGACGATGACGGAACGGCCGGAGTAGTCCACGCGCTTGCCGAGCAAGTTTTGGCGGAAACGACCCTGCTTGCCCTTGAGCATGTCCGAGAGGGACTTCAATGGACGGTTGCCGGCGCCCGTGACGGGACGACCGTGGCGACCGTTGTCGAACAGAGCGTCAACGGCTTCCTGCAACATGCGCTTTTCGTTATGGATGATAACGTCGGGCGTCTTGAGCTGCATCAGGTTGCGCAAACGATTGTTGCGGTTGATGACGCGGCGATAGAGATCGTTGAGGTCGGAAGTCGCGAAACGGCCGCCTTCGAGCGGAACGAGAGGACGCAGGTCAGGCGGGATAACGGGCAGCACTTCGAGGACCATCCACTCGGGACGGGAGCTCGAATGAATGAAGCCTTGGATGACCTTGAGACGCTTGGAGAGCTTCTTTTTGATCTGCTTGGACTTGGTGGCGCGCATCTGCTCCTGGAGCTCGGCGACGGTCGCTTCCATGTCGGTCTTGACGAGGCAGTCACGGACGGCCTCGGCACCCATCTTGGCGACGAAGGAGTCGTCACCGTATTCGTCGAGAGCCTGGCGGTATTCGACGTCGGTGAGGAGCTGCTTCAGTTCGAGCGGGGTCTTGCCCGGATCGACGACCATGTAGTTCTCATAGTAGATGACGCGCTCGAGCGAACGGGCGGTCATGTCGAGGAGAAGGCCGAGGCGCGAAGGCATCGACTTGAGGAACCAGATGTGCGCGACGGGCACAGCGAGTTCGATGTGGCCCATGCGCTCGCGACGGACGCGGGAGATGGTCACTTCGACGCCGCAACGATCGCAGACGACGTCCTTGTATTTGATGCGCTTGTATTTTCCGCAGGCGCACTCGTAGTCACGGACGGGGCCGAAGATCTTTTGACAGAAAAGACCACCCGGCTCGGGCTTGAAGGTGCGGTAATTGATCGTCTCGGGGTTCTTGACCTCGCCCTTGGACCAGGCGCGGATCGTCTCCGGAGAGGAGACGGTGATGGAGACGCAGTCGAACGGGCTCTCTTCCAGACCGAGCGCGGCGCGAGTTTCTTCGCGGGCACCGGCGGCAACTTCGTTGGGTTGAATGCTCATGTTGAGTTATATCCCTAGTGTATTCGTTAAATGGTGACGTGAACCGGATCAGGCGGTGAGACCGCCGAGGGCGTCGCGCTTGTTGAGCTTGATATCCAGACCGAGGGACTGGATTTCCTTGATCAACACGTTGAAGGACTCGGGCGTGCCCGCGACCAGCGTGTTGTCGCCCTTGACGAGCGACTCGTAGATCTTGGTGCGACCCTGCACGTCGTCGGACTTGACCGTGAGGAGCTCCTGGAGGGTGTGCGCCGCGCCGTAAGCTTCGAGCGCCCACACTTCCATTTCGCCGAAGCGCTGGCCGCCGTATTGGGCTTTGCCGCCCAACGGCTGCTGCGTGACGAGGGAGTAAGGACCGACGGCACGGGCGTGGATCTTGTGGGACACAAGATGGTTCAGCTTCATCATGTAGATGTAGCCGACCACGACCTGCTGATCGATCTTCTCGCCGGTGCGACCGTCGAAGAGCACGCTCTTGCCCGTGGTGGGCAGACCGGCGTCCTTGAGGTATTCGCGGACCTTCTTCTCGGGGATACCGTCGAAGACAGGCGTCGCGACCTTGATGCCCAGCTTGGAGCACGCCCAGCCGAGGTGGGTTTCAAGCACCTGACCGACGTTCATGCGCGAAGGCACGCCGAGGGGGTTCAAGCAGATTTCGACCGGAGTGCCGTCCGGGAGGAACGGCATGTCTTCCTGGGGAACGATCTTGGCGACCACACCCTTGTTACCGTGACGACCGGCCATCTTGTCACCGACCTCAAGCTTGTGCTTGGTGGCGATGTAAACTTTGACCTGCTTGATCGCGCCGTTGCCGTTGTCTTCACCGGCTTCGATGCTGGTGACCTTGCGCTCGCGGTCCGTTTCCAACTCGTCGAACTTCGACTGGTAGGAACCGATGATCTCCATGATCTTGATGCGAACCGGGGACGGGTCGATCTCGACGTGCTTGGAGACGGCGGCGAGCTTGCGGAGGAGCGTCTTGGTGATCTTACGGTTGGCGGGAATGATGATCTCGTTGGTCTCGCCGTTGATGACGTCGAGCGGGATCTTTTCGCCGAGGAGGATGTTGGAGAGGGCCTCGGTGAGACCTTCGCGCAACTTGTCCATCTGCGTCTTGTAATCTTCCTGGATCTGCTTGGTCTGGCGGCGACGATCGGAGGGAGAAAGCTTCTCCTTCTCGAAGTCCACGCGGCTGGAGACCTTCACATCCATAATGATGCCGGCGACTCCGGAGGGGACGACGAGCGAGGTGTCTTTCACATCGGCGGCCTTTTCGCCGAAGATCGCGCGGAGGAGTTTCTCTTCCGGAGCGAGTTCGGTTTCGGACTTGGGCGTGATCTTGCCGACGAGGATGTCGCCGGGCTTCACTTCGGCACCGATGCGGATGACACCGTTGTGATCGAGATTCTTGAGAGCCTCTTCGCCAACGTTCGGGATGTCGCGGGTGATTTCCTCCGGCCCGAGCTTGGTGTCGCGGGCGGTGACCTCGAACTCCTGGATGTGGATGGAGGTGAAGATATCTTCCTTGAGGACCTTCTCGGAGATCAGGATAGCGTCTTCGAAGTTGTAACCGTTCCAAGGCATGAACGCGACGAGCACGTTGCGACCGAGGGCCATTTCGCCCTTCTGGGTGGAAGGACCATCGGCGATGATATCGCCGGCCTTGATCTTCTGGCCCTTGTCGACGATCGGCTTCTGGTTGAAGCAGGTGCCGGCGTTCGAGCGCATGAATTTGCGGAGTTCGTAAACGTAAACGCCGTTCTTGGCGTCGGTCTTCGGGTTCTTCTCGAAGTTGCGGGGGAGTTCGCCGTCCTTGGTGGTGACAACCATCTTCGCATCGGAGTAGGCAACGATGCCGGAATCCTCGGCGACGACGACGATCTTGGAGTCGCGGGCGACACGCTCTTCGATACCGGTGCCGACGAACGGCGACTCGGCCTGGAGGAGAGGAACGCCTTGGCGTTGCATGTTCGCTCCCATCAGCGCGCGATTGGCGTCGTCGTGCTCAAGGAACGGAATCATACCGGCGGCGATCGAGATCACCTGCTTCGGCGACACGTCCATGTAGTGGACTTCGGCGGCGGCAACTTCGAGGAACTCGCCGTCCTGACGGACGGTGACCTTGCCCACGAAGTGGTTCTTGTCGTCAAGTTCGGAGTTGGCCTGGGCGATGACCTTGGCCTCTTCCTGGTCGG
Organism: Rariglobus sp.; assembly: GCA_035459785.1. Classification (GTDB taxonomy): domain Bacteria; phylum Verrucomicrobiota; class Verrucomicrobiia; order Opitutales; family Opitutaceae; genus Rariglobus. The sequence continues at coordinate 35,430 of DATHXF010000237.1, read as the reverse complement.
CGGTGAGATAGTCGATCTTGTCGGTGACCTTGCCGTCTTTAACCTGACGGTAGGGCGTCTCGATGAAACCAAACTCGTTGACGCGAGCGTAGGTCGAGAGGGAGTTGATCAGACCGATGTTCGGACCTTCGGGCGTTTCGATCGGGCAGATGCGGCCGTAGTGGGACGGGTGAACGTCGCGCACTTCGAAGCCGGCACGCTCACGGTTGAGACCGCCCGGTCCGAGCGCGGAGAGACGACGCTTGTGCGTGACCTCGGCGAGGGGGTTGATCTGGTCCATGAACTGCGACAGCTGCGAACGGGCGAAGAAGTCGCGGATGACCGTGGTGAGAGCCTTCGGGTTGATCAGCTTCTGGGGCGTGATCGAATCGACGGACTGGTCATACATGGTCATGCGCTCGCGAACGAGGCGCTCGGTGCGGCTGAGACCGACGCGGCACTGGTTGGCGAGAAGCTCGCCGACGGTGCGGACGCGGCGGGAACCGAGATGGTCGATATCGTCCACGACGCCCTCGCCGCGCTTGAGGCGGACGAGATACTTGGTGGCAGCGGTGATGTCGCCGGACTCGAGGATGCGCTGCTCGAGGTCAACCTTGAGACCGAGCTTTTGGTTGATCTTATAGCGGCCGACGCGACCGAGGTCGTAACGCTTCGGATCGAAGAACAGGCGCTTGAGGAGGGCCTTGGCGTTGGCCGTGGTCGGGGGCTCGCCCGGACGCAGGCGCTTGTAGATTTCCTTGAGGGCCTCTTCCTCGTTGCGGGTCGGGTCCTTCTTGAGGGCGCGGATGATGGCGCCTTCGTCGGAAGATGTATCGATAACGCGGATACTGGAGATGTCATGCTTCTCGAAGGTGCGCACGATCTGCTTGGTCAGCGGCTCGAAGGCGCGGGCGAGAACGACGCCCTTCTGGGCATCGATGGCGTCCTCGACGAGGACGAGCGTGGAGACGTTCTCGAGGTCGAGGGCCTTGGAGATCTTGATGTCCTTGATCTCGTAGAAGAGGTTCAGGATATCGATGTCGGAGCTGTAGCCGATGGCACGAAGCAGCGTCGTGATCAGGAACTTGCGGCGACGGCGGCGACGGTCGAGATAGACGTAGAGGAGGTCGTTGTTGTCGAACTGGACCTCGAGCCAAGTGCCGCGGTCAGGGATGACGCGGAAAGAGTGGAGGGGCTTGCCGTTGGCGTGAGGCGTCACTTCGAAGGCGATGCCGGGCGAACGGTGAAGCTGGGAGACGACGACGCGCTCGGCGCCGTTGATGATGAAGGAACCGCGCTCGGTCACCATGGGAATCTCGCCCATGTAGATCTCTTCGTCCTTGATGAAGTCTTCCTCGCGGAGGCGGAGCTTCACGTAAAGGGGCACCGAGTAGGTGATGCCTTCCTTGATACACTCGAGCTCGGAGTTCTTGGAATCACCGAGGGTGTAGGAAACGTATTCAAGAACGAGGCGGGCGTCGTAGGACTCGATCGGGAACACCTCGCGGAACACGGCCTCGAGGCCTTGGGGCTTGCGCTGTTTATCAGGGATGCCCTTTTGGAGAAAATCGAGATAGGACGTGATCTGGATTTCGATCAGGTTCGGCGGAACGATTACTTCACGGAGTTTGCCGAAGTTGATGCGGTCAGGTTGATTGCGAGCAGCCATGGGTGATCCCTGTTAGGTGGAGAGAATAGACGGAGAAACCGCGCGGAAAGCGCGGTAAAATCAGGTGCGCATCGCCCGAGGGGCGGTGGCGAAAAACTGAAACAAAGAACAGAAAGCGAAAAAGGCAAAGGACAGGCCGCGCAAACGCACGGCCTGTCCTGAAAACTGAAGACGATTTAGATCGTTAAACGCCAAGTGGTTACTTGAGTTCGACCTTGGCGCCAGCGGCCTCGAGCTTCTTCTTGATGTCTTCGGCGTCGGCCTTGGAGGCGCCTTCCTTGACGGGCTTGGGAGCGCCTTCAACGAGGTCCTTGGCTTCCTTGAGGCCCAGGCCGGTGATGGCGCGGACTTCTTTGATGACGCCGATCTTGTTCGCGCCGGCATCCGTGAGGACGACGTTGAACTCGGTCTTCTCCTCGGCGACAGCAGCGACGGCACCGCCAGCGGCGGGACCAGCGGCGACGGCAGCGGCGGCGGAAACGCCCCACTTGCCTTCGAGGTCTTTAACGAGGTTGGCGAGTTCGAGAACGGGCTGGGCGGACAGCCATTCGATGACTTGGTCTTTGGTGAGGTTGCTCATGGTATTAACTTCCTGGGGCGGACTAGCGGTTTCGGGAATGAAACACGTTTAAGAGACGTATCCCCTACTCCACCCCTTTGGATTTTTTGGCTTCTCGAAGATGCCGGACAAAGCCGGCGTCTTCTCAAAAATGGTTGGTGTGGATTAGGCGGCGGGTTGCTCTTTTTTGACCTTGGCGTCGAGGACGCGCACGAAGGACGCAGCGTTGCTGGTGAGCAAGCTGAGGAACTGCGAGCGGAGGACGTTGAAGGGAGGCAGATCGGCAATGATGGCGAGCTCCTTGGCCGAGAAGATCTTCTTCTCGAGGACGCCGACTTTCACTTCGAGCTTCTGCTTCGAATCAAAGAACTTCTTTAGGATCTTCGCAACGCCGGCCGGGTTCTTGCCGCCGACGAGGATGGCCGTGGGGCCAGCCAGCGCGGTGGCGTCAAACTCGGGCAGACCGAGGGCCTTGGCGGCGACGCGGAGTGAGCTGTTCTTGACGACGTGGAACTCGGCGTTCTCGGCGGCGAGGCTGTTGCGGAGCTCAGCGACGTCGGAGACGGTGACTTTCGAGAAGTTGGCGAGGATGACGTAGTCGGACTTCTTGAGGTGCGTCTCGACTTCGCTGATCAGGTATTGTTTTTCGGCTCTCATGGTGGGTTCCGATTAGAGTTTGGTGAACTCGGTTGAGGCGACGCGAACGCCGGGGCTCATCGTGGACGAGATGCCGACACTCTTGATGTAATTACCCTTGAACGAGGCCGGCTTGGCCTTGCTGATGGCTTCGAGAACCGCCTGAGCGTTCTCGACGATCTGGGCGGAGGTGAAGGAACGCTTGCCGATGCCGACGCCGATGTTGGCGGCCTTGTCCATCTTGAACTCAACGCGACCGGCCTTGACGGCCTTGATGCCGGCAGGGATGTCGTCGGTGACGGTGCCGGACTTCGGGTTGGGCATGAGGCCCTTGGGACCGAGGACGCGGGCGAGGGTGCGGACCTGCTTCATGGCTTCGGTCGTCGCAATGGCGACGTCGAAATCGAGCCAGCCTTCGCTGACCTTCTTCATGAGCTCGGCGAGGCCGGCTTCATCGGCACCGGCCTTGAGGGCGACCTCAGGGGAATCGGTGAAGACGATGACGCGAACCTTCTTGCCGGAGCCGTTGGGCAGCGGGGTGGTGCCGCGCACCATCTGGTCGCCTTGCGTGGCGTCCACGCCAAGGCGGATGGAGAGCTCGACGGTTTCGTCGAACTTGGCTTTCGGGAACTTGGAAAGGAGCTCCACGGCTTCAGCCAATGGATAACCTTTCGTGAGATCGGCGCTCTTGACGGCGCTGACGTAGCGTTTGCTTTGTTTTTCGGGCATTTGTTACTCCTGCGGTGCGAACGTCCTTGGAAGGACTCCCGCTTTGAGTGGTTGTGGTTTCTGACGGAAAATTAATCGACGACTTCGATGCCCATGTTACGGGCGGTGCCGGCAATGATCTTGATACCGGCGGCCTCGTCCTTGGCGTTCATGTCGGCCTTCTTCAGCTTCCAGATTTCGGCGAGCTGCTTGGTGGTGACCTTGCCGACCTTGTCCTTGTTGGGGGCGGCGGAACCGGAAGCGATGTTGGCGGCCTTCTTCAGGAGCACAGACGCGGGAGGCGACTTGAGGATGAAGGTAAAGGACTTGTCCGAGTAAACGGTGATGACGACCGGCAGGATCATGCCGTTCTGGTCCTTGGTCTTGGCGTTGAACTCCTTACAAAACGCCATGATGTTGACGCCTTGGGCGCCGAGCGCGGGACCGACGGGGGGCGCGGGATTGGCGGCGCCGGCGGGCAGTTGGAGACGGATGTAACCTTGGATCTTCTTGGCCATGTGAGTAAAGGAGCGGGTGTTTGGTTTTAGATTCGAACGACTGTAGGTTTAGAGAGGGCGTCGACTCACTCGGTGAGGCGCTGCACCTGCCAGTATTCGAGCTCGACCGGAGTGAACCGGCCGAAAATGGAGACGGAAATCTTGAGCTTGCCGCGGGCGGGATCGATCTCGTCGATGCGGCCGGTGAGGTTGGCAAAAGCGCCGTCGGTGATCTTGACCTCTTCGCCGACTTCGTAGGTGACCTTGGGCACTTCCTTGCCGTTGGCCTCGGCGATACGCGCCTTGATCTCGTCGATCTCGGACTGGCGGAGGGCGGCGGGATTTTCTCCGCCGACGAAATTGATGACGCCCGCGACTTCGCGGACGAAATACCAGGGCTTGTTGATCAGGCGCTTCTCTTCGTAGAGGCGCATCTGGATGAACACGTAGCCGGGATAGAGCTTGCGGGTCTTGGTGCTCTTCTTGCCGTTCTTAACCTCGGAAACGACTTCAGTCGGCATGAGGACGTCAAAGATGTAATCATCGAGTTCCTCGACCTTTTTGAACTTCTCAATGTAAGCCTTCACCTTGTTCTCCTGGCCGGAGAGGGTGTGGAGGGCGAACCATTGGGCGCCAACGGGCGTAGTCGTTTCAGTGGACATTGTCTGCGAAAGGGGCGGGGTTAGCTAACCCAAGAGGTGAAAAGATCGACGACCTGATACAGGGCGAAGTCACTGATGCTGGTGAACAGGCCGAGGATCACCGCAGCCACAATCACCACGATAGTGGAATCACGCAGCTCGGTCTTGGTGGGCCAAGTGGCTTTCTTCAATTCATCGACGATTTCGCCGGTGAAGATGCGGATGCTGCGGAACGGATTGGTCATTTAAGGAAAGTGGCAGGCGCGGAGGGAATCGAACCCCCAACCAACGGTTTTGGAGACCGCTACTCTACCAATTGAGCTACACGCCTGTGGGTTGGTTTTTAGACGACGCAGCCGAGGCCCCTTTTACGAGGCCTCGGCGGGCGTGTTCTAAACAGTGAACAATTAACTTATTCGATGATCTCGGTGACGCGGCCGGCACCGATGGTGCGACCACCTTCGCGGATGGCGAAGCGCTGGGTCGTCTCCATGGCGATCGGAACGATGAGGTCGATCTCGACGGCGATGTTGTCGCCGGGCATGATCATCTCAACGCCCTTCGGCAGGTTGACGATACCAGTGACGTCCGTGGTGCGGAAGTAGAACTGGGGACGGTAACCGTTGAAGAACGGGGTGTGACGGCCGCCCTCTTCCTTGGAGAGGACGTAGATCTCAGCCTTGGCCTTCTTGTGGGGAGTGATGGACTTCTTGGCAGCCAGAACCTGGCCGCGCTCGATGCCTTCCTTGTCGATACCGCGGAGGAGGATACCGACGTTGTCGCCAGCCTGACCGGAGTCGAGGAGCTTGCGGAACATTTCGATACCGGTGACGACGGTTTCTTTGGTGTCCTTGAGACCGACGATCTCGACGGTGTCGTTGACCTTGACCACGCCGCGCTCGATACGACCGGTGGCGACGGTGCCGCGGCCGGTGATCGAGAAGACGTCTTCAACGGACATCAGGAAGGGCTTGTCCATCTCGCGAGCGGGCTCGGGGATGTCCTTGTCGATCGCAGCCATGAGGGCGGTGATCGCAGCGTTGCCTTCGGGCTTGTTGTCGAGAGCGGCGGTGGCGGAACCACGGACGATCGTGGCGCTGTCGCCGTCGAACTTGTATTTGGTGAGCAGCTCGCGGATTTCCATCTCGACGAGTTCGAGGAGCTCGGGGTCGTCGATGAGGTCAACCTTGTTGAGCCAGACAACGATCTTCGGAACGCCGACCTGACGGGCGAGGAGGATGTGCTCGCGGGTCTGGGGCATCGGGCCGTCGGCGGCGGAGACCACGAGGATCGCACCGTCCATCTGGGCGGCACCCGTGATCATGTTCTTCACGAAGTCGGCGTGGCCGGGGCAATCGACGTGAGCGTAGTGACGGTTTTCGGTCTGATACTCAACGTGAGCGACCGAGATCGTGACGATCTTGGAGGCGTCACGGACGGTGCCGCCCTTAGCGATGTCCGCGTAGGTCTTGACCTCGGCGAGCCCCTTGCGAGCCTGAACGGCAAGAATGGCGGTCGTCGTGGTGGTTTTTCCGTGGTCAACGTGGCCGATAGTGCCGACGTTAACGTGGGGTTTGGTGCGTTCGAATGTGCCTTTAGCCATGGTGAAAAGTGGTGGTGATTAAGTAGTTGAGAGAACTTTTATTGTTTTAGTGACCTGGAGCCCAGAATCGGACTCGAACCGACGACCTCGTCCTTACCAAGGACGTGCTCTACCAATTGAGCTATCTGGGCGAACTAGGAAATGGTCAAAAAACGAGAAAAGGAGCGGTGAACGTGGCGGGCCGCTTTTTTGGCGTCAACTGCAATCTTGGCTTTTTTATCTGAGGACTTACGGCCCGACTCGAAACGCGTAAAACCCAGGCCGTAAGCGGGCATCAATGCGCACGTTTTTCCTCAAATGGAAGCGAAAAAAATCATCAATTTCCTCGGACCCCGAACTGGCGGTCACAACGAGTTCCCCGACCAGCCCGGCACGCGTCACCGCCCCCACCAATTCAAGCGGCTGCCAGTCGCCGCCCGGAACTTTCAAGCCGGCGGGCAAATCCAGCGTCAGTGAAACCTGGGCTCGATTGATCGCGACCGCTTCGATCCGCCCCGCACGCAACGAAAGCCCCTCTCCCGCTGTATCCATTCGGCCCATGACCAGCGCCGCATCGGAGCGCTCAGTCAGTCGCAATCCACCGACCGGGTTTGCGGGAATGGAAACCGGAGACGGAAATCGCAAAACCCCCGTCTTGGTCAAATCGGGCCGCAAAGCCGTAAACGGGCCGCCAGCACCCGGCCTTGCCGCAGGCGGAATCGCCGGCGTGCTACTGTTCATCACCGAGGGAATGAACATGGGAGTGGGATCGTAGGCGGCCAGTTGCTCGGCCAATAGTTCCGCCGACGCCTCCGGACCGGTCCGCGTCAGGCTAAGCGGGGGCAGCGCCTGTTTCTCAGCTGGAACATCGACGGACTCCGGAAGACGCAAACCGGCCACCACCCCGATCAGCACCAGAGCCACGACGGCACTCACTCCCATCCAAGGAAAGCGTTGTTGCAGGGCCATACGACTCTCAGGGCGAGGCAACGGGCTCGGCGGCGATTTGCACCGCCGCAAAACCGGCTGCGCGAGCCATATCATAGATCTCGGCAAGTTCGCGTGCCGGCAGAGTAGCGTCGGCCTGCACGAGCAGCCGCAAGCCCACCCGATCCTTCGCCCGCTCAGCGAGGTATTGCTTCAAACCCGCGAAGTTCACCTTGGCACCCTCGACGAACGCCATGTCGGCGCCCTTCACGGCAACCACGACGTCGGTCGCCACCGCTCCGGGCACTGCAGTGACCACACCAGGCACGTTGAAATCCAAACCCAACCCGGGCGACAGCACGAAACGCGAGCCAAACAGAACAAAGAACAACGCAATCAGGCCCGCATTCACGAAAAACAGAAACTCGAAGCCGCGCGGCGGCGGCTTCAGGCGCGATGAAAGATTCAGCGGACGCGTAATCATGGCTGGATCGCCGGCGCGACGGTTTCGCCGTTGGTGTCGCGCGGCTCGTTGTTGCGATAATCAATCAGAAGATAACGCATGATCTCATTGCCCGACCACTCGATGTCGCGCACCAGCGAGCGCACGCGGCCGTGCAGGAAATGATACGCCAGATGCGCCGGGATCGCCAGCACCAGACTGCCCGCCGTGGCCAGCAACGCCTTCCACATGCCATGCGAGAGGGCCAGAGCCGTTGCGTATTCGCCGCCCTGCATGAACGCATGGAACGTCGAAGCCATTCCCAGCACCGTGCCGAGCAAACCGACCATCGGGGCGATTTGTGCGATCGCCGCAATGGAGCCGAGTCGGCGTTCCAGCGAGGGCAACTCCACGACAGCCGCCTCCTGCACGGCGAAACGCATGCGCGTCTCGTCGTCATGGGCATGGATCAACGCAGCCTTCACCACCGCTGCCACCGGACCCGGAGTTTCCTCGCATAGCGTCAACGCCTCGACGATCCGACGCTTGGCGAGCGTGTTTTTGATCCCGTCGACGAACGTCGTTGATTTGATCTGCCCACGATGAAGGTAAAACGTGCGCTCGATGAAGAGCACGAGCACGATGACCGCCATGAGCAGCAAAACCCACATCATGGGGCCGCCGCGTGTCAGGATACTGGTATCTGAGGACATGAGCAAAAGTGTCTAGAAGGGATAAGGGAAGAAGGGCGAACGCCAAAACGACATGAATGACGGAGTGCTACGAACAGGAGGGATCAGCCTGGCGGTTTTCCGCCCGCGCGAACGAGCAGCTCGGAAGCGAGTTTGGCGAAGGGCAGTCCCTTGCGCAACACGAGTTCATAGGCGTTGCGTGCCTCCTCAAGAGCGCCGGCCTCACGACGCAGATCTCCGAAACGCACCAGCGTGCGCGCCAGCCAGTAGCGGCCTTTGGGGCCCAGCTTCGCGGCCTGCGCATCGTCCATCAAATAAGTGGTGACCAACGTCCACCACACGGCCTGCGCGCGGGCGAGATCGGGGGATTTCCCGCGGGTCGCCAGAAGATCTCCCAGTTGAAAACCCGCCTCGACCCGCAGGTCCACCGAGGCGGCGGGCAGATCCTGCAAACGCTCCAGAATCGTCAGCGCGCTTTCGTAATGCGACACATCCGAAGGCGTGATTTGCGCGCGATGACAGGCCGCCAGGGCCAGTTCGGCCGAAAGCACGCCGGGGTGGCGCGCGTAGTTGTTGATCAAATACTCGTAGGTTATCCGGGCACGGGGAAAGTCATTCAGGCGACGGGCAAGATCACCCTGCTTGAGCCGCGCATAAAACACCAGCTGGTCGGTTTTGTAGTCGTTAACCAAACGCTCAAGGATGCGGTAGGCTTCCTCGTAATACTCATCCTGTCCGCGCTGTTCGACGATCAACGCCGCCCGGTAAAGGGCATACGGCGCATATGGGTGCTGTTTAAAATCATCCGCCAGCTTCGTCAGCCTAGCCTGCGCATCCACCAACCGGTTGTTCTCGGCATAGTAGTCGGCCTCGTCGATGTAGGAATACACCGCCGCGTCCGTCTTGGGAAAATCAGCGCGCAGCGCGGCCAAAACCTTCAATGCCTCTTCCGTCTGCCCGAGTTTGAAGCGCGCCTTGGCCTCGAGCAGTCGCGTGCTGCCCTCCGCCTCAGCGCGCAACTCGGGCTCCAGGCTCTCAAGCCGCGCGGTCAATGCGCCGACCAGATCTATCGTCTTCTGCGGTGTGTCCGCATCCAACGAAAGCCGCGCCTGCAGCCAGGCCATGCGCGCCTGCAACGGCGCCGGAATCGCGTCTGCGGCCGACGGTAAAGCGTCCGCGATTCGCGTCACCCGGGCATAGGCATCCGCATCACGGCCGGCCTCCTGCAAGGCCCGCGCCAGCGTCCACTCCGACTGCCAGCGCTCCACCACTCCCAGCTGTCTGCTTTCGGCAAAACCATCCAGGAGCCTGGCGGCATCGTCGAGTTGTTCGCCCAGAATTTTTGAAAGCACGCGCTGCGAAATCAACAGATCCGGAGCCACCCCGGCCGGCACCGCATTAAGCGCCGCCGCATAAGCCTCGTCCGCCGCCGCATAATCGCCGGCACGAAAGTGCGCCTCGGCGATGAACACCCCCAACGAGGCCCGCACATCCCCCGACAACAACTCGGCCCGCGCCTGCGTCGCATAATCCGCCGCCGAGCGGAATCGCTGCTGCTGCCACGCGATGTCGGCCAGCAGGCCAAGGGCCGCCGGTTTCAACTCGGATCCGGGAAAACGCGCCAGCAACGCCTTCGTGTCCTGCTCGGCTTGCGCCTGATTGGCCTGAACGACCACGACCGCCGCAGAGTCGCCCGGTTTGTCGACAACCTGCGTGCGTTTCTCGGCAAGGGCGAGTTGTGCGCGCACCAGCAGCAAATCAGGCAGGATCGAGTGCGCGGGCGTCGCGTTGATGAATCCGTTGAGCTTCGCAAAAAACGCCGCGTCCGACAGGTCCCTTGCGAGCAATTGCAAGGCCACGCGCTGCAACGTCGGATCACTCCCGTTCGCGAGCAGTCCTTCGAGCGCGTTACGCCCTTCCGCGCGCTGCGTTCCCGCCGTCAGACCGAGAAGGAGACGGAAATCATCCCTCGCCGCCCGCTCACCCGTCGGCAGCGACTGCAACTGCACGCTCAAAAAATCAATCGCCTCGCCGGTGCGTCCGCGCGCGGCAAGCAACGCGGCGTATTGGCGCGCATAGGCATAGCCGACGGTCTTGCCCTGATAGCGCTCGGCATTCTGGCGCAGCGTGTTCACCTGCGCATCGGTCGCCTCGCCCAGGCTCAGACGGGCACGTTCGCGCGCCAGCACAAAATAGGCGCGCTGCAGGTCCGACACCGCCCCATCCTCCGCCCGCTGGTAAGCATCGCGCGCCTTGGCGAAATCACCCGACGCATCCAGCACCTGACCCTGCAAAAAATACAACCATCCCCGGTCACCCGCCATGAGATCTTCGGGCCTCACCGACGCCACCACCGCCCTGGCCACATCGATGCGTTTGCGACGCACTGCGATCAACCCCGCGCGCAGTTCATAAGCGGGCACGGATGCGCCGGTGTAGTTCTTTAAAATTTTCTCCGCTTCGTCAGTGCGGCCTTCGTTGAGCCGGGCCGTAGCCAACTCCAGCACGATCACATCCCTGTCCGCCCCCGCCGTGCGCACCGACTTGAGCAACTGCTCATAAATCTCCGCCGCGACCGATGGAAATCCGAGCTCGACCGCCCGCCGCGCAGCGACGAACGACCGCAGTTCCCCTCCGGGCAGCACCATGGCCTGGGAAGCCGTCACCAAGGGCGCGGGATCCGCCGATGACACGACGGCACGCGCCGCCGGCATGGAAACGGCGGTCATCAGCACAAAGACAAACAGGGTTCGAAGCGACATGCGAAGGCCCTCAAGTTGCTCGCCACGCTGGAAACAATCAACCGCGTTGTAAGTAGTTCCTACTCGCGCCTCCCGCTTCGTCACGCACACTCACTGCGTTTTCCCGGCATTCAATTATCATCCCCATGGCTATACTCATCACCCTCGGCGTTTTGCTTTTCATCGTGGTCGTTCTCGGCCTGTGGGCTGTCGGTATCTACAACAGTCTCGTCACCCTGCGTAACCGCTTCAAAAACGCCTTCGCCCAGATCGATGTGCAGCTCAAGCGCCGCTACGATCTCATCCCCAATCTCGTCGAGACCGCCAAGGGTTATCTGAAACACGAGAGCGGCACACTCGAAGCCGTCATCAAGGCACGCAACATCGCCGCCGCCGCCGCACAGACCGCCGCCGCCAATCCGTCCGACGGCAACGCCATGCGCGGCCTCATGTCCGCCGAAGCCGGCCTCGGCGGCGCCCTCTCCCGCCTCATGGTCGTCTCCGAAGCCTATCCCGAGTTGAAGGCCAACCAGAACATGATGCAGCTCACCGAGGAGCTCACCTCGACCGAGAACAAGATCTCCTTCGCCCGCCAGTCCTACAACGACAGCGTCATGGTCTATAACACCAAGCGCGAAACTTTCCCCACCGTGATCCTCGCCGGCGCCTTCGGCTTCCAGAACGCCGAGCTCTTCAAAATCGAAGACCCCACTGAGCGCAACGCCCCCAAGGTTCAGTTCTAACGTCATCCGACCACGCCCCGAACTGAGCCTGCATGGACTTCTTCGAAGCCCAGGCCCGCGCGAAGAAGCGCACAACCCGCCTCGTCGTTCTCTTCGCGCTGGCAGTGGCCGGCATCATCGGCGCCGGCTATGTCGCCACGCTTGTCTTCCTCGGCCAGGTCAACGGCCGCATGGAGGTCCGCGGCCACGGTCGCGTTGATTATACCGTAGCCACTCCCTCCGACGGTTGGTGGCAGCCCGACATATTTGGCTGCGTCGCACTCGCCACGATTCTCGTCGTCGGGCTCGCCTCGCTCTTCAAATGGCTCCAGCTCAGCTCCGGTGGCGCCGCCATTGCCGAGATGGTCGGCGGCACGGCCATCGATCCGCGCACCACAGATCTCCGCCAGCGTCAGCTCCTCAACATCGTCGAGGAAATGTCCATCGCCTCCGGTGTGCCCATGCCCGCCGCCTACGTCCTCGAAGGTGAACCCGGCATCAACGCTTTCGCCGCCGGCCTCACCACCAGCGACGCCGTCGTCGCCGTCACCCGTGGCACCTTGGACAAACTCAACCGCGACGAACTCCAGGGCGTAATCGCCCACGAATTCAGCCACATCCTCAACGGCGACATGCGGCTAAATGTCCGCCTCGCCGCCATCGTCTTCGGCATTCTCGTCATCGGCCTCATCGGTCGCGGCATCCTCAGCGGCCTTGGCCGCGGACGCGTCACCTCCTCCCGTGGCGACAAAAACTCCGGCGGCGGCATCCTCGTCCTGATCGCCGTCGGTGTCGTGCTCATGGTGCTCGGCTACGTCGGCTATTTCTTCGGCCGGCTCATCCAGGCCGCCGTCTCCCGCCAGCGCGAATTCCTGGCCGACGCCTCCGCCGTCCAATTCACCCGCAATCCCGGCGGCGTCACCGGCGCCCTCAAAAAAATCGGTGGCTACGCCCTCGGCTCCAATCTCGTCTCCAGCAAAACCGAACAGATCGGCCACTTCTTCTTCGCCCAAGGCTTCCGCTCCCTGCTCGGCGGCGCCTGGGCCACGCATCCCCCGGTGGACGTCCGCATCCGCGCCATCGACGCTTCCTTCGACGGCAAATACTTCGAGCCCCCCGTCATCGTGGATGTCACGTATCAAACGTGGAACGATCAGCGCAACGCCACCTCCCCCTCACCACGCCCGGCCAAGCCTGCCGCCCTCAGTCCTCTCGCCCTCATCGCCTCTGTCGGAGCCATCGACATTACCAACCTCAGTCGCGTTCGCGCCCTTGCCGATTCCATTCCGCCCGTCCTCCGCGATGCCGTCCACACACCCTCCGGCGCCGCCGCCATCGTCTGCGGACTTCTCCTGGACCCCACTGACGAAACCATCCGAGCCCGCCAACGTGAACTCATCCGCCAACACGCCGGCGACACCCTCGCCTCCGCGCTTCCTCCGCTCGAATCCGCCTTGCTCTCCCTCCCTCGCGCCACCCGTCTCCCGCTTCTCTTACTGACTCCGCCCGCGCTCCGCCAACTCCCGCCCGCCGACTTTTCCCGTCTCCTCGCCACCCTCGACGAACTCGTTCACTCGGACTCCCGAGTAAGCCTCTTCGAGTTCTCCCTTCAAAAAGTCCTCACGCATCACCTCGAACTCGCCGCCAACCCCACCGGTCGCCGCGAAACCTATTCGCCCGCCGACGTTTCAAACGAAATCTCCGTGGTGCTCTCCTTCGGAGCCCGCGTGGGCACGACCGACGAAACCGCCACGCTGACCGCCTTCAATGCCGGTGCCGCCCAGTTTGCCGGACTCCACCCGCCCATCGTGTTGCAGACGCCCGCCCTCTGCGAACTCTCCCATCTCGACGCCGCGCTCGACAAACTCGCCCTCGCCTACGGCCCGGTGAAGAAACGCATTCTCACCGCCCTTGCCTCCACAGTCGCAAGCGACGGGCAGGTCGATCCGGATGAAGCGGAATTGGTCCGCGCCCTCGCCTCTGCGCTCGACTGCCCCATGCCCGTGCTGGCAGCCTGATTTCGTCCGACTTTTACCCCGTCGGCTCGGCTTCATGTGAAACCCTCGCGGCTTGGCCGCGTCATGATCCGACATACCCCCTGCCCGCCATGTCCGACCATCATCACCCCGACCACCCCTGTTGCGGTATTTCGACCAACCCCGAGGACTACTTTCTCACCCGCCGTCAGTTTCTGAGCCGGGTCGGCTTGGGGCTCGGCGCACTGAGTCTCGCCTCTGTGATCGATCCGTTCTCCGCGTTTGCCGGACCCGTTGCAGCCACCCCGGGCGGCAACCTCCTCCTTCCCCACACCCCTCACTTTCCCGCCAAGGCGAAAGCCGTCATCCACATCTTCGCCCAGGGCGCACCCTCCCACGTTGACACCTGGGATCCCAAGCCCGCCCTCACCGCAATGAACAACAAGACGCTGCCCGGCGGCGGCGTCGCGATGGGTTCCCCCTTCGCCTTCAAAAAATACGGCCGCTCCGGCATCGAGATCAGCGACGTCTTCGCCAAGACCGCCCAACACGCCGACGACCTCGCCGTCATCCGCTCCATGTGGACCGACATCCCCGCGCACGATGTCGCCACCGTGTTCATGAACACCGGCTCGCTGCGCATTTCCAAGCCCAGCCTCGGCTCATGGATCGTTTACGGTCTCGGCACCGAAAACCAAAATCTCCCCGGCTTCATTTCTCTTCGCACCGGCGGCCTCCCCATCGGTGGCGCCGCCAACTACCAGGCCGCCTTCCTGCCCGGTGTTTACCAAGGTTCCAGCGTCAACACCCAGGCCGGCACCGTGGATCAGATGATCCAAAACATCCGCAACTCCTACCTCCCCGCCTCGGAGCAGCGCCGACAGCTCGATTTCGTCAACCAGCTCAACACGCTTCACTCCTACAAAGTCCAACGCGAAGCCGCCCTCGAGACCCGTCTCCAATCCTACGAGACCGCCTTCCGCATGCAGACCGAGGCCACCGACGCCTTCGACATCCGCAAGGAAAAGGAAGACACCCGCGCCGCCTACGGCAACACGAACACCGGCCGCCAGCTCCTCATCGCCCGCCGTCTCGTCGAACGCGGCGTCCGCGTCGTCCAGGTCTGGCACGACGGCTGGGACCACCACCAGGACCTTCAGGAAAGACTCGGCGCCAAGGCCGCCGAAATCGACCAGCCTCTGGCCGCCTTGCTCACGGACCTCAAGCAACGCGGCCTGCTCGACAGCACTCTCGTCATCTGGGGCGGCGAGTTCGGCCGCAAGCCCACCAAGGACCGCAACGGCTACGACAACCCCGGCCGCGATCACAACGCCAAGGCCTTCTCCACCGTCATGGCCGGCGGCGGCATCAAGGGCGGTGTCGTCCACGGCGCCACCGACGAACTCGGCGGCGAAGCCATCACCGACAAGGTCCACGTCCACGACCTGCACGCGACGATTCTCAACCGCCTCGGCTTCGACCACACCAAGCTCACCTATCGCTTCAACGGCCGCGATTTCCGCCTGACCGACACCGCCGGCCAGGTCGTCCATCCCATCCTCGCCTGATCGCCCGCCCGCCGCTCATGCGCCATCTTGCTTCAGTCGCATTTTTCATCACGACAACCGCGCTCGCCGGGGCGGCCGGACCCGCCGCCCCGATCTCCGCCCCGGACCTTGAGTTTTTCGAAACCAAGATCCGCCCCGTCCTCGCCGACCAGTGCTACCGCTGCCACAGCAGCCAGTCCGAAAAACTCCGCGCCGATCTCAACCTCGACACCCGCGCCAGCACCCTCGAAGGCGGCGAAAGCGGCCCCGCCCTCGTCCCCGGCAAGCCCGACGACAGCCTCCTCATCCAGGCCATCCGCTATGGCAACCCCGACCTCCGCATGCCGCCCAAGGGCAACAAGCTCCCCGACGACGTCATCGCCAATTTCGAAGAATGGGTCCGTCGCGGTGCACCCGATCCCCGCACCGCCCCCGCCGCAACCAAGGTCGCCGCCGCCCACGCCTACGCTCCCAGCAAAGACCACTGGTCCTTCAAGCCCGTCGTGCAGCCCGCCGTGCCCGTGACGAAACACCCCGAATGGTGCCTCACGCCTGTCGACAACTTCATCCTCGCCGACCTTGAAGCCGCCGGCATGCAGCCGAGCCCCGTCACCAACCGCCGCACGCTTCTTCGACGCGTCACTTACGATCTCACCGGACTCCCTCCCACCGAGCCCGAGATCCTCGCCTTCGATAACGATAAGTCTCCCGACGCCTACACCAAGGTCGTCGACCGCCTCCTCGCCTCGCCTCACTACGGCGAACGCTCGGCGCGCGCCTGGCTCGATCTCGCCCGCTTCTCCGACACCAAGGGCAACGTCAAACGCCGTGAAGACCCCCGCTACCCCGGCGCCTGGACCTACCGCGACTACGTCATCGACGCCTTCAACACCGACAAACCCTACAACACGTTCGTCACCGAACAGCTCGCCGCCGACTTCCTCGTAAAATCTGCCCTCAACCGCAAATCCCTCCCCGCCGACACCTCGCCCGGCGACCGGCGGGTCCTTGCCGCCATGGGGTTTCTCACACTCGGCAATCAATTCGACGGAAACAATAACGACGTCATCAACGACCGCATCGACGTCACCAGCAAAGCCTTCCTCGGCCTCACCGTCTCCTGCGCGCGTTGCCACGACCACAAGTTCGACCCCATCCCCACGAAGGACTACTACTCGCTCTACGGTATCTTTGCCAGCAGCACCCAGCCCGCCCGCGTCTCCGACCTGCCCACGCTGAAACCCGTCGTCGAAACCGCCGATTACAAAGACTACCAGACCAAGTCTGCCGAACTCGACACCAAGGAAGCCGCGCTCCGCGAAGAGATCCAGTCCCTCCGCCGTGACGGCGACAAAGATCCTGAAAAACGCCGTCTGCTCCTTCGCCAGCAGGTCGTGCTTCAATCCGAGATCGGCGACCTCGAAGCCGACCACCCCGGCGCTCCGCCCCGGGCCGATGTCCTCATCGACAGCCGCAATCCGCGTGATTTCCCCGTCCTCATCCGCGGCGAGGCCCAGAACAAGGGCGATGTCGCCCCGCGCCGCTTTCTCGAAATCCTCTCGTCCGACCCCGCCAAACGCCCCGCCTACTCCAACGGAAGCGGCCGGCTCGAGCTTGCCCGCGACATCACCGATCCGGCCAATCCCCTCACCGCCCGCGTTCTGGTCAACCGCATCTGGCAGCAACATTTCGGCGAAGGCTTCGTTCCCACGCCCGACGATCTCGGCAACCAATCCGCTCCGCCCAGCCACCCTGCGTTGGTTGACTACCTCGCCGCCCGTTTCGTGAAAGACGGCTGGTCCATCAAGCAGCTCCACCGCCTCATCGTCCTCAGCGCCACCTACCAGCAGGGCGATTCCGGCAACACCGCCTACGCCGTCAAAGACCCCTACAACCGCCTGCTCTGGCGCGCCAATCTTCGCCGTCTCGACCTCGAGGAGATGCACGACGCCATTCTCGCGATCTCCGGCACGCTCGACCCCACCGTCGGCGGCAAATCCGTGCGCCTGAGCAGCGAGGGCTTCGCGAGCCGCCGCGCTCTCTACACGTTCATCGACCGCCGCAACCCGCCCGAACTCTTCACCCAGTTCGACTTCCCCAGCCCCGATGTTCCCAGCGGACGCCGCTACGAAACCACCGTCCCGCAGCAGGCCCTGTTCTTCATGAACAACCCGCTCATCATCGAGACCGCCCGCAAGCTCACCCAGCGCCCCGAGTTCACCAAACTCACCCGCACCGAAGACCGCGTCGTCTCCCTCTACGTCGCCATCCTGCAACGTTCACCAACGCTCCGTGAAATCACCCTAGCCACCAACTACGTGAAATCCACGCCGACCGGCCCCGAGGCCAGCGTCTTCCGCCTCGCCCCCGCCGACACCTCTCTCCGCGACAAACGCCAAAACCAGAACCCCCTCCGTCGTTTCCTCGAAACCGGTCCGGTCGGCGGCGCCAAGAATCAAGGTCCGCTCGACCCCTGGGCCCGCCTCGCCCACGCCCTCTTCCAGACCAACGAAGCCGTCTTCTACAACTAACTGACAAATGCCGGATCTCTCCAGCGGGCGCTTGCCGCCGCCGCTGAGCCGCATTTTTGTCACTGGCCATGTCTGAATCCGCCGTCTCGAATTCACACGCATCCAGTCCCGATTCAGAAGCAGAGCGCCTGGGCATCCTGCGCTCCTATCACATCCTCGATACCGCGCCCGAGTCGGAATACGACGACCTCGTCGCGCTCGCCGCGCAGATCTGCGGCGTGCCGATGGCCTCCCTCACGCTCATCGACGAAACCCGCCAGTGGTTCAAGGCCAGCGTCGGCTTCGACGTGCGCGAAAACCCGCGCTCCATCTCCTTCTGCTCCCACGCCATCGCGCAGAAGGAAAAGGATCTCTTCGTCGTGGCCGATGCCCGCCACGACCCCCGCTTCCGTGATTTCCCCAACGTGGTCGGCGATCCCCGCATCGGCTTCTACGCCGGCGCACCCCTCGTGAACGAAGAGGGCTTCGCCCTCGGCACGCTCTGCGTCATCGACAAACGCCCCCGCGAACTCACCCCCGAGCAGACCCGCGCCCTGCGCGTGCTCCGCCATCACGTTGTCAACGCGCTCGAACTCCGCCGCCTCGTCGGTCGCCAGAAAAACGCCATCGAAGAGCTCGAAGCCACCCGCCTTCAACTCGACCTCGCCCGCCGCCAGGCCGAGGACGCCGCCCGCGCCAAGAGCCAGTTCCTCGCTGCCATGAGCCACGAGATCCGCACGCCTATGAACGCCGTCGTCGGCATGACCACGCTCCTCCGCTCCACCCCGCTCAACACCGAGCAGCAGGACTGCGTGGACACCATCCGCACCAGCGGCGAACTCCTCCTCACCGTCATCAACGACATCCTCGATTTCTCCAAAATCGAATCCGGCAAGATGACTTTTGAGCACATCCCGTTTGAGGTCGCCCGCTGCGTCGCCGACGCCATCGACCTCCTCGCCGCCTCCGCCCAGGCAAAACACCTCGCTCTTCACACGATCATCGACGCCAACGTCCCCGCCTTCGTCAACGGAGACGTCACCCGCATCCGCCAGATCCTCGTCAATCTGCTCTCCAACGCCGTCAAGTTCACCGAACGCGGCGCCATCACCGTGCGCCTGGGTCTCGGCGCACCGCGCACCGACGGCCTCGAACTCCAGTTCAGCGTGCAGGACTCCGGCATCGGCATCCCCGCCGACCGCATCGACCGGCTCTTCCAGCAATTCTGCCAGGTGGACGTCTCCACCACGCGCCGCTACGGCGGCACCGGTCTCGGCCTCGCCATCAGCAAACGTCTCGCCGAAATCCACGGCGGACGCATGTGGGTCTCCAGCCAGCCGGGCCAAGGCTCCACTTTCTCCTTCACGATCCACGCCACTGTCGCCGCACAAACCACCCCCGAGTCCGCGCGAGCCGCCACCGAGCCCGTCTTCGACACGAGCTTCGCCACACACCACCCCGTCAGCCTCCTGGTCGCCGAGGACAATCCTGTTAACCAAAAAGTCGTCCGCCGCATCCTGGAAAAACTTGGCTACACCCCCGAAATCGTCGCCAACGGCATCGAAGTTCTCGCCGCTCTCCGCCGCCACCCCTTCGACGCCGTTTTGATGGATGTCGAAATGCCCGAGATGGACGGACTCACCGCCACGCGCACGCTGCGCACCGAAATCCCCCGCGACCGCCAGCCCGCCGTCATCGCCGTCACCGCCCACGCCCTCGAAAGCGACCGCGAACACTTCGGCGAGTGCCAGATGGATCACTGCCTAACCAAGCCCCTGCGTCTCGGCGAACTCACCGCCGCCCTCGCCCTCGTCACCACCTGGCGCGACGCCCGCCGCGCTGATCCCGCCGTGCTTCACCACGTAGTAAAATAATTCGAGGTGATGCCGCGAAACTCTCTCGGTCTGAGCCGCGCCCGACTCAAAAATCCAGCCCTAGCAAAAACTTGAGCATCGAGTAATCCTCGGTGCGCACATCCGGGTCGTTGTAACGCGACTCATGCCTCAGTCCTAGGCTCAGCGTCTCCGTCAGTTTCTTGTTCACCTCCAGCTGGTGCTCCCAACCGGTGTTGCCCGTGGCCAGCGCGTGGTAATACACGGCGCGCTCCGTGATGTTGATGCGCCACGGCAACTTGAGATCGGCCTCAAGGAACAGCGACTCCACGCGTGCCTCGCGCTCGGTGCCGGTGGTCAGATCCCAGTTGTTGAAAAAATTCTCGGCGACACCTACGCGGACTTTCCACGCTTCTCGGTCTACCGCCTTCACGCCGATGCCGACCTCCTGCTGCAACAGGATGTAATCGCTGCTCACGCTGTCGATCGTCGCCGCCCGGTTCCATTCGTAGGACGGGCGGTAAACCGTAAATAACCGCTTCGGCAACGAGTGCCGCCACATGCCGTCGCCTTTGAAGGTGTCCGTCGTGTCGGTCGCATTCGTCTCGCTGTAATCGTAGCGCACCTTCGCACTCACGTCGTCCTTCGCCCAGGAGCGCTTGATCGACGCCTCGACCATCACGTCGGCGCGGTCGTTGGCATCACGGGTCACTTGCGTCGAGAACGCCAGCCGGCCCTTCCACGGTCCGAACAGATCTCTAAAAAAACGGGTGAGTTGCCACGGTGAATCCGCCATCACCGCCGGAGCCGGAGTCCGGACGCCTGCCGCCACCGCCGGCGTCACGGCAACCTCCGTCGTCACGCGCGCCTCCGCCGTGGAAACGCGCAGATCCCCGAAGCGCAACGACCGGAACACCAGCGTGTCGCCCTCGCGCGCGAGCAGGCGGCCCTGCACGCGGTCGCCGTCGTTATACACGAGCACATCCGGCGCCGGCGGCACACCGTCGGCAGCCTGCATAACGGTCGCCAACGCCAGCACGGCGCACGCGACTCTGAGTTTGAAACGGGAAAACACGGCGCATTGGACGCCGCGTCGTTCGCGTTGTTTCAAAATTTATTCACCCGGACAAAAAACCCGCCGGACGCGCCGCGGCCCAACGCATCAAACCAGACAGGCATCCAACGCCGTGCGCACGGCCCCCTCGTCGATGCCCGTGCCGATAAACACCATCTCCTGCCGGCGGTCGCCGTGCGGTTCCACCCATTGTGCGCGGATTTTTTCCGGACGGTCCTCCAGGCGCGCCTTGCCGTTCTCGATCATCGCCGCCCACCAATAGTTGAGCGTGTCGTAACGCACCGCGCCGCCGGCCACCGACATGAACTGCATCTCGTCGGGCTGGTCCCGCGTCCAAAAAAATCCCTTCGCCCGCAACAAACCGGGAATGCCGTCCGTCAGCAGACGATAAAACCGCTCGCGATCCAGCGCCGGCCGCGCCTGCCAGACAAACGAAGTGATCCCGTATTTCGCCTCGTGCACGGGCGTCGCCGTCGCACGCACCGGCTGGCGCAACACCGCCGCCCCCGGTGCCGCCGAGTTCAACGCCTTCACCCAGCGCGGCGCACCGAGCGTTTCGCGCACATCGAAGCGCACGCGATCCAGCAAAAACTCCCGCGACACCTGCGAACGCTCGGTGCGCACGATCTCGGCCCGCGTGTTCAATCCGCGCACCACCATCTCGAGTTGCCCGAGTTCTTCTTCCGTCGTCCGGTCGCATTTGTTCAACAACACGACATCGGCGCACTCGGCTTGCTCCATCATCAGTTCGAATACCGGACGCTGCCCCGATCCCGCACGTTCGCGCGCCACCGGCTTGTCGCGATGCGCCGTCCACTCGCGCAAAAACGCCGGCGCGTCCACCACCGTCACCAGCGCC
Source organism: Rariglobus sp. (assembly GCA_035459785.1). Taxonomy (GTDB): domain Bacteria; phylum Verrucomicrobiota; class Verrucomicrobiia; order Opitutales; family Opitutaceae; genus Rariglobus. Next base: position 13,836 of record DATHXF010000237.1, on the reverse strand, counting down.
GAAAGCGTCGCCACGCTCCCGAGCGACACCCCGAACGGATTTTTGCGCGTAAACAAGCCCGCGATGGCCGACGGCTCGGCCACACCCGTCGTCTCCACGAGGATATGTTCATATCTACCCGACGCCGCCAGTTCAGCCAGTGTCTCGGCCAATTCGTCCTTCGACGAACAGCACACGCAGCCGTTGCCCAGCTCGACCACGTCGCGCGTCACCACGGTCTCCGCCCCCGCGCGCACCACCGCCGCGTCGATGTTGATCGCCGCCACGTCGTTGACCACCGCCGCCCAGCGCCGGCCCTCGGCCTGCGACAACAGGTGATTAAGGAGCGTCGTCTTCCCCGCGCCAAGGAAGCCGCACAACACCGTCACCGCGGGCTTCGTATCCATGGATTATTACACCGGAACCGCGACTCCGCGCTCCTTGAGCCGTTTCTCCACTTCGCCCAGATCCTGAAGCACGTCGAGCACCCGGTCCATGTCGCCATGGATCGCCTCGTTGAACCCGCGCTGCACCAGCGCCTGGCGAGCCGCCTTCACCGAAGCCGCCGCGATCTGCGCACGCGCCGGATCCTCGCCCAGATGTTCCAGCAAAAACTCCCCCAGGAAATGCGGCTGCTGCGTGCGGTAGAGCCACGCGCCGAATTCATAGAGACGCCCGCTCGCACCCGCCAGCACGGGCGGCAACGCAACCTGCGCGCGCAGCGCCGCCAAGCCATCCTCCACGAGGTCGCCCGCCTCGGAGAGACGCGCCGAGCGCTGCGGATCATTGACCTCCGCACGGCTCGCCGCGATCTGGGCGCCCAGCGCCACGCACACCGCGTGACGTGCGCGCAGCCCCAGTTCGGCGACCTGCGGATCGTCGGATTTCACCGCCTCCGCCAGCGTCATCGCCTCGCGTCCGGCGGTCAGCGCCGCCTCGGTTTCACCAAGCGCACCGCACGCCTGCCCCAGGTTGAACAACCGCGCCGCCAGTTCAAAGGTCTCCGCCGCGCCGCCGGTCGCCACCAACGGACGAAACAACTCCACCGCGAGTCGGTGCGCCTCGGCCGCGCCCTTCGTGTCGTCGAGACGCGTGCGCAACAAACCGATGTTGGCCCACGCCGCGGCGAGATTGCGCTGCGCCGCCGGTTGCACGGGCGCCAGCGGTTCCAGCACCGCCACCGCACGCTCGAAAGACTTCGTCGCATCGGTCAACCGCGACACCGCCGACTCCTTCGGCTCGTTGGGTTGCTCCAGATGCATCAGGCCCACACCGCGATTCATCCACGCCGCGCCGAGCGTGTTCGCATCGACCCCCGTGCGCAGCGCCATCGACTCGATCGCCAGGTCGTAGCTGCGCACCGCTTCGGCCAACCCCTCGCGCGAGCCCAACCGGAACAGCCCGCTGCCCCGGTTCATCAAAGCCAGCGTCAACGCATGCTGTGCCCCGTCGCGCACACCCGCCAGTCGCAGCCGCGCGATGGCCTGATCGAGACTGTGCAGACCTTGCACCACCGGCTCGGGATTGTCCGCCATCACCAGCAAACGCCCGCGCCAGAACCACAGCAGCGCCCGCTCGAAGAACAACACATCCGCCGGATCAGGTGTCTTCGTCTCGGCGATCAGCCGCTCCTCGGGCAACGCTTTCAAGACCCGGTCGCACTCCTGCAACGCCACGATCAATCGTGCCGGTTGGGCCGTTTGCACCGCTTCTTCGGCCGCACGTATCACCGCCTGTGAATCCGCCGCCAGCACCACCAAATCCTGTGTTCCTGTGTCGCTCATGTGTCTCATCTTCTGTGCCAAGTCTCCTTCGCTCGGCAAGTCTCAATCCCGTCATCAAATCGTAACCCACTTGGTTCCAATTTAATAACAAAATATGTCCATGATTCGCAGTCTAAATCTTTATTGAGATTGAGACTAAGTATTAAATAATGCTTTACGCATGAGATGAAGTCTCAGTAGCGTTTGCACCCCTCATGAAAGCATCTGCTCACTTTCGTTCGCCCTCTTGCACCACTCCCATCGCCTCTGAACCTGTCGGCACCGGCTTGAGCCCGTTCGCGAAGACCTTGGCTTTCATGCCGTCCCTCATCATCGCCGGTTCGATGAGTGCACAGGCCGCCGACGCTCCCACCGCCTCAGCCGCGCCCGCCACCACGCCTTCCGACACCGTCGAGCTGCCCGCCATCACGGTTGAATCCACCGCCCAGCCCGCGCTGTCATCACCCAAGTTCACCGCCCCCCTCGTCGATACTCCGCAAACCATCGTCGTGATCCCGCGTGAGATCTTCGAGCAGCAAGGCGCCGCCAATCTGAGCGACGTCCTGCGCAACACCCCCGGCATCACTTTCACCGCCGGTGAAGGCGGCAACGTCGCCTCAGGAGACACGTTCACGATGCGCGGCTTCGATACCTCGGGCAGCATCTTCGTCGATGGCGTGCGCAGCAGCGGCGCCGTCTCTCGCGACATCTACAACACCGAGCAAGTCGAGATCGCCAAGGGCCCCGCCGGTGCCGATACCGGACGCGGTGGCAGCTCCGGTTACGTCAATCTCGTCACCAAGACCCCGCAGTCCACCGACTTCATCCGCGGTTCCGCCAGCTACGGCGTGGCCGAACAGGCCGGCGAAGACCAGCGCCGCACCAACATCGACATCAACCGCTCCCTCGGAGACACACTCCCCGGCGCCGCCTTCCGTCTCAATCTCGTCGGTCAGGACAGCGGGGTGTCCGGCCGCGACTACGTCGAAAACCAAAGCTGGGGTGTCTCCCCTTCGCTCGCCCTCGGCCTCGGCTCACCCACCCGACTGATCGTCGCCGCCAACTACGACAAACAAAACAATCTGCCCGACTCCGGCGTGCCTTCCGTCGCCGCCCGCGAAGGTCTCTACCTCGATCCCGCCGGCGGCTCCACCACGCTGATCCCCGTCTCCTCGCCCGTCACCGGCGACATCTTTGGCAAATTCTACGGCCTCGTGAACGAGGACTACGAACACGTCACCCAACGCAGCGTGCTCGCCCGCGTCGAACACGACTTCACCCCTGATGTGAAGCTCTCCAACCAGACCAAGCTCGGCGACACCCACCGCGACGCCGTCACGTCCTACATCCAGAACGGATCTTCTTATAATGCCGGAACCAACGTGGTCACCCCGCGCCGCATCCGCAGCGAGACCGACAACGAAATCCTCTCCAACCAGACAAATCTCACCACCCGCTTCGACACCGGCTTCATCGAACACACCCTGAGCAGCGGTCTGGAACTCACTCGCGAGACCCAGTTCAGCCCCACCTACACAGCCGTTGATGGCCCCCCCACCGACGCCAACAACCCCGATCCGACCCGCCCGGCCTCGGCTCTGCAGACACCGACCCGCGCCGCCAACAATCCCTACACCGACACCCGTATCGACACGGCCGCGCTCTACGCCTTCGACACGCTCAAGCTTCACGAAAAACTGCTCTTCAACGCCAGCGCCCGCATCGAGCACTACAGCATCGACGCCGAGACGCTCACCACAGGTTTCACACCCCTTCGCGTGAGCACCGACGACACGCTCTTCACATGGAAGACCGGACTCGTCTTCAAACCCCGCCCCGAAGGCAGCCTCTACGTCGCCTACGGCAATTCCTTCACCCCTCCCGGCACGAATTTCTCGTTCTCCACCACCGCCGGCAACGCCAACGATCCCGCCCTCGATCCCCAGGAAGCCGTCAACTACGAGGCCGGCATCAAATGGGAGTTCTTCAACAAGCGCCTCTCCACCAACCTGGCCTTCTTCCGATCCATCAACAGCAACGTCGCCACCAACATCGGCACCACCGCCATACCGGTCATCGTTTACGACACCGAGCAGAAGGCCGAGGGCGTCGAGTTCGGCATCTCCGGAAAAATCACTTCCGAGTGGCTCGTTTTCGGCGGCGTCGGCTTCATCGACACGGAGATCAGCTCGCCCAACACCGCCACCACCGATGGCGCCGCCCTTCGCTTCACTCCTCGCTTGTCGGGCAATATCTTCACCACTTACGCGCTCACCAAGAAGCTCACCATCGGCGGCGGCGCCCAATACGTGGAGACCGTAAGCCGCAGCAACAACAGCACCATCGCCGGCTCCGCCACCAACGCCACCGATTCCTACGTGCTGCTCGGCGTCCCCAGCTACTGGCTGTTCAACGCCCTCGCCGCCTACGGCGTCAACGACCACCTCACCCTTCGCCTCAACGTGAACAACGTCTTCGACGAGGATTGCTACCGCATCAACAACAACGGCGGCCGCATCTATCCTGGCGCCACCCGCACGTGGGTGCTCAGCGCCGACTACTCGTTCTGATCCACCGTCATGATTCTCGACATCCCCAACGTCATCCCCGCCGACAAACTCGCCGAAGTCCGCCGCCTGCTCGACTCCGCCGAGTGGGTCGACGGCCGCGCCACCGCTGGTCATCAGGGCGCGCTCGTGAAGGACAACGAGCAGATCCCCGCCTCCCACCCCGTCGCCCGCCAGGTCGGCGAACTGATCGTGCGTTCGCTCCAGTCCAACCCGCTGTTCATCTCCGCCGCCCTGCCGCTGCACATCCTCCCCCCGATGTTCAATCGCTACACCGGCGGACAGAATTTCGGCACCCACGTGGACGGCTCCATCCGCCAGATCCCCGGCACTCCGCAGCGCCTGCGCACCGACCTCTCCGCCACGCTCTTCTTCGCCGGTCCCGAGGAATACGATGGCGGCGAACTCATCATCGAGGATACCTACGGATCGAAGTCCGTGAAACTCCCCGCCGGCCACATGGTGCTCTATCCCGGCACGAGCCTGCACCGCGTCACGCCTGTCACGCGCGGCACCCGCCTCTGCTCGTTCTTCTGGATCCAAAGCATGATCCGCCGCGACTCGCAGCGCGGACTTCTCTTCGAGCTCGATCAGGCCACCCAGAAAGTCGGAGCCGCCCAGCCCGGCAGTCCCGCCGCCGTGCAGCTCGCCGGCGTATATCACAACCTCATCCGCGAGTGGGCCGAGGTTTAAGGGTGTGTCTTTAAAATAAACCGATGCTTCGTGACGCTATAACTATGCTCGGCCAAGACGACCGAGGCGGAGGCGGGCCAGCGGCCCGTGCCGCCGAGGGCAACGCCGGCCCAGCGTGGTTCTAGTGTCACCCGCAGGGCGCAAGCAAAGCATCGGAATATTTTGAAAACACACCCTACATCACTTTCGTCCGGTCCTTGGTCGTTCCGGACGACGCCAGGTCAGGTCAAAGTCAAACAAGGTCAGTCGCCGCCGGGCTTGGTCGCCCGGCGGCCCTTTCATTTTTAATCACCCGCATCCCATGTCCGTCCGCAAAGTCATCTTCTGGCTCCACCTCGTCGCCGGCCTCGTCGCCGGGGCGGTGATCGCCGTCATGTCCTTCACCGGGGCGGTCATTGCCTTCGAAGACGAGATCGTCGAGTGGGCCGAGCGCGACGTGCGCCGCATCGAAGCACCCGCCTCCGCCACCGCGCTCCCTCTCGACGAAATCCTCGCCAAGGCCCGCGAAGCTGCGCCCGAAGGATCCAGACCCTCCGGCATCACCGTCTCCCGCGATCCCCGTGACGCCGTCGCCGTCAACTTCGGCCGCGACGGCGGTGTGTATTATGTTAACCAATACACGGGCGTCGTCATCAAGCCGGCCTCCGAACGCACCCACGACTTCATGCACCTCATGGTGGACTGGCACCGCTGGCTCGCCCTTTCCGGCGACAACCGCCCGCTCGGCAAAGCCGTCACCGGCGCCTGCAACCTCGCCTTCCTCTTTCTCGCCGTGTCCGGCCTCTGGCTCTGGTGGCCGCGCGCCTGGAACGCCCGCATCCTCCGCCCCTCGCTCTGGTTCGTGCGCGGTGCCTCCGGCAAAGCCCGCGACTGGAACTGGCATAACGTGATCGGCTTCTGGTCCCTGCCCGTCCTCATCGTCCTCACCGTCAGCGGCTCGGTGATCGGTTACCGCTGGGCCGGCAATCTCGTCTACCACCTCGCCGGCGAAACCCCGCCCGTCCAAGGCGCCGCCCCCGCCGCCGACTACAAGATCGAGCGACCTGAAGGCGCGAAAAAGCTCACCTACACGGAAGCCCTCATCCATTTCCAAACCGAGTTCCCCACTTGGGAAACCATCACTCTCCGCGAAGGCCTGCCTCAGCGTCGCGCCGCACCTCCTGCGGCAACCGCCGCAGCCCCCTCCACATCCGCAACGCCTGCGCCTGCAACCCAGCCGGCTTCTCCTCCACGCACCCGCGGCCCTCAACCCTACAGCGCCACCATCCGCGAATCCGGCCGCTGGTATGTCGCCGCTTCCACCCAAGCCGTGCTCCATCCGTTCACCGGCGAGTTGCTCGACCGCACGGGCTACGCCGAGCAATCCGCCGGACGCCAGGCCCGCTCCTGGCTCCGCTATCTCCACACCGGCCAGGCTTTCGGTTGGCTCGGCCAGTTGGTGGCCGGCCTCGCCTGCGTCGGCGGTCTCCTCCTCGTTTACACCGGCTTCGCGCTGAGCTGGCGCCGCTTCTTCCCTCGGTGCAACCCCACCGGCTGAACCGCACCGCAATCAAAGACCGCGCCATGTTTCCGCCGGACGCACGCACGCTCTCCGGCGAAGTCGCCTCCCTCCAGCACCTCGCCGAACTCCGTCTCCCTGCGGACGGCCTCGTGCTGCCGCACACCGCTGCCGCCGCCCCTGAACATTGGTTGCTCCTCTGCCTCCAAGGCTGCGCCTCCTGCTTCCACGCCGACCTGGCCTGGCATATCGAAGCCCGTCACTTCGCCTGGCTCACCCCGCTCACCGCCACCACCCTGCGGCCCGCCACCACGCGCCCCTCCGAACTTCTCCTCTGGCACTTCACCGCCGCCGCGCTTCCCGCCGCGCTTCACCCGCTGCTGCCCGCCCCGTCGCGCGGTCCCGCCCACGGCCCCGCCCCGCTCACGCCGTCGATGCAGACGCTTCTCCTCGCCCTGCGCGGCTGCCCCGTCGCGCCCGCCCTGCGCAACATCTGGGGCACCGGTAAACTCATCGAGCTCCTCACGCTTCTGCTCCCCCCGCCCGCCGACGCTCCGGGCGTCCAAACAACTTCGCGTGTGCTGCACCCCGCGCTCCGCTCCGTGCTCGATTTCATGGCAGCCCACCTGTCCGAGCCCATCGGCCTGCCCGAGATGGCCGCCGCCGTGCACAGCAGCCCTTCGCATCTCAGCCGTCTCTTCACCGCCGAGTTTGGCCACGGCCCCACTGTCCACCTGCGCCGTCTGCGTCTCGACCACGCCGCAGCGCTGCTTCGCTCCGGCCGGGCCAACGTCACCGAAGCCGCCCTTGCCGCCGGCTATCAAAGCCTTGGCCAGTTTTCCCGCGCTTTCACCGAGCACCACGGCCACTCCCCGAGCGCCCTCATCCCCCGCAACAACGGGTAAACACTCCGCAAGGACCGGTAAGCATTCCTGCTTCGGCCTCTGTTAAAGTCTTCTCACGTTTCGACCGGGTCACCCGGCGAACCGCGTTCTTTGGTCAGGTCTGAGTCATTAAGGTCATCAGTCGCCGCCGGGCTTGGTCGCCCGGCGGCCTTTTCTTCTTCCGCCGCCCACGCACGGCCGCTCCATGCACTTCCCCCGCTCCACTCCGCACACCTCCCCGCCCCGATCCTCCGGCCCCTGCTTCCGCACCGACGCCGAGGGCAACATCCCGCTCTCGCGCGACTGGCTCGGCCTGCTCATCCGCGCCCGCCGCTTTGACCACGTGGTCCTCCAAACCCGCAACACCTGCGTCCGTCTCGTCACCCTCGCGCCCCTCCCGTCCCTCACCTGGTTCTCCGCCCTCGATTGCGCCCGCGACGATCAAGGCGACCTCACCCTCGGCCTTTCGCACTGGGGCCAGGCCCGCGCCCGCCTCGCGCACTGCTCCTGCTGCGGCTCTCCCGGCAAGATCCAGATCTTCGACACCACCGGCCGCGAATGCCTCCAACTCTGCGCCCACCCCGACATCGATCCCTCCGACTGGGCCGGTTTCCTCGCACCGCTCGCCGCTCCGCTCAACGCGACCGTCCATCCCGTGTCCCCTGGCTTGTTTTACACCGGCCGGATTTTCACCGCCCACCCCGGCGCCACCGAACACGATACTTCCCTTCTCTCCGTGCTGCTCGAGCTCTTCGCCCGCGCAGAGGCGTCGCTCGACTGCGACCTGCACACACCCGCCGCCACCCAGCGCCGCCGGCTCTCCCCGCGCCGGATCACCTGCGAACACGGCCTGCTCACCGTCGCCGACGGCGTCCACACCCTGCAGGTCATCCTGCCCGCCATCGCCCGGCTCGTGGTTCATCCGCGGCACATCCACCTGGTCGGACCGGACGGCGCCAGCCTCCTCTCCCTCCACCCCGCCGACACTCCCGACGGAACCTGCCTCTGGTCCGCCATTCTCCACGCCGCCCTAAATCGTATTTAATTATCAACTACACAATCATCATGAAAAACACGCCCACACCCGCCTTCTTCTACGCCACCGAAACCGGCAACGCCGAAACCCTCGCCCGCCAGGCCCATGAGCGCGCCGTCGCCGAGGGCCGCGACACCGCCACCGTCGCCAACCTCTCGCAGCTCAGGCCCGCCGATCTCACCGCGCATAGCCTCGCCCTCTTCGTCGTCAGCACCTGGGGCGACGGCGAGCCGCCGAGCGACGCCACCGACTTCTTCTACGACCTCGAAAAGGCGCCGCTCGATCTCTCCGGACTGCGCTACGCCGTCCTCGGCCTCGGCGACCGCGATTACTCCGATTTCTGCGGCTTCGCCCGCAAGCTCGACGAACGCCTCGCCGACCTCGGCGCCAAACCCCTGCTTGAACGCGCCGAAGCCGACCTCGACTACGAGGACGCCTACAACGACTGGATCGACCGCATCCTCCCCCTCCTCGACGAGAACGCCGTCCCCGCCTCGTGACCCCATGAAGGCGGTGAAATCCGACGACGCGGCTGAGGCGTGGAAGTTCGCCCTCTGCATTGTCTGCGCCCTCACCGGCCTCGCCGCCTTCCTTGTGCTTCTCCACCGCTGACCGTCCGCAAGACTCAGCAAACTTCCCGCAAGGACGGGTAAGCATTCCCGTTCCGCGCTTTGTTATGGTCGTGCCTGCCATGTCCGCTTCACGCACGCACTTCCTTCTCATCGCCTCAATCACGGCCCTCCTCGTGTCCGTCGCTCCGCTCTCCGCGAAGCCTGATGAGGACACCGTCACACTCGACCCCGTCGAGGTCACCGCCGAGCAAACCTCCGCCTACGTGCCCGCCACCGCGCACGTCGGCCCGCTCGGCGACAAAGACATGCTCGACACGCCTCTGTCGATCAACGTCTTCACCAACGACCTGGTCCGCAACACCCAGGCCGTCTCCGCGGACGACATCTTCAAGCTCAGCCCGGTCGTGCAGTTCACCAGCCCGCAGTCCCGCTTTTTCCCCTCGGCCAATCTGCGCGGCTTCAACTCCGCCTCCACCAAACGCATCGACGGCATTCCCAACAGCGAGAGCTACTCGAACATCGACATCGAGGACAAGGAGAGCATCGAGATCATCACCGGTCTCTCCGGCTTCCTCTACGGCATCGGCAACGTCGGCGGCACCATCAACTACGTGCTGAAACGCCCCACCGCCGAACGCCTCAACCGCATCACCCTCGGCAACACCAGCGGCGCCAACACCTATGTGCACGGCGACTTCGGCGGCCCCATCGACTCCGCCGGCAAGTTCGGCTATCGCGTCAACGTCCTCGGCCAGGATGGCGACACCGCCACCGACTTCCAGTCCATCGAGCGCCAGTTCGTCAGCGCCGCCTTCGACTGGCATCTCTCCGAGAAACTGCTCCTGCAGATCGACACGTCCTACAGCCACTACCGCATGGAGGGCACCGAGCCCTACTGGGCGACCACCACCGGCGTGCCTTATCCCGATGCCCCCGATGCGGACACCTACTACGGCCAGCCCTACTCCTTCACGGAAACCAACCAACGCCACATCGGCACCGGCCTTGTCTGGGACATCTCGGATGTCTTCACCCTCCGCACCAAATACGCCCACCGCGAAAGCGACATCGAGCTCCTCGCCGTCAACAACACCTTCGTCGCCGGCCCTCCCGGCTCCTATACGATCCAGTCCGGTCACTGGATCTATCCCGATGTCACCACCGACGGCGGCTCGATTCTCCTCGATGCCGACTTTGACACCGGCGTCATCGAGCATCTCGTCACCGTCGGATTTTACGGTGACATCAACGAGCGCACCCAATTCAACGGCGGCGGCTGGGCTCTTCAGCCGGGCACGTTCAACGTGAACAATCCCCCCGTTCTCACCGTGCCTCCGGCCGCCCCGACCGCCGCCAGCTACCGCGCGAACGAATCGACCTACGCCAACTACATCATCGCCGACGACATTCGCTTCGGCAAAAAATGGTCCGCCCTCGTCGGCGTGAACCGCTCCACGATCGACACCAAGGACTACAACGCCCTCGGCGTCGGCACGTCCTCCTATCGTGACACCCGTCTCTCTCCGACCGCCGCGCTGATCTTCAAGCCCGTCGAAACCGTTTCCCTCTACGTGAGCTACATGGAGAGTCTCGAAAAAGGCGGCACCGCCCCGCTCACCTCCGGCGGCTTCCCCGTCGTCAATGCCGGCCAGTCTTTCCCCGCCCTCGTCAGCGAACAGATCGAAGTCGGCGCCAAGGCCCGCGTTCACGGCATTCTCTTTACCGGCGCCCTGTTCCAAATCGACAAGGGCCTCCAATACACCGACGTCAGCGTTCCCTCGCTTCCGGTGTATGTGCAGGACGGCCGCCAGGTTCACCGCGGCTTTGAATTCACCGCAACCGGCAAGGCCACCGAGCAGCTCACTCTCGTCGGCGGCTTCACCCTCCTCGACGCCCAAGTAAAAGACAACGCCTCCAACCCGCTGCTCGAGGGCAAGACGCCCGCCGATGTCGCCGAAGTCTTCGGCAAACTCTACGCCGAATACGACGTCGGCGACCGCTCCGGCCTCATCCTCACCGGCGGCCTGTTCTACACCGGCGAGCAATACGTGAACGCACTCAACACCGATGAGATCCCCGACTTCATCACCGGCGATCTCGGCTTCCGCTACGAGACCAAGGTCTCCGGTCTCCCGCTCACGTTCCGTTGCAACGTGGCCAACGTCACCAACGAGAACTATTGGCTGAAGAGCAACTACGTCGGCGCCCCGCGCACCGTCCGCGTCTCCACCACGATCGAGTTCTGATCGTTCCGGCCATCCGCGGGGATCTTCCGAAAGCAAGACTCCGCAAAGAGAGCACAAGGGCGGGTAAGCATTTTGCCCCGCCCGTTTGCTAACCTGACCCTTCCATGTCCCAGCCCAACTCATTCCTGCGCGCGACGGCACTGCTGTCCGTCCTCGCGCTCTTCACCAGCGTCCTCCCTTCGCTCCGCGCCGAGGACACCGCCGCCACCGCCACGGATAAAAACAAGGACGAGGTCGTCGAGCTCGCCCCCGTCGAGGTCACTGCGGTCCAGCACGTCGATACGCCCGCCGTCTCCTCCACCCGCCTGCCGCTCACCGTTCGTGAGACGCCCCAGTCCATCAACATCGTCCCGCGCGATGTCATGGAAGAACAGAACCTCTTCAGCGTGGACGACATTCTCCGCAACGTCACCGGCGTCCACACCGCCTTCTACGACACCGAGCGCCCGCTCTACTTCGCTCGCGGTTTCCAGATCACCGACTTCCAGGTGGACGGAATCCCCTCCTACAGTGGCAACACCAACCAGGAATACGACACCGCCATCTATGAAAGCGTCACCGTCATCCGCGGCGCCAACAGCCTGATCAGCGGCGCCGGCATTCCCTCCGCTGTCATTGACCTTCAGCGCAAACGCCCCGGCAAGGAATTCGACGCATCCGCCTCGGTCTCCGCCGGCAGCTGGAATCTCCTCCGCACCGAGATCGACGTGAATACGCTCTTCACCCAAGACGGTCGCGTCCGCGGACGCTTCGTCGTCTTCGGCGAAACCACCGACAGTTTTCTTGATCGTTACTCCGACGAAACCAGCGGCTTCCTCGCCTCCATTGAAGCCGATCTCACCGCCACCACCACCATCGGCGTCGGCTACCAATTCCAGAAGAACGAGCCCGACAACCCGATGTGGGGCACCATCCCCTGGTTTGCTTCCGACGGCTCCGAAGCCAACCTCCCGCGCTCCATCAATTTCTCCACCGACTGGACTTACTGGAACCGCGAATCCGGCACCGCCTTCATCAACCTCGATCAAAAGCTTGGTGAGAACTGGAACTTCCGCGGCTCCTACAACCGCACGGAAGGCGAAACCCAACGCCTCGCCGTTTACGCCTCGGGCAATCCCAACACGACCACCGGCACAGGTCTGTTCCTCCGCCCTGGTGCCAACGACTCCACCGACATCCGCGACAACGTCGACCTTTACCTGTCCGGAAAATTCACCGCCTTCGACCGCGAACACGACGCCGTCCTCGGCTGGAATCTCAACAACTACGAAAGCGACGCCAACACCGTCACCGTCACGGACACCCTCCTGAATCCCTGGTCTTACGTCATCCCCGACTACCGCACCTACAACGGCGGCGGCGTCCCCCAGCCTATCGTCACCAAGACCGGCGCCAGCCGCATCACCCATACCAAGCAGGACGGCATCTACGGCACCACCCGCCTCCGCGTTCTCGACCCGTTCGCCGTCATCCTTGGAGCCCGCCTCAGCAACTGGGAGACCTACGTCGACAACTACAATGCCTCCAACGCCTACACCGGCACCACCGGCCGGGCCGAGACCACCTCCGAACTCACCCCCTACGTGGGCTTCGTTTACGATCTCACCAAAAACGTCGCCCTCTACGCGAGCTACACCGAGACCTTCAAACCCCAGACGCAGAAGGATAAAACCGACAACATCATCAGCCCCGCCCTCGGCACCAACGCCGAGCTCGGCTTCAAAGCCGACCTCATCAAGGACCGTCTCGAAGCCAACGTCGCCGTCTTCGAAACCAAGCAGGACAACTTCGCCATCGTGGACGCCAGCCAGCCCCCGAATTCCCTCCCCGACGGCAGCACGCCCTACATCGGCGTGGACGGCACCCAAAGCCGCGGCGTCGAAATCGAGTTCAACGGCACCATCACCGCCGATTGGGTCGCCAGCATCGGCTACTCCAACATCAATACGCGCCGCAACGCCGTTGACCTTACCTATGCCAACGTTCCCGAGCATCTTGTGCGCTTTACCATCAACTATCGCCTGCCCGGAGATTGGAAACGCCTCTCCATCGGCACCGGCGTGAACTGGCAGGGCGAACAGACCGGCGTTGTGACCACGCATCCCTCGACTCTGCCCACCGCCGTGAGCCAGGACTCTTTCTTCCTGGTCAATCTCTTCAGCACCTACCGCTTCACCGATCACTTTACCGGCACGGTCAGCGTCCGCAACGTCTTCGACAAGACCTACTGGTCCACCCTCGACTATCCCAACTACGGCGAACCCCGCTCCTTCCAAGTCACCCTCCGCTGGAACTACTGATCCGTCTTTTTCGTATTCACCATGAAACTACCCAAACTGCTCGCCTCCTCCCTCGCCGTCCTCGCCCTCGCCGTCTCCGCCCAGGCCCACTTCGTGTGGCTTGAGCGCGACGCCTCCGGCGAAACCGCCGCCTACTTCGGCGAATGGGCCGCCGGCCTCCGCGAAACCGAGGAAGGCCACCTCAAGCTCATCGCCGCCCCCAAGGCTTTCGCCACCGACGGCAAGGAGCTCGCCGTGACCCGCAAGAACGACCGCCTCGCCATCGCCGCCACCGGCGTCGCCGGCGACCTGCGCCTCA